>CAZZCS010000116.1:0-6800 GCA_964652645.1 uncultured Candidatus Cloacimonadota bacterium | reverse complement strand
AATACTATGTGCTTGCAGGAGAAACATATAAATGCTTAAAGTGGTAAAGTTGGGTCAAGTAGGATCTCGAAATTGTTTTTGACAAAAAGTCCAGAATCTCACATTTGATTCTGTTGCCTGAGCTGCCGGATAAAGCGACGCTTTGAGCCGGGCAAGCTCCCAAGCAAAAAAACGAAGATAACTATAGAGGTAATTGACATGCCAAAAGCAGCACTAATCGGCACATTATGTGCCCTGATAGCGATCCTTACTGTAGTAGCCACAGTCGGAGGTATCTTTAGCATCGGAGGCGAGGGTGCAATCCTGTTTACCAGTTTCCGCGGCGAAGAAGTAACCCTTTACGGCAATGGGATTTATCGAGATATGCCCTACGAGGTAGCTCCTCAAGGCATAGCCCAGGATTTTGTAAGCTTGTTTATCGCCGTACCCCTAATGATCGTTGCCTTCCTTTGGGCTCGCCGCGGGAGCCTGCGCGGCAGATTGATGCTCCTGGGGGTAATTGGCTATCTGCTTCTGACCTACCTGTTTTATCTGACCATGGGGATGTACAACAGCTTTTTCTTGATCTATACTGCCTTGGCTGGGCTTACTTTGCATACCTTTGTGATCACAATCATTGGCATCAACCCCGATGAACTAAAAAAGCAATTCTCAAGCAGAACGCCTGTCAAACTGCTGGGTGGGTTTCTGGTCTTGAACAGTATTCTAATCGCTCAGATGTGGCTGGGGATAGTGGTTCCACCTCTTTTGAAGGGAGAACTCCCTCAGGGGCTCTATCACTTTACGACCCTGATCGTGCAAGGTCTGGATCTGGCTTATTTTCTGCCAATGGCTTTTGTTTCGGGAGTTTTATTCATGCGAAAAAACCGCTATGGCTATCTTTTTGCACCAATCTATTTTGTGTTTCTGTCGATTATGATGCTGGCTCTAGTGGCAAAACTGGCTGGAATGAATATGCTGGGCCAAGAGACCGGGCTGGCACCGATTATAATGATCTCGACTATAAACGTCCTGGCAATCGGCTCTGCCATCACGGCATTGCTGTGTCTGGACGCAAAAAATGCCGTCTCTGTTACATGAGAGACGGCATAGATAAGCAATTAGCTCAAAACGATTCGTGATAATGGATTAGCTTCCAGTCCCTGCCCTGTTTCTGCCAGATCCAGCTCTCTGCCAGCAGTTCTTCTGAAATCCCCTGGGCATCCACAGCCTTTATTGCACTCTTTGCCACTGCTTTCCACATGGCATAGCGGGGGCTGAATACGATCACCTCATCGCTGATGATCTCGATTTTTTGAGATTCCAGCTCAGAAAAGATAGCTTCCATTTCGTCCAGCCAGGCACTGGCATTTAGAGAGGTGCCATTCAGGAACAGAGTGGTTCGATCATCATCAGAAATATGACCCTTCAAAGCCTCCAGATCCAGATTCTCAGTTGCCTCCAGCACTAAGGCCACCTGAGCTCTAATCTCGGCTTCTACAGCCGCTATCTGCTTGTCGCTCATTTCCTTGCTACAAGCGCTCAAGAGCAGCATGAGGCCAAATAGAAAAGCTATATACTTCATTGATCCTCCCTAAGATTTCTTTATAGATTTGGTCTTGACTGGCTCATCCTACTGATAACCTGCCGGAAGTTCGGAGACCAGATGCTATTGGGGTTTTGCTTCAAAAATTCACGGGCAAAGCGCTGTTCATATTCGCTGTCCTCGATCAGTTTCAATTTGATAAGGGCGGCGTATTCACTGGCTATCGGATCTTGCCAATCGTAATCCAGAATCTGCATCGCCTCTAGCCTATCGGCGAGTTGCAGTGACCATTCCACAGCGAGTAACCTCAGCTCTTCATCCCGGTTGTGCTCGAAAACTGCCAAGATTTTGGCAATTGAGTCCTTTTGATGGAGCTGTTTCTTGCGATAGGCCTCCAGGAAGAGGGCCTTATCTCCCTCATCCATCCCATAGACCAGCATCAGCAGGTAGATAGAGTCATTTGTATAGGAGCTACCAGGATAGCGAATAATGTATTCGTTCATCAGGGTATCAGCCTTGGCAATCTCATTTTGCATCAGGGCTTTCAAAAGCAAGTAGTAGTCTCGAGTTTCGTCCAGTCTTTTATCAGAAATCCTGGCTAACTGGTCTGAGGCTGCATTATATGCTTCGTTCATTATCAGCAACCTCCCGATTTCCAGGTCGATCTCAGCAACTTCAAAGCTATTGCGGGCAAATGCCTTGGCTTTATCGTACCAGGCAAGGGCACTATCGACCTCTGCGGTAGTACTCAGGATCAGCTCGGCCATCATCTTTCTCGATGTGAGATTGACGCCTGTCCGGTTTCTTATCCGCCGATCCAGTAACTGCTGATCGTTTATAATATCCAGAAGAATCTCATGTGCCAGATGATAGCGGGCATTACGGATTTGGATCTGCGCCATTCTCTGTC
Organism: uncultured Candidatus Cloacimonadota bacterium; assembly: GCA_964652645.1. Lineage (GTDB taxonomy): Bacteria > Cloacimonadota > Cloacimonadia > Cloacimonadales > Cloacimonadaceae > CAZZCS01. Next base: position 4,365 of record CAZZCS010000116.1, on the reverse strand, counting down.
TATAATCCGCCTTCATGAGTTCGTCTGTCCCTGTCTCCACTAGATGCTCATAGGCAGGATAGGCCACCTCATCATTGAGGGCAGCGTATTGCTCTTCTGCAAAACTGCGCAACTTATCTGCAGACATGGTCTTATAAATCTCCAGCGCTTGCAAGGGTCGCTTCAGGTTGACCAGAGATGTCGCATAAAGTTCCAGGATTACAGGGTTTACCTCCCCGGAGGCAAACTCTGCAATGACAGAGATCATACTCGGATCCTCCTGCAGGATTGTCTTGCATTGATTGTTTACAAAGAAGACATTGCCGGGGTTCAGATTGAGAAAGCGGAGATACTCGCGCAGTGCCACCTCAAAAAGGCGGTAGTTTAGCGCAGTATTGGCATATTCCATCATGAACAAATTGTCGTTTTTATGATGCTTGCGAGCAGACCGATACAGCTCCAGAACCTGATCATAAAAGCCTCTCCGCTCAAAGTAGGAGGCCATTATCCTGTATCTGCCCTGGTCGTGGTTAAACTGGTTCAAATACCCCTGCGCAAGCTCCCAGGCTGCCTGAACCTTACCCTGCATCACATAGAGCAATATCCTCTGCTCTGTATACTGAGTCTGAGGCATATTGCGCTTTGAACTCTCCAGCAGATTCTCTGCTTTGTCTATCTGAGAGGTTAGATAATATAGCTGCAGCAGTTGATTGAGACTATTGGAATCGCCAGGAAACTTGCGTAAAACCTCTTGAAAAAGTTGCTCTGCTTCGGAGTACTGACGCCTGGCCATCAGTTGCTGGGCCTGCTGAGTCAGGATGGAACGTTCGTCGAATTGAGCGCTCAGTGCTCCCCAAACGACGAGCAGCAGAAGACTGAGAATTATGGTTCTGGTCATTGATCCACCTGTTCATTGAGGTTCTTCAGGTAGCGCAAAATCACTTCCTGATACTCTTTGGGAAAGGATCTGAAGCTTTCATCCAGAGACGCGTTTCGTCTCAGGGTATCATAATCTATGCCACTTCGTCGCTCCATCATTCTTTGTTCAGCCGTCTGCCCCTTACGCTTTTGGCTTTGATCCCGCTTGTTCAAAGATCGTTGGGCATCCAGGAGCCGGGATAGGATTCGGTCTTGCCGATTGAGAACATCCCGATTTATCTGATTCGAGCGTAATTGCCGGCTGAGAGCTTCGGCTTCTTCGATGATCTGCTGGATGGCATTTCCCTGCCTTTGGGCTTCGGGATTGTTTTGCAGGGCACGTTTCAGGTTTTCGGTCATGCGTTCTGTATCATTGGCCAGCTTTTGGATCTGCTGTTGCATGGCAGGGTTCATACGGCCCCCCTGTTCCTGCATCTGTTGTAAAAGCTGCTGAGTGAGCATATTCATTGCCATCTGTTCTTCACCCATCTGCTGGAGCATCTGCATGAGTGATTGCATCCCACCCCCGCTCCCGCTTCCAGAGGATTGATTTTGCAGCGCTTGCATCAGGTCATAAATCATCAGATTGAGTCCGCTTTGGATGTTCTTTAGCACCGCAGGTATCGCATGATACTGCATCTCGCTTACGTTTACGAAGAGCTCGCGGTAGTTTTGATATGTGCCCGTAAGGTCGATAAAAAACTTGGGAGGGATGTACATCATCACTTGAGGGGATGAATAGAGCTTGTTCAGCGAAAGCTGGATACCCTCGTAGTGTGCGATCAAATCAGAGATTATGGCATAAGGATCCCGGTTGTAGCGGGAAGATACTTCCTCGTGTTTTTTGGAGAAGATCAACAGCTCCCGGATGGCCACCTGAATGGCTTGCATTACACCTTCCTGCGAACCTGCGGCCATTGAGTTTTTCATTTCGCCCAGCATCTTCGAGAAAGTTCTCAGCTTCTCCATAGCCTGCTGCTGGGATTGCATTGCTTGAGAGCGCTGATCTGCCTTGAGTTGATCGCTGCTTTGTTGCATATCTTGTGCAGCATCCTGCTTTTGCATCTCATCCTGAATTTTTTGAAGCTGCTCGAGAGATTTTTTATCCTTTTGGGGATCCATCATCTCTTTGATTTTTTCGAGCTCTGCTTTCAGATTCTCATATTTATCTTTGATGCTATCCTGTTCTTTGGCAAGAGCATCCTTATCGCGATTGAGATCACCACTCTTATCGTGCAGCTCTTGTTGCATCTTCTGTGTCTCTTCTGAGATTTGGAGCGCTTTCTGAACTGCCTGCTCTTTTTTGATGCTCTCGAGTAGATCCAGAGTTTGCTCTATCTTTTTGCTAAAATCTTCCATCGAAAACTTGAAGTTTTCCATTGCCTTCTTGATGGCATCGGGATCCATATCCTTTAGCGCATCTTCAAACTGCTGCATCGCCTTGAGAAGATCATCGTTGGCAATCTCCTGCATCAGTTCCTGGATTTTGGCCATTTTCTCCAGGGTTTCCTGAGACAGAGCTTGATTCATCTGCATTTTATCTATCAAATCCTGATAGTTTTCTGCGATGTTTTCCACCTGTTCAGCCAGTTTTTCCTGTCCACTCAGGATCTCTTCCAAGTGTTTTTTATCTTCCCAGCTCAGATCATCCTGCTTGAGTAATTCGCGCCTTTTTTGCTCGAACTCCTGTTGGATTCGTTGGGATTTTTCCAGAGCTTGATTCAATTCGTCATGCTTCTGTTGCTCACCTTGCTCCAGGGCTTTATAGATTTCTTCAATGGATGGAAATCTGGCTCGATAAACTCTGGTAACGGCTTTCTGATTATCTGGAGAATTATCGTAAACCTCTGCCCAATATGATACTATATCTCCCGGGAAGAGATTCAGATTCTGAAGGCTCAGGACATAGTCCTTTTGAAATAGTTTGGATTCGATCACGGATTGGAGGACGATATTCTGTTCCACGCCATCATTGACATTGAATTTCAAAGCCATGTTTTTAAGACCAAAATCATCACTTGCTACCACGATTAGAGGCAGGAGCAGGTTCTGGTTTAACATGATATCTTCACCCGGATAGAGGATGCTGATTTCGGGGGGATTATCAGGAATAACGCTGATCCGTTTCTGTTCCGGCAGGGACTTCCTTCCCAAAGCGTCGATCAGTTCCAGATACCAGGTCTGATTACTTTGCACCTGAAACCTACAAATGAAGCTCCGTGAGTCCAAAGCCTGAAAGCTAATGCTACTACCATCACTGAGGTGCATGGTAGCCGTCTCAATGGGGATATTGGTCTCAAGAGAAAGCTGAACATTGGTATATTTGTAGGCCTCGATATTTCCATAACTCAGAGTATCGACTTCTGGCGCGGTTTGGGTATAGGAAGGATATGTGTATTCTACTCTCCACCTTCTCACAAAGGGCTCATCCAGCACCTCAATCCGATATACTTCAGATTTACTTACAAGGTTTTCAATATAGTATTCGATGGAATTGTCCAGCCTATCAAAGCTATAGCTGTTATCAGTCATAGCCAGTTCTCTCCAGGCCTTGTCGAAACGATAAAAGAGCCTGTGTTCCAGCCTGGGATCTGGGTCCAAGACGCGGATGATTACCTGCTCGTTCTTGCCGATCTTGATGTTCCCCGGACTCAGTTCAATATGGTCTTTATAGATAATCTCTGCAGCTTTATTCGTATAAAACTGCCTGGTGGCCTCCAGAAAACTGGACGTATTCAAACCCCAGATCCAAAGCAACCCGAGTAGCATGAACCCCATTCCAAAGGCTACACTGGAGCTTACAATCGGGGGAGTGCTATACTTATGCTGCTGGATCCGATTATCGGCCTGTTCTGCCAGAGCCTGGACTATGCTCTCATTGGCGTGCTGTTGCTGGAGTTCCAGTGTATTTTGATACAAATCGTCTTCAAAATCAATCTGCCCATCCAGCCATCTGCCAACCTGCAAATCAGAATAAAAACCCTTATAGCAGTTCAGAACCAGAAAAAGAATCAGCAAAGCCAGGCCGATCTTGAGACTGATTCCAAACAGGATCAATAGATCGGACTGCGGATCCACATTTGACCAAACCAAAAAATATAGATGCAACACAATCGCAAGTAAGCCAAGGCATAACAATATTGTCTTGATACTCAGGCGCAAATTGAGCCTGACTCGGTAATCTTTGAGTCTATTCAGAAAGCTCTGCATCTAGTGTATTCCATCCATAATTCATCAGTTTTCAATTCTCACAGTGTGGTTTATGTGTCAAGAGCGAACTAGTGAGCCAGCGTTTGAAAACCTGCTAATAAGATGTCCAGAGCCATACCACTGCAGATTTTCTGGTTTTGCTCTGGCTGAGATATGGATGAATAATGTATTACTTCACCAGCATCATCTTCCTGGTGGCAACTGCGCCATCAGTTTCCAGCCGGGCAAAGTAGATCCCGCTGCCGACTCTTCTGCCGC
>CAZZCS010000115.1:0-6852 GCA_964652645.1 uncultured Candidatus Cloacimonadota bacterium | reverse complement strand
CGGGATCTATTTCTACCGCATGAACGCAGGCCAATACAGCAGCACCCGTAAGATGTTGCTCGTAGAATAGTACAAATCCTATCACATAAACATAAAGCCCCGGGATCTCCCGGGGCTTTTATTATAACGGCGCTCGCCGTAGCGCCGATCCCAAGGCTTTTTTGCAGGTACCGGCGCTCGCCCGAAGCGCCGATGTTCTACACCGCTGAGCGGTTGCCTCCCTGAAACCCTACAACAGTACAACTCTTCTTAACCTCAAATCCTGAAAACCTTAAAACCTTGCAACTACAAAACGTTACAGTCCCACAACTTCAGTCGTCCCTGCCCAGCAGCGTTCACACGACGAGTGGCCAGGGAAGCATCATGGAGAGGAAGCCCAAGTCATAGCTTTATATATGATAAATCTTGACGTAATTGATCGTCATAAGACTATGTCACTATAGAAAATGGAGGATCAAATGAAAGATAGTATCACCAAACCCGAACTAGCCCTGAAGAAACTTTGGATTCTTATGAACCTAATAGTGTTTGGCTTGGGACTTGTGGTAGGCTTAGCAATGTTCTTCTTTAAAATCGAGCTTATCATTGTCCTCATCTTTTGCTCCCTGTTGCTGATCGGCTTAGTGTGGGTTCTCCTCTACATCCCCGCCTTTTTCAAGACTCTGGAATATCGAGTGACAGGTGAGGGTGTAAACCTGAAGAAGGGTGTCTTCTGGAAGATAAACACCATCGTTCCCTATACCAAGATCACCAATATTGATGTTACTCAAGGCCCTCTGGAAAGAGCCTTTGGGATTAGTAAGATTCACGTCCAGACTGCTGGAGCTAGTGGACAGCAAAACACCAAGGCTGAGCTCGTAATGAGCGGTATTTCAGACCCAACGGCAATCAGTGAATTGATCAAGAAGGGTATTTATAATGAGAAACTAAGACCGGAAATACCCATTCAGGCTGAATCTCAGAACCCTGATAGTGTGCTATCTGCCATTCTTGCTGAGTTAAAGGGATTGAGAGAGGATATGCGGAAGGCCTAAGCCCTAGTCAATTAAAGGTCGTATTGATTCGCTGTGTAAAAATCTTGACATATAAAGCCTTTGGGAATTTTGACTTGAGCTAGTATCCGTAATGGAGGATAAAATGACCAGAGAAATGCTTCTATCCAAGCTGCACAGAGCAACTGTGACAGAGTGTGATATAAATTACAACGGCAGTATCAGTATAGATCAAGATCTACTGGATCTCAGTGGAATGCGCGAGTTTGAGCGCGTCGAGGTCTTCAACATCAACAATGGCGCCAGGTTTTCAACCTATGTAATCCTGGGCAAACGTGGTTCCGGTGAGATTGGGATCAATGGCGCTGCTGCAAGATTGGCCCAAAAAGGCGACAAGGTAATCATCGTCAATTTTGGACAATTGGACGAATCCGAAATCGATAAGCACAAACCCAATATCATAGTCCTGGACGACAACAATAAACCATTGTAATGAAAATAGTTAAGACCATTGATGAAATGCAATGCCTATCCCAAAATTGGGATGCAGATATTGCTGTGGGCTTCGTGCCAACCATGGGTTTTCTACACGAAGGGCATCTGTCTCTGGTAAAAAGAGCCAGATCCGAATGCCGGATTGTGATTGTATCCATCTATGTAAACCCCGCTCAGTTTGGCCCAAACGAAGACCTCAGTTCCTACCCCCGAAATCTGGATAGGGATCTTGCCCTTCTGAAACCCCTGGGAGTGGATTACGTCTTCCTTCCCTCAAACCAGATGATGTACCCCGAGGGATACAAGACCTGGATCGAAGTAAAAGAGATTTCCTCCTTGCTCTGCGGAGCCAGCCGTCCCGGCCATTTTATGGGGGTTGCTACGGTCGTGCTCAAGCTTGTACATCTCACCAGGCCAGATTTCATGTATATGGGGGAGAAGGATTTCCAGCAAGTGGCAGTCTTACAAGCCATGTTGAAGGATCTGAATGTTTGCACCCGGATCGTCCCCTGTCCTATTATCCGGGAGTCCGATGGCCTGGCGCTCAGCTCCCGCAATGTATATTTGAGCCCCGACGAGAGGAAGCGGGCACTATGTTTGTACAATGCCATTCTGCTGGCCCGGCAGATGTATCAGGATGGAATTCGCGATCCGCAAGTGGTAGAGTCTGCCTTGAGGGAAGAGATCCTCTCTGCTGGAGCCAGGATCGACTATATAGCTTTGGTAAACGCCGCAAGTTTTGAAGAGTGCGAGAGCCTGGAGGATGATTCCAGGCTAATAATGGCAGTCTATCTTGGTAAAACCCGATTGATAGACAATTCTGCACTATTGGCTTGACAAGAGGGCGGTTCAATTTTTTCTGGCTTAAATGTGCGAAAGTGGCGGAATTGGCAGACGCGCTGGACTTAGGATCCAGTAGGTTACACCTGTAGGGGTTCGAGTCCCCTCTTTCGCACCAAGTTTTTATTATATTAATCATCACAAGGAGATACCGTGCAAGTCGAAATCAAGAACATCAATGCGGTCAATAAAGAAATCACTCTCATTGTAGAAGCTGAACGCGCAATGAAAATGTACCAAAAATACCTTTCCCGTGCCTCCAGAGAAGTATCAGTTCCTGGATTCAGAAAGGGTAAAGCCCCGCTGAGTATGGTCGAACGGATGTATGCAGATAGAGTAATGGACCTGTTTTATAAAGAGATGGTGGACGATTGCTTCGATGAAGCAGCCAAAGAACACGACATCCACTATTTGCTCTTTCCAGAAGTGAAAGACATCACTTGGGAAAAGAACGAGCCAATGACCATTGTAATCAACCTCGAAACAGAGCCAGAATTTGAGTTTAAGCAGCTGGAAGGCTTGCAGATACCTCATGAACCCTTAGAGCTCGAAGCCGAAGTGGAACAGTATATTGACTCGTTGCTCAAAGAAAATTCCTATATGATAGACGTAGAGGGTGAAGCCCAGGTGGGAGACGAAATCGACGGTGAGCTTACCTATGAAGTAGAAACTGAGAAAGTCGTGCAAAACATCAATCTCGTGACTGAGCAAAGTGAACATGAAAATGCCCACAGCCTTTTGATCGGCAAGAAGATCGGCGAGACTATCAGCCTCACAATCGCAGGCATGGATCTAGCAGTTCTGATCTCCAATAATGAGATAGATATGGAGCAACAGTACCCTTCCACTATCATGGTCAATGCCATTCGCAGAAATATGGTACCAGAGCTCAATGACGAATTTGCCAAAGACCTGGAATTCGATTCACTGGAAGCGATGAAAACCAAAATCAGTGACGATATGAGGCTGGCCAATGAGCATAAAAATATCAGTATCAAGCATGCTGCTCTCATAAGCAAATTCTTTGTTGATAATCAGTTTGAGCTTCCTGAAAAGACTCTGAATCACATTGCCGCCAAAGAGGTGGAAAAGATTGATAATCCCCAGTGGAAAGCCTACTACGAGTACCAGGTGAAAATGCAGATAGCGCAGGAGATGATCAACGTCTATGTCCTGAACAACCTCAAAAAAGTTGTAAATGTAGAAGTTACAGATTCAGATATCGAGACCTACATCACTCATAATGCGATTCTCGATGATAAAACCGTTGAAGCCTGGAAGGAAGCAAACAAGAAGTATCTCGATTCTCCAGAATTTCAAGAAGCCATCAAAAACTACCTTATCTTGAATCAACTGGCAACGCAGAATGAATTTGTTTTGGCTCAGAATCCTGCCGATGAAGCAGAGGCTGAATTGCCACCTGCCCAATCTACAGAGATATCCGATGCTGAACTGGTAGAAGAAGAGCCGGCAGAAGAGAAACAAGCAGAAATCTTTGAGGAAAATACGGAGGCCTAATGAGCTTTATTCCAATCGTAATAGAACAAGTAGGACGCGGAGAGAGAGCATACGACATCTACTCCAGGCTCCTGAATGACAGGATTGTGTTTTTGGGCGGAGCCATCGATGATAACCTGGCCAATACAGTGGTGGCACAGCTGCTGCATCTGGAAGGTGAAGATCCGGAGCGCGATATCTATATGTATATCAATAGCCCCGGTGGATACATCTCTGCTGGCCTCGCCATATACGATACCATGCAATACATCAAACCCAAGGTCAGCACAATCTGTATTGGTCAGGCTGCCAGCATGGCTGCAGTGTTACTGGCTGCAGGCGCAGAGGGGAAAAGAACAGCTCTCCCAAACAGCAGAATCATGATTCACCAACCCCTGGGTGGAGCTCAAGGCCAGGCTTCGGATATTGAAATCCAGGCCAAAGAGATTCTCTATCTGAGAAAGCGGATGAACGAGATCTTGCATCACCATACCAAAAAGGAAATCGATCAGATCAATTTGGATACCGAGCGTAACTTCTTCATGAATGCAGAAGAGGCTAAAGCCTATGGTATCATAGACGAAGTGATCAGCACCAGAAAATAGATTGACGAAAATTGCTCGAATATCAGCCTTGGAGCAAGACGCATCTGAGGTCGATATCCGGGCTTCATAAACTTTTCCAAGAGACATGGAGGTTTGTTTGGAAAAATACAAAAACCTGAGCTGTTCTTTCTGTGGAAGAGCAGAAGCAGAAGTAAAAACACTCATTCGTGGCATAGCAGGTAATATCTGTGATGAATGTATTTTGATGTGCCACACTATTATAGATTCCAGTCATCCCGAAGTAGAAGAAACAGAATTTGAACTACCCAAACCTTCGAAAATCAAAGAGTTCCTCAATCAATACGTAATCGGACAGGAAAAAGCTAAAGAGATCATCTCCGTAGCAGTTTATAACCACTACAAAAGGATCTATCGCCAGACCGCAGATGATGTGGAGCTGGAAAAGAGCAATATCCTGATGATAGGCCCCACAGGGAGCGGCAAGACCTTGATAGCTCAGACCCTGGCTCGCATCCTCAAGGTTCCCTTTGCCATTTCTGATGCCACTACTCTTACAGAAGCAGGCTACGTGGGTGAGGACGTGGAAAACATCCTGGTTCGCCTCTTGCAGAGTGCGGACTATGACGTTGCCAAAGCTGAACGTGGAATAGTTTACATCGACGAGATAGATAAGATCTCACGCAAATCTGAAACCCCTTCCATTACCAGAGATGTCTCCGGGGAAGGAGTTCAGCAGGCCTTGCTCAAGATTTTGGAAGGGACTAAGGTAAATGTACCTCCAAAAGGCGGTCGAAAGCATCCCCAGCAGGACTTCATCGAGATGGATACCACAAATATCCTTTTCATAGTGGGTGGAGCTTTCTTTGGGCTGGAGAAGATCATCAAGAGCAGGATGGACAAAAAAGCTATTGGCTTCGATGTCAAGCTGGGTGAAAAGCAGTCCGAAGTGACTATCTTTGACCAGGCAAATTCCTACGATTTACTCAAATATGGTCTCATCCCAGAGCTGATCGGCAGATTGCCAGTGCTGTGCACCCTGCACGAACTTTCGGAAGCTGCTTTGGTAGAGATCCTCGAAAAGCCCAAAAACGCCATCTGCAAGCAGTATGTAAAGTACTTTGAAATGGATGGAGTCAAGCTTGATTTTGATGAAGAAGCGCTCCGGGAGATCGCTCGAGTGGCTATCAATCAGAAGACGGGGGCTCGGGGCTTACGCTCCATCATGGAGAAATTTATCCTCGGGATCATGTACGAAATTCCGGATAACCCCGAGATCGAATCTTGCCGCATCACCAAAGAAGTGATCAGCGATAATGCCAAACCTGTATATACTTATATTCAAGCCATTCCAGATGAAGTGGTGAATAATAGATAAGGAGAAACCATGAGAAAAATACTCATTCTTTGCCTGGCATTAGTAATGCTTTTTGTCGTAACTGCCTGTGTTGATGAGGCTACTATTCGTGTCCGCAACAACACCAATGGTACCGTTTGGTTCGAGATTGACGACGGAGAATTGATGTCTCTGAGTTCTAGCTCAAACTGGTCGAGAACCTATAGTTCAGACCGTTATGTCAAAGTGGATTATACCGGAGATCATGTCTTTACTGGTACCCGCTATCTCGATTTGCAGCTTGGCAAGACTGTTACTTTGGATATTTATGCCGATGGTGGAGCCATCAAGATAGTGAACAATAGCAGTGTAACGATCTACAGCGTTTTCATATCTCCCTCGTCCAGTTCAAGCTGGGGAGTTGATCAATTGGGTAGTGAACTGCTTTACCCGAATAATACCAAACTCTGGACAGTTTCACAGAATACCTGGGATATCAAAGTCGTGGATACCTATGGTGAATCATACTACGTGTGGGACAAGTACGTCCCCATGGACACTACAGTGCAGCTGAACTTTACAGATGCCAAGAAGGGTGATGCCAAGGCCAAAACTGATGGAGTAGACCCGGCATTTAACGTTTCATACAAAGTTGAAGCAAGATAAATAGGGGTTTTTGGTCTGCTCTGGGAGCAGAAAATCGCCCTTTGTGTATAACGGGACGATGATAGAAAACCTCTGTCATTGTCCTGTTATCTTTGATAGCGATTTCGACTTCGGCATGCATGCCGGGGGAGAATGGAAGTATATAGATTGGAGATTATCGATGAACGCACAGATTACTATGACACGCAGAGAAAAGCTGGCAGAGCTGTTGGCAGATGGCGAAAACGTCATTCTCTTTGCCAATCCCGAGGCTAACCTCACCAAGTTTTATCAGGACAACAACTTTCTTTATTTCACGGGGCTTGAGCATCCGGAATTGATCTATGTAGCCGGGAAATTTGCCGGAAAGTTCAACGACATGCTATTTGTAGAACGGAGCAATCCTGAACGCGAAGTCTGGGACGGTAAAAAACTCACTGACGAAGAAGAATACGAAATCAGCGGGATCAAGAGAGTTCAATAT
>CAZZCS010000114.1:0-6875 GCA_964652645.1 uncultured Candidatus Cloacimonadota bacterium | reverse complement strand
GAGTTGGGTGCAAATCTCGTTATAAAGCTGCATGGTGGTAGTCTCTATCTGGGTTCCGATGTTAAAGGCATCGTTATGCCCATGGGATAGAGCGATCAGATTTGCCTTTACGACGTCTTTGACATAGACGTAGTCACGTATCATCCCCTCTGGCTCAGCGGGATATACATAAACATTGGGGGTTTGATTTTGCAGGAGCAGCTCGATGAGGATGGATACCACTCCAGCTTCTCCATGAGAAACCTGCCTGGGGCCAAAGACATTGGCATAGCGTAAGACCGTATAGTTCAATCCATACTGGTGGTTGTAAAAGGCCAGGTAGTTCTCCCCCACCATCTTATTGATCGCATAGACAGATAAGGGTTTGGGGTTGTAGGTCTCGGTAGTGGGATACTCTGTCGCCTCGCCATACATGGCCCCACCAGAGGAGATATAGATCACCTTCTTGACGCTGTGTTTTACACAGTTCTGGAGCAGACGAATTAATCCCTTAACGTTTATTTCGGCATCATTTAGTGGATCTTTGACGGAGAGGGGAACGCTGATCTGGGCTGCGTGATGATTTACGATATCTGGCTTCTCTTTCTCAAATACTTCGTCCAGGGCTTCGGAGCAGATATCGACCTTGTAAAACCTGGCTTTGGAGTTTACATTGTGCATGTAACCCGTTGAGAGATTGTCCACTACTACTACTTCATGCCCTGCTGCGATATAGGCATCAGAAACATGAGAGGCGATGAAACCGGCAGCACCGGTCACAAGTATCTTCATTGTCTATCCTTCTGAATCTACGATTTCAAATTCACCAATAATCTTTACGTCTTTGGGACTGATTTTTACCATTACTGCCTGGCGTAGCATATTTACCTGGAGGCGTACTTCTTCTATTTTGCTGTGGTTTTCCACCACTCCTACCATCCCTTTCAAAGGCCCGTTGATAATCTCAACCTCCAGACCCTGGGACAGCCAGATCGCATCGACGAATTCGGCCTTACGTTTTCGACCCTCGAAAATATACTTGAGCTCGTCTATCAGCTCTTTTTCATTTCTGACGTAAAGAAATCCTGCAGTCATTCCTGTGATGAGCAGCTTCTCTTTTTCTGGGGGACTGACCATGACAAAGACATAGCCAGAGAACATGGGTCTGGTAAAGGTAACTTTGCGGTAATTGTATTTGTGTACGGTCTCTATCTGAGGCAGATAGTATGTAATCCCCTCCACCCTGGCATAATCAGCAAGTTTCTTTTCACGCCGGGGTTTGGTGCGAACTACATACCATCCGTTATCGCCCTGAGAAACCTCAAGCTTACCGTGTAGCTCGTGCACTATTACGGGTTTGTGAGTTCCCAAAGCATCCTCTATAATTACATCAATTCGATGTTTTTGGCTTTGATGTTTTTGAAGGCATTCCTGGTATCAAGGATTGCAACACCCGATTCGGCGATCTTTTGATAATCTACATTGGTATGGTCTGTGATTACGATGATAAGATCATACTTTTTGAGATTTCCCAGCGGAACGGTCTTGTAGGTCTTGCCATTCTTTTCGTGATGAAACTCAGCTACATAGGGATCGTGAATTTCAAAATCAGCACTGTATTGTTCGAGCTGAGTGATTACGCCTTCAATGGGAGATTCTCTCATGTCCTGGATGTCTTTCTTGTAAGCAGCACCCAAAAGGAGAATCTTACCGCGGGATATGGCTACGCCAATCTTGTTCAGCATTCTGATGGCACGGTGAACCACATACTCGGGCATGGCGATGTTTATCTCACCAGCAAGCTCGATCAAACGAGTATGGAATTCGAACTCGCGTGCTTTCCAGGTAAGATAGAATGGATCGATAGGAATGCAGTGTCCACCCACTCCAGGCCCAGGATAGAAAGCCATGAAGCCATAAGGCTTAGTCTTTGCTGCATCTACGACTTCCCAAATGCTGATTCCCATCCGATCGCAGAGAACTGTCATCTCGTTGGCAAGTGCGATATTGATGTTTCGGAAAGTATTTTCATAGATCTTTTCCATCTCAGCGACTTCAGGAGAGGAGACTAAATGTACGGGAGCATCCAAAACGCTTTCATAAAAGGCTTTGGCAATCTCATTACACATCTTGGTGATGCCACCTACGACCTTTGGAGTATTGTGAGTCTTGTAAGTCTCGTTACCTGGATCCACTCTTTCAGGAGAGAAGGCAACAAAGACATCTTTGCCAATCATCAGACCAGCTTTTTCAATTTCGGGAACTATAACTTCTCTGGTGGTACCAGGATAGGTAGTGCTTTCCAGCACAACCAGGGTTTCTTTATTTAGATAGTTTGCCATGGACTTTGTAGACGCAGTGATATATGTCGTGTCTGGTTGATGATACAGATCCAGCGGTGTAGGTACAGCGATAAGAACCACATTTACTTCTTTGATTCTGCTATAATCGGCTGTTGCTTCCAATCTTTTGGCATTCACGACATCGATCAAATCCTGATCTTCTACGTCTCCAATGTAGTTATCACCGGCATTGACATGCTCGATGGCATATTGGCTTACTTCAAAGCCTATTACTGAAAAGCCTTTCTTGGCAATTGTTACGGCCATTGGCAGTCCGACATAACCTAAACCTACCACACCGATTTTGACACTTTTGTCACTGATCTTATTGATTAGGGACATATTACCTCCACATCTATATTTAGTATCTGTAATTCTCTGGCTTGTATGGCCCCTCAATCGGGACGTTTATATACGCGGCCTGTTTTTTGGATAACTGGCTCAGCTTTACTTGCAGTTTGGTCAGGTGTAAGCGTGCGACTTCCTCATCCAGCTGCTTTGGGAGGGTAAAGACGTCGATCTCGTGCTCCTCCTGCCACAGGCTCATCTGGGCAAGAACCTGGTTTGTAAAAGAACAACTCATCACAAAGGATGGGTGCCCAGTAGCATTGCCAAGATTTACCAGGCGACCTTCTGAGAGTAAGAGGATAGACTTGTCGTTTGGCAATACGATCTGATCGACTTGGGGTTTGATGTTCACTTTGATAACCCCTTCCAGCTCATAGAGTTTATCCACTTGAATCTCATTGTCGAAATGCCCGATATTGCAGACGATAGCCATATTCTTCATTTTGAGCATGTGATCTACGCGGATTACATCGCAATTACCGGTAGCGGTTACAAAAATATCGGCATCTGAGATCACATTATCCAAAATATCGACTTCGTAGCCTTCCATCACGGCCTGCAGGGCACAGATGGGATCTATCTCTGTAATGATAACTCTGGCACCAAAACCTCGCATGGATTGAGCACAACCCTTACCGACATCACCATAGCCACAGACAACTACGATTTTCCCTGCGACCATTACGTCTGTCGCTCTTTTGATACCATCTACTAGGGACTCGCGGCAACCATATAGATTGTCAAACTTGGATTTTGTAACAGAGTCGTTTACGTTTATGGCGGGGAACAGCAAGGAGCCGTTTGCCTTCATCTGATAGAGTCTATGTACTCCTGTAGTGGTCTCTTCGCTTACTCCTTTCAGGTTTTTGGCGATTCGATGCCACTTTTGGGGATCCTCTGAGAGTCCATCAATGAGAAGCTTCTGTACTATGGCCGCCTCCCTGTTATCTGCTGTAACAGTGGGAAGCTTTCCAGTACGGGAGTATTCCTCTTCGAAGCGGTACCCTTCGTGAATCAGGAGAGTCGCATCACCACCATCATCTACTATCAGATCTGGCCCCATTCCATCTTCCCAGGAAAGTGCCTGCATAGTGCACCACCAGTACTCCTCAAGAGTCTCACCCTTCCAGGCAAAGACGGGGATTCCTGCTTTGGCAATTGCCGCTGCAGCATGATCCTGAGTGGAGAAGATATTGCAGCTTGCCCATCTGACAGTCGCTCCGAGCTCCACAAGAGTCTCGATGAGAACGGCTGTTTGGATGGTCATGTGCAGGCTGCCAGTGATTTTGGCACCCTTTAGGGGTTTGTCTTTCCCATATTTATCACGCAGGGCAATTAGTCCTGGCATCTCGATTTCGGCAAGATCGAGTTCTTTCCTGCCGAAATCTGCCAAGTTTATGTCAGCAACCTTATATTGCATGGTTACCTCATCTATCGTTGTTTCTTCTGCCCCTGTCGTTTCCCCGGTTGAAACCACCTCTATCACGATCGTTTCTCGGGCGGTCAGGACTGGTGCGGGGACGATCCTTGGGTGCGTTTGGATCCGGTTCAGGATTTCCTTCCACACCTTTCATTGCCAGGGCAATCTTACCTTTTTCAGCGCCAATGACTTTGACGTTTACGATATCGCCCATTTTGACCATATCAAGAGGATGATTGATTCTTGATGTATGCATCTGAGAAACGTGAACCATTCCTTCTTTGACGCCATCGAGGATCTTTACAAACACACCATAATCTTCAATGCGAGACACTGGGCCACTGAAGAGTTCGCCCATCTCTGGCTCTACTGCTATGGCTTTTACCATACGTTTGGCTTTATCAATGGAATCTTTATCCGGAGAGAGGATACGAACTGTACCATCGTCCTGGATATCGATTTGAACTTGCGCTTTTTCGATGATTGATTTGATCATTTTGCCCGATGGCCCTATGATCTCGCCGATTTTATCGATTGGAACCTTGAAGGCTTCAATTCTAGGAGCTGTTGGTGAGAGATCGTCTTTGGGTGCTGCGATAGTTTGATCCATCACATCGAGAATTCTGTGTCTGGCGCTCAGGGATTTTTCCAGAGCATCACGCATGATTTCTTTGGTAATCCCAGCGATCTTGATGTCCATCTGCATGGCAGTGATGCCATCGCGAGTTCCGGCAACCTTGAAATCCATATCGCCCAAGTGATCTTCCAAACCCTGGATATCTGTAAGAATTACGTAATCGTTCCCTTCCATGATAAGGCCATTGGCAATACCAGCAACTGCTGCTTTGATCTTGACCCCGGCTGCCATCATGGCAAGACTGCCAACACAAACGGAAGCCATAGAGGATGAACCGTTCGATTCCAGAATGTCGGATACGATTCTCATAGTGTAGGGGAAGTCTTCTTTGGAAGGAATCACAGGAATAAGAGCTCTTTCGGCCAGGTTTCCATGACCAAGCTCACGTCTGCCAGTGGGGCCCATTCTACCAGCTTCACCTACGCTGAAGGGTGGGAAGTTGTAATGAAGATAGAAGGATTTTTTGTACTCTTCGTCCAAGCCATCTATGACCTGTTCGCTGCTTCCACCTGCCAGAGTAATTGTGCCAAGGGCCTGAGTCTCACCTCTGGTAAACAGAGCAGAACCATGAACCACTGGCAGTACATCTATTTCGCAGGTGATGTCCCGCAGTTCGTCCAAATCTCTGCCATCGGCTCTTACTTTCTTATATAGGATAGAATCGCGCACATAACGACGAATGAGTTCGTGGAAAGCGTGTGCGTAATATCTTTGATTTTTGTTGTAGTCTTCTTCATTTTCAGTGATCAACTGCTCAATCAGCTCTGCTTCAGCAGCATCAAAGGCATCCTGGCGCTCCTGTTTGCCCTTGATAACAGCGGCTACTGCTACTTTATCGGCAAATCCTGCTTCGACCTTGTTCATGATTTCTTCTGGTACCTGATACAAGACAGGTACGACCTTTTCTTTGCCAGCGAGTTCGATGACTTCGCGTTGCAGGGCTACTACCTTTTTGATCTCATCATGTCCTGCAAAGACGGCGTCCAGCATGACCTGTTCGCTCAATTCCATGGCACTGGATTCAATCATACAGATTGAGTGCTCTGAACCAGCGACAGATAGATTCATCTTTGATTTCTCTTTCAGATCTGCAATCTTGGGGTTCACGACCAGCTCATCGTCGATGTAACCAACGGTAACGCCAGCAATGGGGCCATTGAAAGGAATCTCTGAAATACCTAAAGCCAGGGATGCCCCGATCATACCGATCATGGCAGGATCGTTTTCGCCATCGAAGGATAAAACGTTTATCACGACATGAATCGAGTTTCTGAATCCTTCGGGGAAAAGGGGACGGATGGCCCTGTCTATGACACGGGCATTCAAGGTAGCATCGGTAGTGGGCTTTGCTTCACGTTTGAAAAAGCCACCGGGGATCTTACCTGAGGCATACATCTTCTCGATGTAATCTACGGTAAGAGGGAAGAAATCTGTTTCCAGATTGGCAGTTTTGGACATGGTTGCAGTGGCGAGGACAGTGGTCTGACCGTAAGTAATGAGGATTGCTCCACCGGCTTGTTTGGCCATGCGTCCGGTCTCGACAGTTAGCTCTCTACCACAGAATTCGATTGATTTTTTGGTGATGTTGAAGTTGTGCATTTTTTCTCCTATGTGTTGTGCAGGAGAAGAAGCAATAGGCTAAAGACTGTGTAACTCTTCTTTAGCTTATTGCTCGATTCTCCCACGATTAGTGTCATGTCTGAACAGGTGCAAGAGGAGCGAATCCCGTCCTCGTGCACCTTGTTCAAATTGGACAGAGTTATTTTCTGAGTCCCAGAGCCTTGATTAGACTGCGGTAACGCTCGATATCCTTACGTTTCAGATAATCAAGAAGGCGTCTGCGCTGACCGATCAGTTTGAGGAGTCCCCGTCTGGTTGAGAAGTCTTTCGGATGCATCTTCAGGTGCTCAGTGATATCTTTGATACGCTGAGTAAGAAGAGATACCTGTACTTCTGGAGATCCAGTATCTGACTCATGGAGTTTAAACTCTGCCATGATAGCTGTTTTAGCTTCATTGTTCAGTGACATTTGATCCTCCTATGGATTTTGAGACAGCCTTTTGGAGATACTCTTTTTGTAAAGTTTTTTTTGGATTAAATCCATAATCCCGACATAGATAGCAGGTTTATCAGACCCGAATCTAGATCA
>CAZZCS010000113.1:0-6990 GCA_964652645.1 uncultured Candidatus Cloacimonadota bacterium | reverse complement strand
TGCTGTATTCTTGAGCATTTCATACACTTTCATGGCCCCGTTGGCAATACAGCCAGTGCCTGCACACACTACGATCCGCTTTTGGCAGAGTGCTCTGCTGGCATTGTATTGAGCTCTGATTTGTTCGAGATTAAACACTTTCCTGCTCCTTTTTTACAATTTCTTCTACGAGAGTTAAGGCCTGCTCGGGTGTAACCTGACCGTGAACTTCATCGTCTACGACCAATACAGGAGCCAATCCACAAGCTCCCAGGCAGGATACGGTTTCGAAAGTGAAGAGCATATCGTCGGTGGTGATCTTCTTGGCAGAGAGTCCCAAGCGCTCGCGCAGAGCGGTAATAATGGCGTTTGATCCTCTCACATGACAGGCGGTTCCATCGCACATTTTGATAATGTGTTTTCCCTTGGGTTCCAGAGAAAAGTGGCTATAAAAGGTTGCTACTCCATATAGCCGGGCTGGTGACACATCCAGAGATGTGGCAATAAAAGTAAGTACTTCCTGGGGCAGGTACCGGTATTCTTCCTGTACTGCTTGCAGGATTGGGATGATCTTGGCTTCGCTGCGATCGTAGCGATCCAGTATTTCCAACACCTTGCTAAAGCTTCTGACGGCTGAACTCGTGTTTTCCATCATGTTCTCCTCTATTTTTCTATTGATTTATTAAACGTATTTATGGACGCACTTCTATTGTGATGGGTTATAATTTGGGAATGTGAATTACTCTATATATCCTGCTCGTGGGTATGTAGCTTTTCAGCCAATCTACGGGATAGAACAGCCAGTGAAGAGGACATATCCAATTCCTCAACAATCACATCATCTGGCAATTTGAGTTTGACAGGTGAAAAATTGAGAATGGCAAAGATTCCATTTGCCACCATCATATCTGCTACTTCCTGGGCTGCAAAAGGGGGAACTGTCAGGATCCCAATATGGATATGCATTCTCTTGGTAAGATTCTCGAACCTATTCATTGAATACACAGGTACGCCATTAGTGGTGCGATTCGTCTTCTCTGGATCAGTATCAAAGGCAGCGACAATCTTCAGACCTTTGCGACCCAATTCCTCATAACCCAATAAAGCCGCACCCAAGTGCCCTACACCCACCAGAAAACAGGAAGAGGTGTCGTTCCAGTTCAAACATTGCTCGATGGCTTCGATCAGATCATCAATCTGATGACCAATCTTGGGCACACCTGTTACGCCAGTATAAGCCAGGTCTTTACGAACCTGCGTCATATGCACGTCTGTAAATACTGCTATCTTGGTGGCAGAAACCATCTTCAATCCGGCACGCTTTAACTGGTATAGGACTTCCAGATACTGCGGTAGTCTCTTCAGGGTCAAAATCGGTATCGCTTCCATCGTTATTCCTTTCGCTCTATTCTTATCGATAAATCTGTATCGATATTTGGTGAGCGAGATAATCTGTCAAGTATTATTTTCGATCTTGATCTTAACTTATTGTTTTTTAATGATTTATGCAATGCCTCATCTAGAGAAAAGGGTCACTGAAATCTGCAAATTGGGCCACCGATATCTGCAAATGCCAAAAAATATTCCCTGCTTTGTGGCGACGAGACGTCTCCACCCCAATAAAGCTGTTCTCTGGCCTTAGCCAGCCAAGAAAGTAGCCGGGCAGTAAAGTAAAATGTCCCATGATTGTGTTCCTCCTGTGTGGTTTGGATTGTTTGAATGTTGAAGCTTTCCAAAAGTCGTCTGAATTTCTTCTCAATTTGGGCGGAATTTTTTTTGCCAAAAAAACGAAGAAGGAGAGCAACATGGACAAGATTAGATTGAACCCACTGGCTACACAGGCACTACAGGCGAGCTCACAAGGCTTTGGCTGGAAGAGCAGAGCTGCAGTCTGCGATAATTGGGCGGCAGTCAGGAGCCATAACCCCAGAGGGCAGCCACAGCAGTTGCGCTGCTAAATCATGAGGCCACTACAAACCCCAAAGCGTATAGAGTGCAGATTGTGTCTGTAATCCAGTCTGAGAGCTTACTTATGAGCTTGCGAGAGCAGATCCTGAAAGCGTTTTTGCGAAGGCTTGAAACCCTTCTCACGAGGCGGAAATTGTGCATCGAAGGCTGATGCTGCCTCTGCATCCAGATGGTACACATCGTCTTCCAGAAATGCTCCTGAGACACCTTTTAATGCTCCTGGTACCAACTCGAAGACCTGCAACGCAGGAGAGAAATAGCCCTCGCTGCCATGGATGCCAAAGTCTGACCCTGACACAAAGCCAAAGCGTTGATAATACTCTGGATCGCCGTAGATAATGATTGCCGTATAGCCCAGCTCCAGAGCGCGCTGTTTGGATTCCTGGATAAGCAGAGCCCCAATCCCCCTGTTCTGATACTCAGGCAATACGCTGAGAGGCCCAAAAGAGAGCACTTTATGTCCGACAGCAGAGGAGTCAAGCACCTGAGCTCTAGTGTACATGATGTTTCCTACTACGAGTCCATCAAACTCGGCAACCAGATCCAGCTCTGGCACAAAGCATGCAGCAGATCTCAAAACATGGGCGAGGCAGTGTTCGTCGCATCCCGGGACGTGGACATCCCAGAAGGCATCTCTAGTAAGCTCTTCGACCTGGCGATAATCCGCAGGTCTTTCCAGACGGATTTGGATGTTCATAACAATCTCCTAAGGGCCGATTAACAAGGACTATTGCCTCTCTAATCCGCTATTAGGTTACCACATAATTCAGCTAGCGACGAACGTCAAAGAAAATCTTGATTGAGATGAAGGCTTGACACGATTTGTAGATCCATAGGCTTGGTTATTAACAATCAGTGAAAATAAATGAATTGAGACTTGATGTGTCTTTGAAACAGGAGATGAAAATGAGACAGAGTATAGCCTTAGTGCTTCTTATGTTGTTAGTTAGTGTATGTGCGCGAGGTCTTCAGACCCAGATAATTACCCAGGATAGCTTTGAAGGTGTTCATGGCTGGACTCTGAGCGGGGACTTTGCCATTGGTAGCTCTGGAGAAGGTATTCCTGCCCGGACAGGTACAAATATCCTGGCCACAAACCTCAATGGAAACCACTCTGCGGGAGTAGCGCTTTTGGACTACGCGGCCATCTCTCCTGAATATAACCTGAGCGGACACTCAAACCTCAGCTTCAATTTCTGGAGCTGGAGTAATTTTGAGGGGGGAGTATTTGACCGCGGCTCAGTTTATATCAGCATAAACAATACCGCCTGGCAAGCAGTTTACACACCCTCCTACCTGAGAGAGACAGCCTGGACAAAGCACTGGATACCATTGCCAGTCTCTGCTGACAACGCCGCCTCAATTCGAGTAATGTTCACTTATGCCAGCGATTACGCCGAAGAGCATAGTGGATGGAATATCGACGATGTGACTCTGCAAGCCTCAAGCCCTCTGGGAGGCATCTACACGATTGATCCCACCTCCAGCCAGACAAACAACTTCAGCAGTTTCGGCCAGGCAATCGAGGCAATCAACATCGCAGGTATAGGCTCTAGCACCACGTTCAACGTTGCCTCAGGCAACGTATTCCACGAAGAACTCCCTACTTTGATCCAGGGCGGAAACCAGACTGCAGCCCTCAGCTTTACCAAAAGTGGAACAGGCGCCAATCCCCGCATCATCTCCACAGGGAATGCAAGCCTCCGAAACGCTGTTCTACACTTGCAGGGAGTGAGCTACCTAAGCTTTGACAGCATCGATTTGCAAGGTAGTGGAGATCAGATCGAGTATGGTATCTATCTTCAGAATCGCAGCGGTTTTGTCGCCTGTAATCACAACTCATTTTCAAATCTGCAGATATCTCAAATATCAAGCATTAATATCCTTGCCGAGCTCGATTATGAGCCCCTGGCACTGTCGGGAGCTCATTCCCACAACAGCTTTGAAAGCATCGTTTTCAATGGTGGGGGAGCTGGTCTTGCCCTCGAATCCAGATGGTTTACGGATACAGACTACTATGGCAGCGGAAATTCCGTGCAATACTGTCTTTTTGGCACCAGTAGTGAAAATGCTCTTAGCAACTTTGCCATCAAGCTGGAAAAACAAGCCATGGCGAGCCTTGCGCACAACATCATCCAGCATATTAGCTCAAACAGTACAACTCATGGAATCATCCACAAAAACTCTTTTGAGGGAATTATTCACTCCAATCGGATCAGCGGTTTGAGCGGCAGTAACTGCACAGCAATGGAACTGGCTGGAGCAAAGGTTTATAACAACTTCATCAATCTTAGCCAGGCCGGAGTGGGACTTTCAAGCCTGTTTGGGGTCAGGATACTCAATCAGGGCGGCACCTATATAGATTTCAATAGCATCAGGATCGAAGCAGGCAACTATACAAGCAGCTCCTGCGTGATTACACCGGAAGCACGATCGTTCAGGCTGACGAACAATATCCTGGCAAACCTCAGCTTCACCGCCTCCCAAGGCCACAGACATACTCTAATAGAAAGCCCCTATGCCAACGCCCTGGAGGGACTTGGTAGCATCTCAAACGCCAATCTCTTCTACAATCCCCAAAACCCAAACAGCATCGCTTACGACATGAATCATGGCCTCGTTCTGGGCTTTTTGTCCTGGCAGGGGCATAGCCAGATGGATAGCTTTAGCCGAACTGGAGATCCCAAGTTTGTCTCAGCTATCGATCTTCACATCAACCCCACTCTCCCCACACCCGTGGAAAGTAACGGACGCTTCCTCTTCCAGCAGGATTATAGCTGGATCACAACCGACATTGATGGTGATCTCCGTAATGTCAATACTCTGGATATCGGAGCAGATGAAGGGGATTTTGTCCTGGATATTCAGCCCCCTTTTACACCCTATCCAATTAGTCCGATGCCCAATGCCCAAAACGTTTTTATAAACCAATCCCCCACCTTGAGTTGGTCTCTGGGAATGGACAACATGCACCCAATTGATTTTTCTGAGCTCTATTTTTCTAATGATGTAGACTTGGTGAACCAATACGATGCTTCAGTGATGGTTCAGGGAGATGGCCAAAGCTTCTATGACAGCTGGACAGCCCAGAGTACGCTCTATCCTGGCACGACCTATTATTGGAGAGTCGTGTTATACAACGGAGTCGGGAACAGCAGTGGTGGTCTTTGGAGCTTTACGACCGAGACAGTGATTGATATCTATCCTCATACCCAGGGTTTTGAAGACGCCGATCTGGGAGGTTGGGTCAATAGATGGAGCGCTATTCCTGGCGCTGATGAGCTCTATCCTGAGATGGGCTCTGGATGGCAACAGACTTCGATTCCTCAATACGTACAGGAAGGTACTTCTGCCATCTATATAAACAGCATGATGATGCCTGCCTATTACTGGCTGATCTCACCCCTCTACGAGATTCCCTCAGAGGCAGAGCTCAGTTTTTGGATGTATTATGAACACACAGATATGGAGCCTACAGAGCTGCAAGTATGGGCTCAGATAGACGGAACCTGGCAGATCATCAGGGATTACAATGATTCGCTCCAAAACAATCTGTACACTGCTCCAGAGCTTATCTCACTTGCGGATTATAGCGGTGAAAGAGTACGTTTTGCCTTTGTCTATAACAGTGGTGCATGGGGAAACCCCGTGGCAATTGACAATGTCTCAATCCAGCTATTGGAAGGTTTCAGCCTCGGTATCGGCCAAAACCAGGATGGCAACATCGTCCTCACTTGGAATGCAGTCTCCGGTGCAATCGGCTATACAATCAAGGAAGCCGATAATCCAGCAGGGCCATTTTCGAACCTTATCACATTGCCGGCTGAGACTATTAGCTTCACAATACCACTACTACATCCGCGCAAGTTCTATTATGTAGTTCCCCTCAGATAATTCAAGGCGCTTCAGCGCCTTTTTTTTTGTCCAGAAAACTTTGAACAAAGACAAACTGCGCTGGATCCGCATTGCCAGGATTAGCCAGACCTGCTTATGCTTGTGTTAAGGATAACACGATAAAGCATGGCTTGCATCTCGAAACAACCGGTAGCAGGTTATGTATGGCAAACAAAAAGCCCGGGATGAACCGGGCGATATCTGGAGCTAAATGGGGGATTTGAACCCCCGACCTACTGATTACGAATCAGTTGCTCTACCACTGAGCTAATTTAGCTTCTTATGAATAAAAGTAATGCTGGCAGGAGCTTTGGACTTGTCTTGAAAGCTCAATTGATGCGCCTTACGTCTATTGCGTTCTTCAGAACCCATGACGATGTCATTGACCAACACGTCAAAATTTTGGGGAGTGGAAACATGAAAGTTCACCTTGCCCCCTGCATCATTGCTGCGGGGATACCAGTAGTTCTCTCCTCTCAGAGTAATGAGCTCAGAGTTTTCCGGTTCGTAAGTTCTGAAAGCTTCAAAGGGGAGATAGTAGTTGATTTTGACTTCCAGGTTTTCTGGATAGGCATCCAATTTGGGAAAGGTAAAGCTGTAGACTGAGCTCATTTTTGTGACATCGACCAGGGCCTGCAATCTCAGACGTGGCTCAAAATTGTTCGCCTGGAGATTAATAACCTTGAATAGTGGGACGTCCAGGCCATTGATAGTAATTGATTCGATTACCATATCCTTATGCAAAAAGAAGGAACGAACTTCGCCGCTTTGGACTGCAGCTTTGGGTATCTCAAATGAGTTCATGAAGAGAATACTTTGTCTATCAAGAGATACCAGGGCTCGAACTTGATGATCCACAGCCGGCATCATGACAATTTTTAGGTCTTCTTCAGCCGGAGCTGTATTGGCAAATAGACTCAAGCTCAAGACTGCAAGCAATGCAATCACTATATAAATCTGGCGCATTTAAATCCCCTTTTATTTATGTGTCTGGATGGGTTCATAACTCAGAAACAGCTTATTCCGTCAAGATAATTCTAGGTTTCAGCCCGCTAAATGAGTCCGTTTACAAATAGTTATTGACGAAAAAGGACGATCGGGGATTTTGACTCCGAGTCTTGATATTCTGTTTTCGAGCGGGATTTTCCC
>CAZZCS010000112.1:0-7007 GCA_964652645.1 uncultured Candidatus Cloacimonadota bacterium | reverse complement strand
TAAAGCCTGGAAGCATGAACGCTTGACCCGCGTTTACCACTTTGATGAGAGTGAACTGAGATACTGAAATTGGCCGGCAGATATTCTGGAGTATCAGATGAAAGCTTCAATCCATGGAGAGCTTTCTGAACTGATTCTGGCCTATTAGAGAAATGTTAACAATTTGACAGGGTACACGGAATCTTAATGTCTTGACTATTCCTCCTCATTCTGGGTCTTTCTTTACGTTTAGCACAGATTTGCATAGCTTTCTGAGAGTGAAATCGCTCACCTTAAGATGGTCACAAATCTTAGTCTTTTTACCCCCGTAACGCTCAATGAGCAGAGTTAACATATCCCGCTTGAATCTTTCATCAGCTTCCTTCCAGTTTAGATCGGCAATTGAGCTAAGATAAGTCTTTATGCCGGGAACGAACCCGATAGCTTGATGGCGATCACAATGCTTTCGGAAGTCTGGTACCGGATAACCTAATCTGGTTAGTCTTGCTTTTATGGCTTGCAATGTGGATTGAGGAAGATTGAGTTTTTCTTGTAGAGTACCTAAATCGGGAAATCTATCCCGTTGATACATCAACAGTGAATATTGAAATAAAGTCAGAGCCTTTCTATAATCAGAATAATAGATAAAGCTCAGGCTTTCTTCAAGTGCAAGCGGTTTATGCCCTGCGTAGAATTTGTCCATAAAGACTTGTCTCTGAAGTGCAATCTGCTGATCAAGATCCAACAAAACCATGCCACTTGAGCTTAGAACGCTTTGCGCATGTTCTGCTTGCTTGTAGTGTTTTTCGGCTGCGCTAAGGTCTTTAAGTTCTGTTTCATAGAAACGGCCGAGCAATAAATGAAGCAAAGGAACACGATTGATCGCTCCCTCCTTTTTGCTTAGTGACAAGGCCTTGTTTAAGTTTTGTTAGTACTTATCCCTATTATGATAGCCTTCGTAGATTCCAGCCAGGGAAATCAAAGCTTTGGTTTTGACTAATACTGATTCGGTGGCATTCAGTGCGTAAGAATAGCATTTGATTGCTCCAGCTATATCCTTTTGCGATCGTTTTACTTGCCCCAAACCCCATTCAAACATCGCCTCATATATATCAAATCCCAAGGATTTAGCCAGTTTTTGTCCTGCATAGTAGTCGTCCAGGGCATTATAATAGTCCTGGTTATCGACCCTCAGCGTAAAGCGATGATAGAGACCGATTATATAGCGATAGATAAGCCCAGAATCCAGAGTCTCTTGTAAAAGATGGTTGTACAGAGCCATGCCACGAAGTCTTGGGTTTGATTTCAGGCTGATAAATCGCAGTGCTTCATCACTTAGGGCTACTACAGTTCGCACTTTTTTACTGATCGCCAGTTCAGTGGCTTTGCTGATAAACAAAGCGCTTTTATTATCAAAAAAGAGTTTATGCAGATGGGCTAACTCACAGTAAGTCATCGCCTGTAAATCAGGATCAGAAGCCTTCCCGTTTTTGATCAAGATATCACATTGCATGATACAATCCATTGCTTGTGTTATAGTGCCATGGAGAGTATAGTGTTTTCCCAAAGCCAAGAGCCGAAAACATCTGTTCAGTGGCTCATGAGCGATGGTCTCGCAGCTCTCAATCGCATCATCACTGCTTAGGCCCAGGGTGACATAGTAATCCTCAATCAGTTTTATATGTCTATCCATATAGTTATTGTCCACAATTTACTCCTGGAATTCGATCTAATCTTGACCTGATATACAAGTTACAGTATTATCAGTTTTTGACCAGAGCTATTTTGTAAATGCTATCGCTAACTTACAGATGTATCGCAAGATAGAGACTAACATAATGAATGCTTGAAAGAAAGGAGATCCAAATGAAAGAGCAGATTTTATTCGTGGCTGCCCTCATGTTCGTGATGTTTTTGAGTGCAGAAACCTTGACCATGGGAGACGGCACAACCTACAACAATCGATATCCCTTAGGTTATTATCAAGGCTATGAACGTAGTGCTTCTTTGTACAGAAGCACAGATTTGGGAGCAAACAACAAAGAGATCAACACCCTGGCGTGGTACACACAATTACAAACTAGTATTGCGGTTCCCACCAAGATATATCTTAAAACAACTACAGCGTCATATGTGGAGGCGATGCTATGGAGTATGGCTATTGACCAAGCTACTCTTGTTTTTGATGCTGTCCACAATGGAACTATCCAGAATGGATGGAATTCGTTAGCTCTCAGCTCCGGTTTCACTGTCTTGGAAGGGCAGAGCCTTTTAGTGCTTGTCGAGCGAAATTATGGAGGCTCCGGAGCTGGAGGACAAATAACAGGAGCCAGGGTTAAATGGGGCGCACCTTCCTATGCCTACCACCGAGTGTGGGGATCAAAACTACGCCTCCTACAAGCACTGGAGCGAGTACATTCCACCGACCAGATTTGATGATATCATATACAATTCCAAGCTTGCCCGGTCCAGCCCAAAACCTCAATCCATCTGATAACTCCCAGGATGTAAGTGTAAATCCCCTGCTTAGCTGGCAGCCGGGATCTGGTACCCCAAGTTCTTACACAATTTATCTGGGATCAGACAATCCTCCCTCAAACATTATAAATGGCTATCAACAAATCGGGACGAACTATCAAGCTGAGAATCTGCTATACGATACCCAATACTACTGGAGTGTAGTGCCCCAAAATAGCCTTGGAAGTGCGCTTAACTGCCCTGTCACTAGCTTCAGGACTACCGACGTTTTCAGTTCAGCGCTTCAGGGAGTTGATACAGGTAATGGCATTATTAACCCTACGATTAGTATAGACGGAGTTTCTGGAGCCTTCAACCCAGTGATAACCACATCATGGGCACCGACTCAAATAACTTCAATCTACTCCAATGCTGGCCTTGTGCTTAATCTTAGTGGAGACGACTTTAGTGGTAAAACCTTAAACATCACGCATTCGCTTGGATTTATCCCGGAACATCTCGCGTATCGCATACAACCTGAAACCAGTTTCAGTCTTTATAGCAATCCTGGAAACTGGACAGAGTCTACCGCGAGTTTTATTGTTCCTCTAAACAGAGCTGAAGGAGATATTGATTTGGTCTTTCTCGCAGAGGAAGGGCAAACATTACCAGTTCAACTATCATCATTTTCCGCTTTGATAACATCTTACAATCAAGTTCGACTGGAGTGGATTACCCAATCTGAAGCAGGTCTCATCGGTTTCTATATAGTTCGAAATGGCATTAATGATGTTGCTAATGCTCTGATGGTGACCCCCATGATCACTGCAACCAATACTTCTACGGAGGCATCGTATAGTTATACTGACCTTGAGGTCGACCAAGGTATGTATTACTATTGGTTACAAAGTATTGATATGAGTGGACAAACCCAAATATTCGGCCCTTGTATGGCAGAGTTAGGTACAGATGACCAGGTTCAACCTCCGGAAATTCTGTTATCTACCAGAATTAAGAGCGTTTTTCCCAATCCCTTCAATCCCAATGTTACGATTCGTTATGAACTTGCCAAAGAAGATGCGGTAAACATAAACATTTACAATATAAGGGGACAGAAAATCTGGCATACAATCAGACAACACTCCAAAGCCGGAGAATTCTCTATCAATTGGAATGGTAGGGATGACAAAGGTGTGGAACAGCCAAGTGGAGTGTACATCTACCGGTTTGAAACCAGTAACCAGAGCATAAACGGACGATTTACACTAAGCAAATAGGGAGCAAGAAATGAACACTCAGTATAGAACTATCATAGTAATCGCCTTGATTTCTTTGACGTTGCTCCTCAAACTGGGAGACTTAAATGGATTGGCAGAACATAAGGTTTTACGAGATCCCCAAATTCCTCAAACTATTAGCATTACATACAGCGGAAATTCGATAATTCTGAACTGGTCTCCATCCCAAGAAGCTACTTCATATAAGGTCTATTCATCTGAGTTTCCTGATTCCGGATTTTCAGAAGATTCAAGCGGAATATACTCAGATAACTCTTGGTCAGCACCCATTTCAGAACAAAAGAAGTTCTACTATGTTACCGCCATTAGCGATGATGTCAATGACAGAATGGTCTACGTGCAGGGAGGTACTTTTCAGACCGGAAGTGCTACGGTGACCCTGAGCTCATATTACATTGATAAGTATGAGACTACTCAAGGCGATTGGACAAATGCTTATGGCTACAATCCGGTTGAGGGTATCTCTTGGCCTGTAATTACAGATATCGGCAACCAATACCCTATGTTCTACATTACCTGGTACGATGCTGTTAAGTTTTGTAACAGAAAAAGCCTGTCAGAAAACCTGAGCCCGGTATACTCATATTTCAGATATGGAATTGACTATGGATCCGACCCAGATTTCTGGCCGAGAGATTGGGATGCGTCACATAGCTATCAGCAGAATGTGATCTGCAATTGGACAGCCGCGGGTTATCGATTACCTACCGAAATGGAATGGCTGTTTGCAGCAAAAGGTGGCACGCATTCTTTGGGCTATACATATTCAGGCAGCAATACCGTAGATGAAGTGGCTTGGTATAATATGAACGCTGGAGGAAACACTCATCCGGTAGGTCAATTGGGTTCAAACGAACTGGGGCTTTTTGATATGAGTGGTA
The DNA here is from genome assembly GCA_964652645.1 of uncultured Candidatus Cloacimonadota bacterium. Classification (GTDB taxonomy): domain Bacteria; phylum Cloacimonadota; class Cloacimonadia; order Cloacimonadales; family Cloacimonadaceae; genus CAZZCS01. The sequence continues at coordinate 2,392 of CAZZCS010000112.1, read as the reverse complement.
ACGTTTCTGAGATAGTCTGGGATATTTGGGGTACACTACCGGGAGGTACTCTTACTGATCCGGCAGGTCCTCAAAGCGGACAAAACCGGGCCAGGCGTAATGGAGGTATACAAAACGGCCAATCTATGCAAAATCTTATTTGGAGAGGTAGTATCACCCCCAGTACTATTGGAAGAGATCTGGGAATGAGGGTCGCCCAGACAGGAAATCCCCTGCCAAGTGCTGCAACTCCCATATTCTCACTGCCTTTAGGTTTCTATACCTCTGAGCAAACGATACAAATCTCCTGTTCAACCCCTGGAGCACAGATTTACTATACTCTGGATGGGAGCTACCCCACCACCCAAACAGGTATCTATTATCAAAACCCGCTGGCTGTTCATGAACCTGTAATGCTCAGAGCCGTGGCTTATCAAGATAATATGAATCCCTCGTTGGAAGCCCACGGTGTTTATAATGTGATCAGATATCCCGGGCAGAACTTTGTTCTTGTGGAAGGTGGTACATTCAACAACGGCTCCTCCAATGTAACTCTGAGCAGCTTCTGGATTGACCGCTATGAGCTCACTCAGATCAGCTTTCTTGCGGTAACAGGACGCAATCCTTCGCACTTTATTGGGAATAGCACCAGAGCCGCGGAAAGGATATCCTGGTTTGATGTGATCGAGTATTGCAACAAACGCAGCATTCTTGAAGGGCTGAATCCCTGCTACAGCTACTCAGCAAACGGGGTAAATCTCGGTACCGATGTCGAATCATGGCCACAGGGATGGTCTGCCTCCAATGTAAACCATCAAAACATTATCTGTAACTGGAATGCAAACGGGTATAGAATGCCCACCGAAATGGAATGGTTGTTTGCCGCAAAAGGAGGTAATTTGTCTCATGGCTATCCATATAGTGGGGGCAACGATATCAATAGCGTGGCATGGTATTATAACAATTCACAAAGTTTTGGATTATCCAGCCCGGATTATGGTCCTCATCCTGGGGGACATAAAACCGGTAACGAACTGAACATCTTCGATATGACCGGTAATCTGATTGAATGGTGCTGGGATATTTATGGCGCGTATTCATCAACTGACCAAACTAATCCCACAGGTGCTGGGACAGGTACCTATCGCGTGTGTCGGGGAGGTAGCTGGGTCTGCATGGACTATCAATCTTACTTACATATGAGGGGCTACAACCCTCCTACAGTGCTAGACTTCTTTGTGGGAGCCAGAATCGCACGAAATGCTCAGTAAAAACTTGCAGCCCATAGACATGTATGCTGGATACCCCTTATCATGCTAAGTGAGATTTGGCACATAAAACATCAAAAGCAAACGCACATTACACCCTCGGCCTCGGTCGGGGGTTTTTGCTAAGCTGATTTGACTTATAGACCCGTGCCCATTTCACGAAATGAACTTGAGTTGTGGTTTCAAGCGTGAGCTCATATTATCTTCGCTTCGAGCGGCTTAAACCACAATTTGTGTTGACAAAAAGCAGCGTCCGGTCAGCCTTCGCATCATGAAGTTTTACAAGGTTTTTCTGCCCTTGGGTTTATCCCATGATCTCACGTATTGCAGCACGACTGCAGTCCCTTATGGGGCAAGGGTCTTGGTGCCTTTGAACCATAAACTGATGCTGGGGATATGCGACACAGAGACCAAGCCGGAAGCTTTTGCCTGCAAAGAGATTGCGGAAATCCTGGATGACGAGGGTGTGCTGAGCGGGGAGCTGATGGAGCTGGCTAAATGGATGGCCGGATACTATCATAGCTCGGTTGGCAGAGCGCTTTTTGCCATGCTGCCGGCAAAGCTACAGGCAGATGTGGATGCAGCTGCTACCTGGATTGGCGAAACCGTAGCCCCCATATTTGAGCCTCTCTTTTCCGCGCTCAAAGGCAAGGACAAAGTTCCGCTATCCGAGATCAAGCGTATCATACCGGCCTATCCTGTTTACAAGATGGCACTGCGAGCAGAAGAGCAAGGCTTGCTGGAGCTTGCCACCAAGGTGAAGCACAAGGATAAGCCCAAGGTTGCCAACTTCATCGAGATCATCAATCCGGAGCAAGACCCGGATGAGCTTCCCCTGAAGCAGCGTGAGGCCTGGGATATCTTTGCAAGCTATGACAAAAGCATCCCCATGGCTGATGTGAGCAACCGGGTATCCTACAGCTGCATCAAGGCATTGGTGAAAAAAGGCATCATCGAGATCAAACCCAAGGTGGTGGAAAATGCGCATCTGTATCGTGATCCTGCTGCTCCACCCAAACGCATCGTACTCAATGACGCTCAGAATAGCGCCATCAGCGAGATATTGGAAGACTTTGGGAAGTTCTGTGTGCATCTGCTTTATGGCATCACCGGCAGTGGCAAGACCGAGGTTTATATCGAGCTGA
>CAZZCS010000111.1:0-7085 GCA_964652645.1 uncultured Candidatus Cloacimonadota bacterium | reverse complement strand
GGGAACTGGTGAATGGGCAATCCTTCCTCTATCTGGGCAGGAACTACTATCTGCAATATAACGACGAGGTCGATGGCATCCAGTTCAGAGGCAGGCACTTCTATGCTCCGGAAGGTTCTGAAGATAAGCTGAGAGATATGTTCAAAGAGTTCTATCGGCATCGTGGAAAGGTGTTTATCGAGCCCAGGGTACAACGTTTCGCGCAAATGATGGGGATCAGTGTGGAAGCCGTCTCAATTATCGATCTGAAGAATAGGTGGGCATCATGTTCAGATAAGCGACCCAAAGTCAATTTCAATTGGAAGATCATGATGGCACCAGTGAGTGTGATAAATTACCTGATCGTGCACGAACTGGCGCATTTCAAATATAAGCGGCACAGCAAGGACTTCTGGAATGAAGTGGATAAGGTCGTCCCGGACTATCATAAACAGGTGCAGTGGCTGAAAGACAATGGGGTGGCGTTGGATGTGTAATAATAATCAATATGGAGGATAAATGTATCTGCACAAGCTATCAATTACCAATTTTCGTAAATACGGTGGCTCAGATGATAAACCAGGCATTGTTATCGAGTTTAATAAAGGGCTCAACGTACTTATAGGGGAGAATGAATCGGGTAAGACTTCTATTGTTGATGCTATAAGGTATGTACTTCAAACCCAGAGCTACGATTTCACAAGAATCGATGAGATAGATTTTCACTATAGCAATGGCGATCGAGCAAAATCATTGAAGATCGAATGCGAATTCAAGGGTTTTACAGATGCGGAAGCGGGTAACTTCCTGGAATGGATCGGTTTTGATGACAATAACGAGTATGTATTGAGAGTATGGCTGAGTGCTGAAATAAAAGATAATAGGATTATACAAGAGATTCGGGCAGGGATAGATAATGTCGGAACCCAACTAGATGCTGGAGCGAGAGATCTACTCAGAATTACTTATTTAAAACCATTAAGAGATGCTGAAATGGAAATGGCTGCAGGCCGAAGATCAAGATTTGCTCAGTTACTCAAGAGCCGAAGTGAGTTTAAATGTAAAACAAAACAAGAAGAGAAAGATCATCCCCTTAGCAAATTGGTAGACTTGGCAGATTCTGGGATCAGTGACTATTTTTCTGGAAAGAATGAATTTACAGACAAGAAGAACAAAGAGGCTCTCGAATTGATTGAACCACTGATAGATAGTTATCGTTCAAAGGGTGACCCAGATTCAATGGCTATTGCTATAGAACTTGAGAACATCATAACTCATTTAAGTAACAATAATCTGGTAGACGGCAAGGCTATAATCGAAACCATCAAGGACAATCTGACTTCATTTACTTCTGCTGGCAAGAAAATCGAACCATTCGTGACCTTGTCAGGTGTTGAGTTATGGGCTATAATTCAACGTCTAACATTGAACATCGACAATAATCCGCCAAGTTTAGGATTAATGAACCTACTTTATATAGCAGCTGAGTTGATGTTATTGAAACGAGAGAATCACACTGGGCTCAAGCTTGCGATTATTGAGGAACTGGAGGCTCATCTACATCCCCACTACCAGATAAACACACTCAAGTATTTCACTGAAAACATCGGTGTTAACGGACAAGTATTTCTAACAACTCATAGTGTTGTATTGGGATCATCAGTGCCTCTCGATAGCTTACTAGTATGTAAAAAACAAGATGTCTATCCGATTGGAAATCGTGAGAAGGATAAACAATATACTGAGATTGAAAAGGATGATGCTTATTTTTTAGAAAGATTCCTTGATGCTACAAAAGCAAATCTATTCTTTGCTCAGGGTGTGATAATAGTCGAAGGAGATGCCGAAAATCTTCTTGTACCTGCTTTGGCAGAAGTTATTGGACTACCTCTCAGTAGATTCGGGGTCTCAATCGTAAATGTAGGCAGTACGGCATGGAAGCGATATGTGAAGATATTCGAGAGAATGGATGGGAAAGTAATGCCGGTAAAGGTAGCCATTGTAAGCGATGGGGATGTTCCATGTATTGAACATCTGAAAGAAAATCCTCCGAAAGTATATCAAATGAAACTCGATACTGGAGACGTTGTTATTGAAACAGAAAAGAAAAGATTTATAGAACGTCTTAATTCGTTGAATCAGCCATCAACCAATATTCCAGAAAAAAATAAGCTCGATAAAGAACATGTCGATCACTACATAAACTCGGTTAAGCATAGGAAAGATACGCATAAATATACACCGAAGCATAATAATATCCATGAGTTTCAAAATGAATGGACACTTGAGTATCACCTTGCTCAGAGCTGTTTGAAAGATGAGTTACTATCAGCAATGAGCAAAGCAAAAGAGATATCTGGTGCTGGTCTAGAACTGCCAGATTACAGTTCCAATGCATACGAGTTAATGAAACCTTTCCTTGGGAATCTATCAAAAGCTCTTACTGCTCAATTCTTGGCAAAGACCTTGTTAGATAAGAAAAACGATTTGAGAGAAGCTATTGAAAATGATGATCAACTCCAATATCTGATTAATGCTATAAAGTTTGCTTGCAGTCAGGATATTTAGGGTAGCCCCATGGCAGAATTAAACGAACTTGGCATCCTCTCGCATTTACCTGAAGCGGAAAAGCTATTTCTACCCAATGGATATCATTTTGACCAAGAGTCTATCAACTTTATCAAGTGCCTGGAATCAACTGATGTGGTAGCTTGTCCGGGTAGCGGCAAAACAACAGCTTTATTAGCAAAGCTATTTATTCTCTCTAAATACTTACCCTTTGAAGGCAACAAGGGAATCTGTGTTTTGACTCATACAAATGTCGCCATCGATGAGATCAAACGGAGAATGGGTAAAGCCAGCTCGGTGTTGTTTACGTATCCGAACTTTTTTGGGACTATTCAGAGCTTTGTCGACAAGTTCTTAGCAATCCCTGCATTTGTTGAAGAATACGGGCATAGAAACGTAACCATTGACTCATCACTTGCAGAGAGCATCTTTTGGAAGAGGTTGAAACCAAGGACCAAAACTTGGGTGTCGAATCAGTATATAAACATCATAGCTTCCTTAGTTTTAACTGCCTCAGATGAAATCATGTTATCCTCTGATGGAAATACATCTTCACTCAAGATTGGTAAGCAGACTGAGAGTTATAAAGAACTTCTATCCGTTAAAAAACATCTCGTCGAAGACGGCATTATTAGATATGATGAAGCGTACCTATTTGCAAAAAACTACATAGCAAAACACCCAGGTTTACCTGAGTCAATATCCACAAGATTTTGCTACCTTTTTGTTGATGAGATGCAAGACACCGATCAAAGACAAAATGACCTATTAAACAGAGTTTTCAATGATAGTGTTGTTAAGCAGAGGATAGGTGACCCAAATCAGGCAATTTATGACTTTGTAGTCTCGGATGATGTTGCTTGGGGATTATCGGATAAGATTATAACCATATCATCATCAAAGAGAATTTCTAACCAAATTGCAAAATCTATTCACAAAGTGTGCATCAAACCCGAGGCAAGCCTGAATGGTATTGATCGAGGAACCGACTGTCTCCTCTCGCCAGTAATTATCTTGTATGATGATGATTCACTATCAGTTGTGCTTAGTAAGTTTAGTGAATTGATCATGGAACGGGAATACCTATGGAAGCAAGAGATTGCTGAAACAGGTAAACTTCCACAATATTATGCAGTTGGTTGGACCCATGATAATGAGGGAAAAACTGCATCTGGATTAAGTAAGACTAGTATTAGGTCATATTTCCCCGATTACCATCGGCCAGTAAGGTCAGGTAACCCAATCTACAACTCGCTAAAGAATTATCTGGTCAAATCACCCGATTCACAATCGCAGGTGATCCCCCAAATGATTTCAAATTCGCTGATAAGTTCTTTCCTGAGAGTCCTAAGCGAAGGAGATACAACCAATCCTTTAAGCGGTAAGCAATACACCAAAAGTACACTGAATGAATATCTTAAGACCATAGAAGAATTTCATTCTGAGTTCAAATCTAATCTGGCATTATGGGTAAGGCAAATCAGCAAACATGCCTGTGACGACACAGCGTGCTCTCATAGAAATGATGTATATCCTAATTGTGTGTTTGAGCAGATAATTCAATATCTGAAAGAAACTTGGCTCCCACATTTTGAGATTGAAGAAGCTCAAGTTAATAAATTCATCGATAATCCTATAGACCAAATGGAGGACACCTTTTCTGTTAGTAATATCTTATCGTTAAATGGCATTGATATCAATGTTGGGACGGTCCACTCTGTGAAAGGCCAAACTCATACTGCAACGCTATTCTTAGAGTGTTTCAATGATGGGTTTAATGCGAATCAACTAATCGAACAATTGACGGGAAATCCGGCTGACAAGGTAAAAGGTGCTCGAAACAAGAAGAGTGCTCTAAAGATTGCTTATGTTGCAATGAGCAGACCTACCCATTTATTGTGTGCCGCATTTCATAAAGATAGAATTCCATACACAACTCACAAAAGCCTGAGAGACTTAGGTTGGTCATTAGTGACCATTTGAGGGAACAAGAATGTACGACTTACAACACTCAATGACTCACGAACTTGCTATTTATCTAACACTACTTCTACCAGAGCTTAGCGATACTTGGTGGCAAGACATGGTTCTTGCTTCTTTGAATCCAAGACAAAAAGACAAACTTCTCAAATCAAAAGAAGCAGTCCTTGATAACCTCGACCTCGCAGCTCTACTTAGGATATTTGATCAGAACTGGTTCCGAATATCAGCTCATATGGGATATGAGCCAGAACAAAGGCATTATCTAAAGGAGATTATATCAATCCGAAATCGTTGGGCGCATAGAAATAGTAATCCAGTCAGCGATGATGATCTATATCGTGACCTTGATACTACACAAAGATTCCTTAAGATGATCAGTGCGGATAGCAAACTAATAGATGATATCCAGCAACAGAAGCAAGAAGTTTTCAAAGGAAGCACTCAAGAGCGTGTTCAAGCAACTAAACAAGAACCGACAGTGGGGTTTCAACCAGGCCAGATTGTGCGATTGAAATCCTCCATGGATAAGCATTATGCTGTTGTGAGTATTCTCAGCAGTGAGCCAGAGAACAGGATCGATGTATTCGGAGACGGTGGGCCTCAAAGCTTTTATGAATCTCAGTTAGAAGCAGTCCCTCAACGAGTATTACACTACATGACTCTGGATGAGTTTAACGCAGCAATTTCGTCACTACAGATTAGACAACCTAACCTCACTACTCTTTACTCACTGAACTCAGCCAGGATAGATTTCATTCCATACCAATTCAGGCCTGTATTGAAGTTCATCAGGTCGGATCGTCCCAGGCTTCTGATTGCTGATAGTGTTGGTGTGGGTAAAACCATTGAAGCCGGCTTGATCCTCAAAGAACTCCAAGCGAGAAGAGAGCTTCAATCGGTATTGATTATCTGTCCCAGGCCTCTGGTGGCAGAGAAGAAGTGGCTTACAGAGATGAAAAGATTTGATGAGTCATTCCGGCAGTTAGACGGAAAACAGCTGAGGCTCTGCATTAATGAATGTGATCTTGATGGAGAGTGGCCCCAAGATTACAGAAGATCAATCATCCCCTACTCATTGTTTGATGAAACCCTGCTTCACGGAAAGGATAAACGAGGTAAAAAGAGACTTGGTCTACTAGACTTGGACCCTCCTCCACACTTTGATCTGATCATTGTCGATGAAGCACACCATATCAGGAACACCAATACTTATGCTAATCAGATAGTAAGCTACCTATGTAACAATGCTGATGCTGTGGTTTTTTTAACGGCGACTCCAGTACAGACAAAAAGTGAAGACCTCTTTGTTTTGTTGAACACCCTCCGTCCTGATCTGATTATTGATCGTAACAGCTATCGAACTATGATGGAGCCCAATCAGTTTATCACACAAGCCGTGAAATGTGTTAGGCAAAACAAGCATGACTGGCAGGAGCGAGCAACTGAGGCCTTAGTTCAGATCATGACGACCGAGTGGGGGCGTTTGATTGCCCAGAATAATCCCATGTACAAGTCTATACTTGAGGGATTGCATGAAGACCCGATGACTAATGAACAAAGGGTTGTGCTGATATCTCAAATAGAGGATTTGCATACATTATCGGGTGTAATTAACAGAACCAGAAGAAGGGATATTGGTAACCTGGTTATCCGAAAACCGGAGACTGTAATGGTCAGTTTTACCCCAGAACAGGCCCTGATCCACGATGAAATGCTGAACATTCAGCGGAGAATATTGGAACACACGAGTGGTAATGTATCTATCAACTTCCTGATGTCTACCATCCGCAGACAGGCAGCAAGTTGCATTTTTGGTCTTTTACCATTGTTGAAGGATATCTTGAATCGTAGATTGGATGAAGCATTGTGGGATGATCTATTTGACTTCATGCCTGATGTTGAAGCAATTCAAAGTATAAAAGCTGATGTTAATGCGTTGTTAGATCTGGCTTCGCAAGTATCCGGTAATGATCCTAAGCTTGATGCTCTGGTGGGCGTACTGAAGGAGAAGCAATCTTTACCCAATAATAAGGTTATGATTTTCAGCAGTTTCATTCATACCCTAAGGTACCTCTATAAACATATGCAAAGTGCCGGAATTCGGGTAGGTTTCATTTATGGTGGGGTTGATGATGAAGATCGTCTTGAACTGCGCAGAAGATTTCAGTTACCCAAAGAAGAACAGGATAGCCTGGATGTGATGTTGTTCTCTGAAGTGGGATGTGAAGGTCTCGACTACCAATTCTGTGATACTATGGTCAACTACGATCTTCCATGGAATCCAATGCGGATCGAGCAGAGAATTGGTCGCATAGATCGTAAGGGACAGATGAGTGAGAAAGTACTTATTTATAACATGATTACTGAGGGAACAATAGACGATGATATCTACAATCGTTGTTTGCTGCGGATAGGCATATTTGAGCATTCAATCGGTGATTCAGAAGAGATATTGGGAGAATTGGCTGTTTCGATCAAGAGTATTGCAGAAAACCTCAAACTCACAGATGAAGAAAGGAAGATCAAACTGCAGCAACTGGCGGATAATAAGCTTC
>CAZZCS010000110.1:0-7205 GCA_964652645.1 uncultured Candidatus Cloacimonadota bacterium | reverse complement strand
GTGCATAATCAAAGCCAAGAAAAGATCGGCCGTTTCTCGGGTTTTGTATTTCCTGGGGAAGTTATTCTCAATACCATCCTCTTCCATGCCCCCAAAGGGTGGATTTGTCACCACAATATCAACCCGGTCTTTGGGTCCATAATCTTTGAGGGGGCGGCTGAGGGTATTATCGTGCAAGATATTGGTGGGCAAATCAATGCCGTGCAGCATCATATTTGTAACTGCCAACATGTGGGGGAGCGGCTTCTTTTCGACGCCGTGGATATTGTTTTGGATTGCAAGTCTATCCTCTGAGGTTTTTTCCTGTTTTCTCAAGTGTTCGATGGCGCAGGTTAAGAAGCCACCCGTACCGCAGGCGGGATCTAGTATGCTTTCACCCAGCTTGGGACCAATCATATCTACCATAATCTGGGTCATAGCCCGGGGTGTGTAATACTCACCTGCGTTTCCAGCAGATTGGAGATCAGCCAGTATCTTTTCATAAATATCGTTGAAGATATGCCTGTCATTTTGAACGTTGAAATCCACATCGCTTTGAATGGTGTTAATCACCTGGCGGAGTAGGGTGCCCGACTTCATGTAGTTGTAGGCATCTTCAAATACACCGCCCACTACCTTTCCGTGTGCACTTACACCTGCAGTAGTGGCAAGTTTCTTGAGGGCTGGGAAAAGGTCATTATTAACAAAATCGATCAGCTCATCTCCGGTCATCCCCTCTGGATCGGCAGCCCAATTAGACCATTGAAATCGCTTCTGTAGGGGGGATTTGTACCCTTCTATAGTGACCTGCCACTCCTTTTCCTTATCGTCAAAGATCTTGAGAAACAGCAGCCAGACCATCTGACTGATTCTCTGGGCGTCACCATCCACACCCACGTCCTTGCGCATGATGTCTTGAATTATCTTAATCAACGTTCCTATTGCCATTTATATCTCCATCTTAAGCTGTGTATAGCTGTTGCTCAAGTTCAGCAACAGCCTTGTTAAAGTTATCTATACCGCCAAACAATTGCACTATCTCCACTGGGGTTCCCATTTCGGAGAAGGGACTAATTGTGAGGATCTGGCGTTCTTCAATGTGGGTAATGCCCTCATCGGCATATTTGTCTAAAAGCGCGTTCAATACAGCCCGGGCTTGCTCTCCGTATTTGCTGAAGTAGTCCCTCTTCTTTACGTTTTCCGCTCGTTCTTTCCGGGTGAGGGGAGGTCTATCCCATGCCACATGGCAGATCAGATCAAAAGGATCAAGATTCTTACCAATCTCCAGTTCCAGGGCATCGAAGAACACTCCATGATTTGCCAGTTCATCAATGATGACCTTCTTCTTCTCAGTATCGTTCCAACGGATAAGAAACTCATCCAGAGATGAGTACTCGCTGAATACTGCCTTCCTGGTGTAATCTCGCAGCGATTCGGTGATTAGCCTGCCATTGGGATCAAAATACTGAACCCTTTCTGCAACAACGGCAACAGGAACATCAGCCACATAATAGCGTTTTACGCTTTGCTCTTTGTTTGATTCCTCAAATGGAGGAAAATCCGGTATCTGATCTTGGCCGGGCTCAATATCCAGGGGTGGTTCGTCTGCATTATCTGATCCTTCACTATGATCAGTTTCTTCATCTGGAGGTACCGGGGAGTCATCGATGCTCTTGGGTTCGTAGATCTGAACAGGGTCTCCGTCGAAATCAGGATCGGCAAATAGCTCTGTTGCCTTCTTGAAATCTATGATCGTGAAGTAGTACTTCCCATAATCCTCGTTGATGCGGGTGCCTCTGCCTATGATCTGCTTAAACTCAGTCATGGAGTGGATAATCTGATCCAAGACAATAAGCTTGCAGGTCTGAGCGTCTACTCCCGTAGTCATTAGTTTGGATGTTGTGGCTATGACAGGATACTTCGATTCTGGAAAAATGAAATTATCGAGTTCCATTTTCCCCTCTTCATTATCCCCGGTAATCCGCATCACATACTTAGAATCGGCAGCGATGTCGTTGTTTTCATTAACCAGTGCAATTCTCATCCTTTCTGCATGATCGATGTTGGAGCAAAATACGATAGTTTTATCAAAGCGGTTGGTTTGTTTAAGAAACTCAGAAATCTTTCTGGCAACCAATTCAGTACGTTTCTCCAGCACGAGAGAGCGGTCAAAGTCACTTTGGTTATATATCCGGTCTTCTACTTCATTGCCAAACTTGTCGATCTTGCCCTTATCAGGCCTCCAGCCTGTCAGATCCTTATCCAGATCAATGCGTACGACTTTATAAGGGGCTAAGAAGCCGTCTTCTATACCCTGCCTTAGAGAATAGGTGTAGATTGGATCACCGAAGTAATGGATATTGGATACGTCTTTGGTCTCTTTTGGAGTGGCTGTCATACCAATCTGGGTTGCTCCTTCATAGTACTCCAGGATTTGCCTCCAGTTAGAATCGTCTGCAGCGCTACCTCGGTGACACTCATCTACGATCACTAAATCAAAAAAATCCCGGCTGAACTGTTTGTAGATATTCATCTCTTCCTCAGTACCCGTAACAGCTTGGTAAAGAGAAAGGTAGATTTCATAGGACTTGTTGACTTGACGTTTTTGAATCTTGGTCATTGCAGAACCGAATGGCTTAAAGTCGTTGGTCATGGTTTGATCTATGAGGATGTTTCTATCAGCCAAATAGAGTATCCTCTTCTTTGCTCGTGATTTCCACAAGCGCCAGATAATCTGAAAAGCCGTGTAGGTCTTACCAGTACCGGTAGCCATTACCAATAGAATCCTGTTTTGTCCTCGAGCAATGGCCTCTATCGTCTTGTTGATTGCTAATATCTGGTAATATCTAGGGGTCTTATTGCTTGCATCGCTATAGTAATCTTGAGTGATGATGCTCTCTTGGGTGGGGTCAATACCTTGGTGAGATTTCAGTATAGCCCACAAGTCCTCAGGAGATGGGAATGCGTCCAGGCTTAACTCAGTTTCCACTGCTTCCCTAGTGGCTAATCTATTGTGAAACAGGAAGCCATCGCCATTGGAGCTGAAAACAAAAGGAACTTGTAGCATCTCTGCATAACCCAGAGCTTGTTGCATTCCATCAGCAATTGAGTGATTATTGTCCTTTGCTTCAATCACCGCTATGGGAATATTGGGCATGTAGAACAAGACGTAATCTGCCCTTTTGTTCTTTGCCCGTGTGTGAAGTTTCCCTCTGACAATGATGCGTCCATTAGTTAGAGTCAGTTCTTCCCTAATCTGTGTTTCCAGAGACCAACCTGCTTTCACCAAAGCTGGTGTAATGTATTTGGAACAGATATCTCTTTCAGACAAGCTGCTTTTGCTGACCATCATTTATCCTTTCATTGCGATTATTGTTCGATCGCTTGCAATCGCCTTTTCTTACCTAATCTTTGCATTACATCATGTAAAAGAAGCCTACCAAAAACTTCAACTCCTGGCTTTCATTGATCAGGACTGAAAGCCTCGTTTTTAAGGATGCATTACCAGCATTGGTAATGAAATTACTCATATATATGCTCCATCATCATTGATCTCAAAGACATCCTATCAAAGATACTTGTAAGGTCGATTGCCACTTCAAACACCCAACCTTCAGGAATCCACATCTGATACCTCTTCTATATCTGCTATTGCAAACTCCGTGAGCAAAAACCCCCAAGGATTATAGACACAAATGTTAAATACTCACTTGGGAACATTTACATTTTTGTCTATCCAGCAGTCAAGAAATAAATCAACTATCTCTCCCCTCACCACTTCTTGGCCTTCCATTTCGTCCGCACCTCATTTTCCAGGCCCGGGCCTCTTTCGAAGGTTCTGCGCAATCTCTCGGCCATGATCAGCGCTACATTTGTCTGGGATTCCTCAAAGAGCAGCAGACCCAGTTCCATGGAATTTTGGGCTGCTTCGATGAGGTTTTTGGCCTTGGGATAGCAAAAATCCTTACCAAGACGGATGCAATTGAGGATATCGATAGACAGGGAATCCTGACGATCCATATAATGACAGTCGTTTATGATCACCCGGTAGTTTCCGGTATTATATGCGAGATACTGCTGGGCTACATCCATAGCCAAACACATTGGAAAGAGCGCAGGTGATGCAATTAGAGAACGCAGAGGTGCCTTATGCTCCGGGGTTGAGATTAGAATTGATAACCAATTTCGTGACGTCACGAAATTGGTCTTAATGCTCATCCTTTGGAAACTTGCCAGATTGCTTCGCTATCTTCTTTACAGAATATTTTTCGTCTCTTTCCAATTTCTTTATGTCCCTTTCAGGAGGAAGCTCTTCTGGTTTGATGCCACGGTGACCCAGCATGTCCCTAACGCTTCGATTATTCTGGACATGTTCAATCGTTATAGCAACCTCGCCCTGCAAATCCTCTTTTTCCACATTCACATTGGTCATTTCTGTTGCAAGATTCTTGGCAGCAATGGTAAGAGTCGGCAAAAAATCTGCTAATGGTCTTGACTGAGTAATACCATACAATTCTTTCATTTCCTGAGTTGTTTTCCCACCAAAGAGAGCAGCATCACCCTTGGAGCGAATTTTACCAAACCCCGCTTCATCTACACCTCTTACATAGATGTTTTGCGATAATGTTTTCTCCGCTTGCCTAAGTCTTTCCCTAGCATCCAAGCGTTCTCTAGTTTTAATCCTTTCTTCTAGCAGCTCCTGCTTCCTGGTCTGTAATGCGAAATAGCTTTGGGCAAAAGCAATAGGTTCTTTTCTGGAATCTCCATTTTGTGCAATCAGATAGCTTGCATACCTAGTTAACATAAAATCTTCAATAGGCCGTTCAGCTCCACTCCCGGTTGAGACCATTTTCGTGACTCCACGGAAATGGTCATCAGGATCTTCACCTGTTTTAGTACATGATGCAATAGCTTTGTAAATCACCTGAACAAAATTTTCCCACCTCTGGTATCCCAAAGGTTCCATTAGATCCCTGGCAAACCAGAAATCTATCTCTAAGCTTGGTATAACCTGCGTAATTTCGTCGAGTTGCTTGCTTATGGTGAGCATTACTTGTTTATCCACAGACATCGCTCCTTTTTTGATAACGTTTAATTCTCAGCTCTACTAACATGGAGTACCATTGGATCACAAATTCGTATAATGATAGGTTGAATTTATCGTTGGTTATTCCGATATTCCCAGATAAATATTTATACAATGAGATGGCTTTCTGGTTCTCTATTATTCGCTCTTTATCATATGCATTTGCCGCCATACTCTCATGCAGTTCACTGATCCTGGAGAAGTAAAAGAAGCCTACCAGAAACCTTAACTCCTGGCTTTCATTGATTAGTACAGAAAGCCTCGACTTTAAGGATGCATTACCAGCATTGGTAATGAAATTACTCATATATATGCTCCATCATCATTGATCTCAAAGACATCCTATCAAAGATACTTGTAAGGTCGATTGCCACTTCAAACACCCAACCTTCAGGAATCCACATCTGATACCTCTTCTATATCTGCTATTGCAAACTCCGTGAGCAAAAACCCCCAAGGATTATAGACACAAATGTTAAATACTCACTTGGGAACATTTACATTTTTGTCTATCCAGCAGTCAAGAAATAAATCAACTATCTCTCCCCTCACCACTTCTTGGCCTTCCATTTCGTCCGCACCTCATTTTCCAGGCCCGGGCCTCTTTCGAAGGTTCTGCGCAATCTCTCGGCCATGATCAGCGCTACATTTGTCTGGGATTCCTCAAAGAGCAGCAGACCCAGTTCCATGGAATTTTGGGCTGCTTCGATGAGGTTTTTGGCCTTCGGATCGACCAGGTCGCAGTACATCTCGCTGTAATCATCTCCCACCTGTAGCACCTTCAGCACTTCGCGGAAGATGCTCCGCGGCGTCCAGTTCTGGTATCCCTGCAGATCCGTGTTTCCCGCCTCCGGAAAGTCTCGGTATTTCTCGGGCTTGAAGTGAAAGCCCGGTTTTGCCGAAAGATGGCGCGTGATGTCGCTGAGCAGATCCAGCTGGATGCTATCTGCTATCATCAGCGTATTGGCAATGGCCTCCACGGGAAAGCGAAGTCCGGCCAGGAGCTCCTCCTGAGACTTGAAGTGATACTCGTTTGAGACAAAACGCTTGGCCTTGGGATAGCTAAAATCTTTACCAAGACGGATGCAATTGAGGATATCGATAGACAGGGAATCCTGCCGATCCATATAATGACAGTCGTTTGTGATCACCAGGTTATCTCCGGTATTATATGCGAGATTCAGGAGCATGGTCATGGCCATCGTCTCCAACGGCAACCCGTGATTTTGATATTCCAGATAAAACCTTTCTTTGAAAGTCCTGTTGTACCAATAGGCAGCTTCGGCGGCTTGCAGTTCCCGCCCCTCCAAAAGCAGCGTACAAATCTCCCCCACCCAACTAAAGGACAGGCAGATGAGGCCCCTGGCATGGGTTTTGAGCAAAGACTTGGTAATCTTGGGAGCCGTGGAACTAAACTTGTAAGCCTTGGCAAGTAGCTGGGAGAGATTGAGAAAGCCATGAAAATCCTGCGCCAGTAAGATGATCGGAAAGGAGCGTAAATCCGTCTTGTCATTGATCACTTCGATCTCGAGACCGATGATGGGCTTGATCCCGGCTTGCTTGCACTTCAAACTAAAGGGCAAAGCCCCCGCAAGACAATTCCGATCCGTTATCGCTACCGCTGGCATGCGATAGGCCACCGCCCGCTTCACCAGCTCATCTATGAAACAAGCGCCATCCATCCAGCTATATTCACTGTGAACGTGCAAGTGTACAAAATTCATCCTACCTCCCGGGTGGTCTCATCGATCAATTGATCTAGTTGCATACTTCTGAAAGTAAACTGATGTGTCAATAGCATTATTGGGAGGAAGGATGAACCCGCGAGCCTACAGATGCAACCCTGCCCATACGCCCTCTATCACAAAGCTTCCCAGATACATTACCTCAGTATGTACTCAGGTTCGCCTCGAGATCCCCTCGAGTACTCGAGGCGATCTCGAGGGGAACACGAAGCGAAGACGAGGCGAAGGATAAGGGAGTTTAGGATGTAGGATGGATGAAGGGTTTGGGGGGTTGTATCGTTGTGGCGTTTTGACGATTTGACGTTTGTGGTGGGTGAGGTTGCGAAGTGCCTGTAGCACAGGCTTCAGCCGGGTTTGATGTAGTAAGGATTTAGAGTTTTAGGGATTTGGGGGTT
>CAZZCS010000109.1:0-7373 GCA_964652645.1 uncultured Candidatus Cloacimonadota bacterium | reverse complement strand
ACGTGCTGGAGTGGTGAAATTGGTATACACGCTAGTTTCAGGGACTAGTGAGCAGAACGCTCATGGGGGTTCGAGTCCCCCCTTCAGCACCATTTTTGTATCCACCAATATTGCCCATTATCCAAAAAACTCAGACACATCATAAAACGCCCTATTATTGCCCCAGATTATTCATATTACTCTATCATGTTTGTCTTCAATACTATGCTTGCCACCACATCATTCCTCAAAGCAATCTACCATGAATCTACCCTGTATCAAACCTGTATCAGGTGTGTTTGAGAACACACTTGATACACGCCTGATACACGCTTGATACACGTCTGATACACGGCTGACTATGCAGTGAGCGCTGGTCAATCGAAGCAGGGGAGCAATATTGCTCCCCTGCTTAGTGATAGGTATTTATGTTATTTGCCCGCGGCTATAGCGGCCAGATCAGCCTCGACAGTATCTGTCTTCTTGAGACCGAAGGTATCGATGATTACTTTTGCAACGTTTGGAGATAGGAAACCAGGCAGAGTCGGCCCTATTCTCATATTCTTGAAACCAAGATACAATAGTGCGAGGAGCACGGCTACTGCTTTTTGCTCGTACCAGGCAATATCGAAAGAGAGAGGTAAGTCGTTTACATCATCCATCCCGAAGGCTTCTTTGAGCTTCAGAGCTATCACTGCCAAAGAGTAAGAATCGTTGCACTGGCCAGCATCTAGAACCCTTGGGATACCATCGATATCTCCGAGATTGAGCTTGATATAGCGGTACTTTGCGCAACCAGCTGTGAGAATTATGGTATCCTTGGGTAGATTTTCTGCAACTTCGGTGAAATAGCTTCTGGAAGGCATTCTAGCATCACAACCAGCCATCACGACAAAACGCTTAATCTTACCAGCCTTAATCAGCTCAATCACTTTTCCAGCAACGCTCATCACAGTATTATGCGCAAAACCTCCGGTGATTTCACCAGTTTCGATCTCTGTCGGAGGCTGGCATTTCTGAGCCACGGCGATCAGTTCAGAAAAGTCTTTTGGTTTGTCACCCACGCGATCAGGAATGTGCTTTGCACCCGGATAACCAGTCATACCAGTAGTAAACATTCTATCAAGATAAGTATTTTCCTTTCTGAGAGGTACGATGCAATTTGTAGTCATCAAGATAGCACCGTTGAAACTCTCAAAGTCTTTTAGTTGGTGCCACCAGGATGAACCGTAGTTCCCAACAAAATGTTTGTACTTTTTGAAAGCGGGATAGTAATGGGCAGGGAGCATCTCGCTATGAGTATAAATATCGATACCCTTGTCTTCAGATTGGATCAACAACTCCTCAAAGTCTCGTAGATCGTGTCCACTGACTATAATCCCAGGCCTCTTCCCTACACCAATGTTGACCTTTGTAGGTTCTGGATGTCCATAAGACTCCGTATTTGCCTTGTCTAAGAGGGCCATAGTCTTTACAGCGTACTCACCGGTTTTGAGAACCATCGCGACGAGCTGATCGGCACTAAGACCATCATCTATTGTAGCCGCAAGACCTTCCATCATAAACTTGTTCACCTCGTCATCGTGATAATTCAGCATGGCAGCATGATCCGCATAGGCAGATATACCTTTTAAGCCATAGGTAATAGTCTCACGCAGAGAGCGAACATCTTCATTTTCAGTTCTGAGGACTCCCACTTTTGTGGCAAAATCAGCATATTCGGCGGAGTTTACTTCAAAGTTCACAGCCTCTGGAATGGCGTTTGGATCACAGCAGTTCTTCTTTTCTGAACATATAACCTTGAGTTCTGCTCTTCTCTTGTTTCTGAGCTCAAGAGCGTTTGTAACATGATCTTTTATCATCTCTTCGTCCCAATTGGCATTTGTAATGGTTTTGAACAAACCCTGCATTACGAAGAGACTATCTTCTGGATAGTAGATACCTTGATCGTTCAAGCGTTTAGAAATCCAGGCTAGTCCACGTAGGGAATAGACTAAAAGGTCCATCATGTTGGCTAGCGTATCGGGTTTGCCACACACACCTCTCATGGTGCAGCCTAGATTTCTGGATGTCTCCTGACATTGATAACAAAACATACTCATCTTTTCCTCCTTTGAGTATTATGGCTTTGGTAATTTCATTACTAGCAAGCGTAAGTTTTGCTCGCTCTTATTATAAACTGAGTGTGGTATATCTTTGGGACTTTCGATTAGTGAATCTGGCTGAAAGGATTGAACCTCTCCCCCAATCCCGATTTCTGCCGTTCCCTCTAATATATAGAATACGACGTTAACTGGAGTCTTGTGTGGTTTCAATCCAGCACCGGGATCCAAGGTGATATGTATGATCTGTCCCTCGGACATATCGTAGATCCGATGTGCCTCAATCCCATCTTTTTGCATTAGTGGATCTACGCCGCGATAGCTTCTACTCGTTATCATATCATCCTCTCAAATGATGTTTCCATCCAGGGAAACAATGTTAATCTTCACAAAATGCATTTTATTCGCTTTTTCCAGTGCCTTCTTCACAATTATCTCAGTCCCTCCACAACAGGGAACTTCCATGCGAACTATAGTAACAGATTGAATGCTATGACTGGTGAATATCAGTGCAAGTTTATCTATGTAACGGTCAATATCTCGATCCAGTTTGGGACAGAGTGTGATTACGATCTTTTCTTTCAAAAAACGGTTGTGATAATCTGCATAGGCATATGGTACGCAATCTGCAGAGATCAGCAAGTCTGCATTATTGAAGTACTCTGCCATTGGGTTTATCAGATGAAGTTGTACTGGCCACTGCTTCAAGGCGGAGGCTTTACTTCCAGGATCTCGACTTGTTTGTTCCTTATTTGGCTTAGCCTTTCCCCCGCTACAATCACAGGCAAGCGCTTCATTTTCGCTGAACAGGCACATATCGTAGTCTTTCTCGTTTAAATACTCCAAAGCTTGGTTGTAGTACTCCATTTCTCCGTGAGACTTGAGATGCCGAAGATGGGCTTTAATGGTGTTTAGACCTTGCTTTTCCACATTCTCCATCACAATTTTCTCGTTGTATGGTTCAGCTTCTCTTTCTTCGATGTCTATAGCTTTTTGTGGACAGGTGCCCAGACAAGCTCCAAGTCCATCACAGAAGAGATCGCTTATCAGGCGCGCTTTTCCGTCTATTAACTGAATTGCTCCCTCAGGACATCCTGGGATGCACTCTCCACAACCATTACACTTGTCTGTGTCGATCTTGATAATCTGTCTGATCATGGTTTCTCCTTTATCATTTTTTCTATTGTATTCCATAGTTTTAGACCCTCGGCCTCAAGACAAAAGCCTTGGTTTGATAGATTCCACTGGGATATAATCAGGCGCATGGAACCTACGGCGATTCTAAACAGGTCGATGGGATCGATGTCATTGCGGATAAGGTGATTGCGTTGAGCATGCATTATATACATCACGACGTCTTCTTTGTGCTTGTGCATAATGTTCTGCATAAACGAAATGTAATCTGGATCATTTCTAAAGAGCTCTTCAGAAAACATGACTTTGGCAAGCTCCGGTCTTTTGCTGAAAAGCTCGTAGCGATTCAAGATGAACTCCTTTACCTTGTCAACAGGAGAGCAATCCAGGCACTTCAACCTGTCCAATACATCGCATGAGACTTCATCAAAGTGTTCAAGTATGCCAATGATTACTTCGTGCTTACTATCGAAATGGCGGTATAGTGCCGCTTCAGTAACTCCAATAGCCTTGGCGAGGTTTTTTATGGTCAAATCCTTGAAACCATTTTCTGCAATTATGTGGATGGCAGCTTCGATTATATCTATCTGTCTTTTACTCTTTTCCATTGTTCTCCCTTAGTTAGTAAGCGTTCACTTACCAATATATGCGAAAGCGCAAGTTTGGCAAATAGATTTTGTGATTTTATTTTTTACTGCTGCGTAACGCACTGTATAATAAATACATATCTCATACAACCAAACTTCGCGACTAATTCTGCTTGACGATTAATACGGGGATGGAAAATAATCAACACGAAGTTGAAAATTAGAAAGGGGGTTAGATGAATAACTACTTCATGGAGACCCATCATCACGAATGGATTCTCACCAACCGTCTGGGTGGTTACGCATTAGGCACTGGAAATCTCATAAACCAGAGGAAGTATCACGGATTGCTAGTTAGCAGTAACCGTCAATTTCAAAGAAGGCATCTCATTGCCGGATTGGAAGAGAAGGTTGAATGGCGCGGCGAGGTCATCCATCTGGATAGTAATAACTATAGTAATTGCATATATCCTGAGGGATTCTTGTATCTGGTGAAGCCATGGCTCAGGCCGTATCCAGCATTTTTATACTCAGCTCTCCCCCACCAAAATGACATCCTGATTCTCAAAGAACTCATGATGGATGAGCAGACAAATACTATAATGATAAAATACACAAACCTGGGTAAACACAAGCTGCACTTCGAATTACACCCAAAATATACAATGACAGATCATCACCAGCTCAATGAACCAGGCTCTCTGGACTGGGAACACTTCGAAACATCTGTAGAAGATAATCATCACATTGATTTTCATGCCAAACGCAGCAGTAATGGCTGCGAAATCCACGGCTCTCTTTCAGAAGGGGATGTCCTGATAAACCGTTATGTATATTACAACGTGTATTATCCTTGGGAAGTTATGAATGGTTATGCAGGCATCGGAGATCAGATTGCCCTTTTTGAATTGCGTTTTGATTTAAAAGTCGGACAAAGCAATGTAGTGCTATTCTCAGATCAGAAGATTGATAATCCCGCCAAGTATATAAAGAGGATTGAGAAGCGATATGCCGATCTGGCAAAGCCCTTTGATTTCCCGTCTGAGCCTGATACAGACGACACGCTTTTGAGCAAGCTGGATTACAACGATAGTATCCTCTTCAAGAGCAGTGATTATCTGAAAATACTGGAATTTGCCCTCTCGGATTTTGTAGCAAACGATGATATCGTAGCTGGATACCCCTATTACGGTGCTTGGGGACGAGATACAATGGTAGTCTTGAATGCGCTGCTGCACACAGACAACAACCTGGATATGGTAGAAAGAGTGCTGCGCAAGTATAGTAAATACATCTCTGATGGCTTGATCCCAAACATGCTTCCAGAATCTGGCCGTGAACAAAACTACGACACTATCGATGCTACACTTTGGTACATAATCCTCCTTTTCAAACTTGGCAAGAGGAAGAATAAGGCGATCTACTGGAAAGAGGTGATACACATCACAGAAGAGATTCTTACCACCATCGCTGAAAACGAAAAATATCCTTTCTTTATCAGAAAAGATGGACTTCTCGAGCTCAAGCGTGAGTTTGCCCACGCCACCTGGATGGACGTCAGAATCAATGGCAACCCTGTCACTCCCCGTGATGGAGCACCGATAGAGATCAATGCCCTCTGGTACAACGGAATTTGTTGCTATGAAGCAATGTGTGCAGCATATTGCGATTTGACAGACGTTCCCTATGTCGCTCTCGAAAAGCTAACAGAGAACAAGGCTTTGTTACTCAGTGCCTTTGATAAGTTTTGGATGGGAGACTATCTGGCAGATCGTTTGGTAGGAGATATGCAAATCAAGGAGATTCGCCCCAATGCAATGCTGGCTGTTTCTTTGCCCTGGGAGATCGTTTCCAAAGACAGGATGAAGCTGGTCTTTGAAAGAGCGTACAAAGAGCTTTACACTTTCTATGGCATCCGCACCCTTTCTCCTCTGGATCCAAAGTTTCGCCGTAAGTATTACGGATCTCAAAAAGATAGAGATAAAGCCTATCACAACGGCAGTGTTTGGGCCTGGTTGATGGGCGCATTCTGTGGCTTATACCTGAAAATCTATCAAGATGAGAAGCCTCCCAGGGAGATTGCCAACGAACTTTCCAAGTACATCTCTACTCTCAGGAACAGCTTCATGAGAGGCCATATAGCCTCTGTCGCAGAAGTCTGGGATGGAGATTCGCCCCACTTCCCAAAAGGTGCGCCAGCTCAGGCCTGGAGCGTTGCCGCCCTCTATAATATCGAGTCTTACATCGCTCGGGCAGAGGAGAATCACTCATGAAAGTCCTAATGTTTACCTGGGAGTTCCCTCCTCTGATATCCGGAGGACTTGGGATGGCCTGTTATGGGATGGTGAAAGCACTTCTAAGCCAAGGCGTCAAGATCGATCTGATCTTACCCACCAAGGAAATGGTCTATTTCCCCCTTCGCGAAGAAGCTGATGTGGATACCATGCCCACTGTTTTTGTGGATCCTGTGTTACACTCAGAGTTTATATCCAAGACCTTTACGAACCTCACTGAGAAGCTGGAGTACATAGGGATTACCCATAAGCCGGAGAGCTATCTACAGCTCGATGAAATCAATAGATACATCAGCGAATTGAAGTCTCATTACTGGCAAAGCACTGTCACCAAAAAAGAGGAACTGAGTCTTTGGGAAGAAATGTCCCTGAATCTAATTGGTGACGAGGATCTTATCAAAAAAGTGCAGGAATACACAGTAAGAGCCGAGCGCTTCTCGAAAATTCTGGATTACGATCTGATCCACGCACACGACTGGCTTTGCTATCCCTCGGGTATGATTGCCAAGAAGATCTCGCAGAAACCGCTCGTAGTACATATCCATGCCACTGAGTTTGATCGGTCTGGCGGACCTGGCGACGAGAGAATCCACAAGATTGAGCATGCGGGCATGACCTTTGCAGACAGAGTAATAGCAGTGTCTCAGTATACTGCCCAGATGATTATGTCCCGCTACCGGATAGATACGGGTCGAATCAAGATTATACACAATGCCTTTACCATACCTGAAGATGTGTCAAAGGGCAAGGTACGCCTCTTCTCTGGTACGACTATCCTATTCCTCGGAAGAATAACCCTGCAAAAAGGACCGGACTACTATCTGGACGTGGCCGATCGAGTACTCAAACAGCACCCAGAAGCTAGATTCATAATGGCTGGAACCGGTGATATGGCCCGGAGATTGCTACGCAAATCTGCCACCCTCAAGATGAAGAATAGATTCTTGTTCACTGGATTTCTAAACCGTAAACAGGTCGATACAATCTTGAGAGCAACCGATATCTATGTCCTGCCCTCCGTATCAGAACCTTTTGGGATAGCCCCTCTGGAGGCCATGGCTTATGGCGTTACTGCGATTATTTCCAAGCAGTCTGGCGTTTCAGAAGTGGTAAACCATGCCTTTAAAGTGGACTTCTGGGACGTAGATCTGATGGCGGAAACAATCAATCACTTGATCGAGAATCCCGATGTCTGCCTCAGCATTGGCCATGAGGGAATGATAGAAGTGAACAGGATTCAATGGGATGAAGCAGCCGAAAAGATTCGTGCCGTGTAT
>CAZZCS010000108.1:0-7472 GCA_964652645.1 uncultured Candidatus Cloacimonadota bacterium | reverse complement strand
CTCCAGAGGATTGATCTTCGTATACACTGCATCCTTGAGTCTTGCTATTAGGCGGGTAATGCGTTGCAGGTAAATCTTTTCGTTGTGCATCTATTTCTCCATCGGGATCACAATCCCTTTTATAATCACATTTTGGAAGAAGATAAAGACGAGGAGGGTCGGGATCGCCGTGATCACCAAAGCCGCATATCCTACCGATGCGCTGGCTCTTTGCATCAGTTCGTAGATGTGTACCATCAGAGTCCACATCGATTGATCCTGACAAACCAGGAAGGCAAAGAGGAAATTCCGGTAGGCAGCATTGAAAGCACCAAGGGCGATGACGGCCAGAATCGGCTTGCTGAGGAAAAGCGTGAATTGCCAGAAGAGGCGAAACTCTCCCGCTCCATCGAGGCTGGCGCTATCATAGAGCTCGCGGGGCAGGCTGTCGAAAAAGCCCTTGAGGAGAAAGATAAAGTATCCATCTGCTGCTGCTGGCAGTATTAGCGCCCAGAAGGTATTTAGCATGTTTAAACGCTTGAGCATCAAAAAGTTTGGAATTCCCATTACCATAGCTGGGAAGGCCATCGTGAGCATGAAGAGCATAATAATCTGATAAGTGTAGGCAGGCTTGAAACGGCTGAGGGCATAAGCTGCAAGAGGATTTACCAGCACAGCGACCAGGATGCTGAGGAAAACGTAAATCCCGGTGTTTCGAAGGGATCTGGCATCCGAGAGCATTTGCTCCAGGGCCATGGCGTAGTTTCGGATGAAAAACTCCTTTCTGATCTCTGGCTTTCGCTGCCGGAAATGATAGTAGTCTATCTGATCTGCAGGGTAGGAAATGCCGTCGAAACTCTCGTAGGCTGTATCCCATTGCTGGTTCAAGATCTCAATTGAGCTGTATTTATCCTGGAGAAAGCTTCTGAGATCGCTGGCAATGCTGACAATCTGGATTTGCTCTGGGAGTGCCACATTCTGGATGAAGAAGGCAATGTCTTCTGTGCTGGCCCCGCTATCCGGCATGGGATCCGGTATTACTATACTATCAAAGCTTTTATAACCTGAATTCCAGGTCTGATTGAGCATCCCGATGTTATCATACTTCTGCTTTAATGCTTGCTGAAAGGCACTGGTGGCAACAGGATCTATCTTTAGATGATGTATGTTTACTACTTCTCGGACGTAATGCAGCCAATATGGGCGCAGGGGATCATCTGGCGGAGGGCAGTGTTCGCTGAGCCGAAGCTCGTCCCAATTGCGATACGAGGTGCCGAAAGTGGAGTTCAGCCTTTCTAGATCGGCAGAAAAGGCTGGAATCAACTCGGAATTGATAAAGCTTCCTTCATGGTTGATGTAGAACCTCATCCAGAGCGGGCTCTGAACTTTAAAGCTTCGGAACCTACCCAGATATCCTTCACTGGAGCTCACAAAATTGCGTCTGGAGATATCCTTTTCCTCTACCATGATCTCTTCCCAGAAACGGGCTCCCGTGTTGTAAATCCGATTAAACTCTACGAGGTCGTTACCCGTCTCCTCCCGGATGATTTTTCGGTACATCCTCTGCACAAGGGGATAAACTCCCCTTCCGTAGTGCTCTGCAAGGTAGTAGTGGTATACGCCGTACTTATCGGAGGAATTCGCTACAAACTCTACCCAGTCTGCACCCAGATTATCTACCGTTCTCGATGGTGGTTCCACTTCCCTAAAGGATATCCAGGAGCCGGGATAATTATCCATGAGACGACTGCTCTCTTCGTTGTACCTGCTTTCGATGTATTTCTGGTACAAGGCTGCATCACTATACAGATAGGCTGGGATGATACTCATGTCGTGGCTATCGACACCACTCTTAATGGAGGAGGAGAGCATGAGCAGAAAGGGATAGACCATCGTAATCGCGCCTAGAATCAAGACCAGATGGATTGATGTATCCAGAGCTCTATATTTCAGGCTTTTTCTGCCAACTTTACCGATGATACTCATGGGGTATCCTCTTTGACGCTACGAAACTCCATCCTGGAGATGTATTTGATCTGCAGAACCGTAAAACCCATCAAGAAAATGCTAAGCATCCAGGCCATCGTGGTTGCCAGGCCGAATCTGAGGTAGAGGTAGGCCTTTTCAAAGATCATCAGATCTGCCACTCTGGTTGCTTCATTGGGACCTCCAAAGGTCATAATCAAAATGAAATCACTGGATTGGGCTGCAACTATAAAGGCTGCAATTAACTGTATGATGATCAGAGACTTGAGGCTGGGAAATACGATGTGCCGGATCTTGCCAAAGAACCCGACTCCGTCTATATCTGCTGCCTCATAAAGCTCGTTTGGGATACACTTTAGCGCGGCCAGATAGATTAAGCTACCGGGGCCAAGACCTGCCCATACGACTGGTAGTACCACGCACATCATCGCCAGTCTCTCGTCCTGAATCCACATACTTTTGGTTAATCCCAGCGAGAGGAGGATCTGATTCAGAGCCCCGGCATCACTCGGGTTATAGAGCAGTTTCCAGAGATAAATTACGATCACACCGCTGATTACGGCCGGGAGATAAAAGAGGACCCGGTAGAGGATTTTCCCACGGGATACTTCCTGCAGTAAAATTGCCAGAAAGATGGGAGTAAAGAATCCCAGGGCCAGGCTGAGCCCCATATAGTAGAGGGTTCTCAGCACTGAAGACCACCAGCTGGCATCGAATAAGACTTCAGCTATATTGGCAAGCCCGATATAGGGGCTGTGCCCTACTAGATTATAATCTTGTACAGCCATCATGCTTCCCGAAATCAAAGGTACATACTTCCACATGAAGATACTGATCACAGCAGGTGCCAGAAGTAATACAGTCCACAATTTAGCTCTTGAAGTCAGCTTTCGGGGAACCTTTAGCTCTGGACTCAGGATCTTCCAGACTTTCCACAAGCTAAAGCCAAAGGCAAAAACGATCAGTGCGGCAAAGACGCCAGCCAGACGTTCACGTCTCAGCTTTTCGGCAGCTGGCAGGGTTCTGATCATTTCAGCATTTGTTCTGTCCTGAGCGCTCTGGAGCACATCCTTGATCTGTGCTTTGCGTTCTTCTGGCTCGGTGCTCAATCTACCCGATAACTCCATCCCAATCAAGACATCCAGGGGATAAGTCATGTACTCGTAGACTTTCTGGCTGTTGTCACCATAGGGTTCAGGCCTTCCCTCCCGCATGGCTGTTTCGAAGGTTTCCAGCCAGCCGGAAGGCGCATATCTCAGATAGTCAGAATAGCCATACCGCTCGAGAAATACAGGGTTCTGCATCCTCCCATAGCCGCTTTCGATCATCACTTTCAGGCGGATTTGGCGGGCTTCTTCGCTATCATAGAACTGAATGTACTGCCAGGCTGCTTCTCTTACTGCTTTGGGGTCACGATCTCCCAGACCTCCGTTGTTCTGGATGCCTGCCCCAGAAAAGATACCCATCATGCGGCAATTGATCTCGCTCCCACCACGCCCAGAGGGTCCAGATGGACTGGGCGCAAAGCCATATAGATTGGGGTCGTACTTTCCACCCATGTTTTGCTGAGAAAGATAGTCCATGCGCATGCCGATCTTGCCATCACTCCACATGTGCCCCCAATCGCCATCCCGCATGGCGTATCCACGTTGGGATCGGCCTCTAGCGTCTGTCCAGGGCTCGGTAGCCAACCTTAGATAATACTCCATGGCTTCTACCCCGGCTTCGCTGGCAAAGCTGGCACTCCATTTCTGGGTATGCTCATCAAAGACTACGGCATCGCCTCCAGCTGCCCAGAGTAGTGGAAGCCAGTCGTAAGCAGCCTGAGTTCCAATGGCAAACATCGTGCCGAAAGTACCGGATTGGGGATCTGTTAGTTTTTTTGCGTAATCCAGAAACTCATGCCAGTCCTTCGGAGGACGGTTTGGATCCAGGCCGGCGCGCTTGAAGGTGTCCTTCCGATACATCAGCACTCTGACCAGCGTCTCGTATGGCAAAGCCCAGATCTTTTCAGTCTCTTCACCCTTTTTCTTACGCCGAATAACCTGCCAGACAGGCTTCTCGACTCTCAAATCCAGCTCTTGGGGATCAATCCTGGCAATGAACTCATCCAAGGGGTAAAGCAAGTTTTTCTGGATATAGGTGTCACTCTGTCTAAAGTTTACATAGATCACATCGGGGGCCACACCACCAGCTATTGCCAGCAGAGGCCCTGAATCCATTTCCATACCATCGATTTTAATACCTGAAAATGCTCTCAGCTCGATATGCGGATACTTTTCTCGAAATGCTTTCACAACTGCCAGATTGGCCTTGGAGCCAGGATCCGTATGTCTTGGATCGGGAAGTTCGAAGACCTTTAAGACCACACGCTCTGGCTCTGCTTGCAGCTTTGTACCATGGCACAAGGCAAGCAGCAAAAAGAAGAAATACAAAGCAGATGATCTTTTCATTAGCGCTACAGAGTATTTCTTTGCTATAATGTCAAGATCAAAAAGCCTCAAGGCAGAAATTGTGCTTGACAGTTTGACACCTCCCCCTGTTTGTTTCGCCATATAACGATATGGATGTGGATATGAAAGCAGTACAGTTATTTAAGGGATTGGCAGATGACTCCAGATTGAGGATAATTTGCCTCCTGCATGACAAGGCCTATTGCGTGGAAGATCTAGCAGAGGAGCTGAAATTGGCGATCTCAACGGTTTCAGCTCATTTGAAAAAGCTTCAGCAGGCTGGTTTGGTGTACCCTGTAAAAGTCCAGTACTACAACGTTTATCATTTGAAAAAGGAGATGCTAGAGATGAAACTGAGTGAGATTATCCCGCTTGAACAACAGGAGAAGCAAGATAGAGCTTCCATCCTACGCAACAAAGTGATCAAAACCTATTTTTGCGAAGGGAAGGTAGAACGCCTACCCACCCAAAACAAAAAGAGATGGATTGTGTACCTGGAGATAATTAAGCTTTTCGAGCCTGGAAGGAGCTATTCTGAACGAGAAATCAATGAAGTAATCCAAGAGATCCACGACGACTATTGCCTCGTGAGGCGTGAACTGGTCGATGAAGGTGTGTTGATACGTACAGATGGTGTATATCGCTTTGTCGAAGACTATAGTCTGAACCCCGGGTTCTACCAAAAAATCTGGAGAATGAGCGAAGGAATCAGTGGCTGAGCTGCTTTATGTCGCACAACCCATCAACGTAGGGAACGGAACTCCTCGAGAATACTTATATTCGAGGAGTCCTGAACCCTCTCACTCAAGAAAAAGCTTGACTCATCACTCCCGATTTATCCTATTGTAAGAAAAATATTCATCAGATAAGGAATGCTTTCATGGTAGGAACCGTAAAGTCTTATACCACAATCGGTATAGATGCTCACCAGATAACTGTCGAGGCAGATAGTGCGAACGCTCTATTGAGCGTAAACATTGTCGGCATGGCGTCAAGCTCAGTAAAAGAAAGCAAAGATCGTGTCTTTGCTGCCATCAAAAATGCAGGCTGGACGATTCCCGGCAAACGCTATACCATCAATCTTGCCCCTGCAGACCTGAAGAAAGACAGTTCTGCCCTGGATCTGGCAGTTGCTGTCTCCGTCCTGCAAAACTTGAAGCAGCTCCCAGTGGAATACCTGAAGAAGATTGCCATCATCGGCGAGCTCTCTTTGGATGGTAACGTTCGCCCCGTCAAAGGAGTATTGCCGATTGCAATAGCTGCCAAACGAGACGAGATCGACGAACTCATTGTCCCCTATGAGAATGCAGATGAAGCCGCTATCATTGATGGTCTCTCTGTGATCCCGGTCACTTCACTGGCAGAGACAGTAAACCACCTCCTGGGAAAAGTACGGATAAACCCCGCTACAATAGATAGAGAAAAGATTTTTCAAGTGTTGAATGACTTCCCCATCGACATGCATGATGTGAAAGGTCAATATCAGGTAAAGAGAGCCTTGGAAATCTCAGCGGCAGGCGGTCACAACCTCCTGATGGTGGGGCCTCCTGGCTCCGGCAAGACGATGCTTGCCAGACGAGTCCCGACCATTCTCCCGGAATTGACTCTGGATGAGGCTCTGGAGGCTACAAAGATTCATTCTGTGGCAGGGAATTCCAAGCATTTCCAAAACGGTATCCTCACTACCAGACCCTTTCGTAGCCCTCATCACACTATCTCAGGAATCGCCCTAATTGGAGGCGGTGCATTCCCACGTCCGGGTGAAGTCTCACTGGCTCATAGAGGGGTACTTTTCCTGGATGAATTGCCAGAATTCAAGCGCGAAGGCCTGGAAGTCCTGCGTCAACCCATGGAAGATGGCGTAGTTACAATCTCCAGAGCGATTCAGAGCCTGAACTTCCCTGCGGAGTTTATGCTGATAGCCTCAATGAATCCCTGTCCCTGTGGTTATTTTGGAAGCAATATCCCAAATCACGAATGCCACTGTGATTTTGGCGTGATCCAACGCTACCGGGGCAAAGTATCCGGACCTCTGCTGGATAGGATAGACATCCATGTGGATGTCCCGGCGGTCACCTATGCAGACCTGAGTTCTTTACCCAGTGGTGACACTTCTGCAGTAATCAGAGAGAGAGTGAACCGGGCAAGACAGATCCAACAGAAACGCTTTGAGCCAGATGGCATCTTTTGTAATGCCCAGATGAACTCCAAACTTTTGCGAAAGTACTGCAAGCTCGATGACAGTAGCCATGCCCTGCTGCAGAATGCCATCGATAAAAAGGGCTATTCAGCAAGGGTCTTCGACCGCATCCTGAAAGTTGCAAGAACCATCGCAGACATAGATCACGAGCGGGATCTTAAGGCAGAACACATCTCTGAAGCCATAAATTATCGCAGTCTTGACAAGAAGTATTGGGATTAGAGCTGTTTAGAACCAAACTCTAAGTAAGACTCATACATCTTCAGGAGGATGATATGAAAAAATTAGTCACTGTTTTCATAATCGCGCTATTTATCTATGGGGCTTATCATACATACCTATTTTTTAGCGAGATGAACAACCTTTTAAGTGAGAATCCTCTGCTCTCATCAGCTATTTCCAAAGCAGTAGATATGGAGATTTCACCATCCTGGTTTGGCTACGAAGGCAGGATTAGCTCGATTGAGGTATCAGAGCTGAAACTTCCTAAGTTCAAGATTCCGGACAAGGACTCAGAATGGATACCCACCAAAGTCAATGTCAAAGGATCTTACATAGCGGAGAGCGGGGAACTATCTGGCAAAACAGTTACTTTTCTTATCGTAATCAGCATCATGGTACGACGATTGGCAAATGGAGATTACCAGGTCGAAATCCCGAATGCCAATGCAGTTCCTTTACCTAAGTGGTGATTAGTAAAGGGGTTCACGCAGATAAGAGTTGCGATAATATCACTAATCTCGTGCTTATGCCCTTGTTAAACTCCAAGCAATACGAGGCTAGACTATCAGAGCTGTGATATGTTGAGAAGGTTGAGGCGCAGAGAAGGCATTGAGAGTGGAGCGGTTTGAGAG
>CAZZCS010000107.1:0-7473 GCA_964652645.1 uncultured Candidatus Cloacimonadota bacterium | reverse complement strand
GATCATTCCGGTGATGGAAGATAAATCCGGGCTGGAGACTTTTACATTCATATTGAAAGCATCAGATACAAGAGTCTGAACCCCTTTCAGGTTTGCTGTTCCGCCGGTAAGTACGATCCCAGCAGTAATCAGTTCGGGCTTGTATTTGGAGATCGTGGCATGGTAGCATTGGGCCAGGATATCCTCGACTCGACGCTGAATGATCTGGCTGATCAGATACTGAGACTTGGTCTGAGAAGCGCGGCCGCTGATGCCTTCAACCTCGATTTCATTGTCTGCAGAGACTTCCGCTGAATTGGCGTGACCGTACTGAACTTTAATATATTCAGCGCTTGCGGGAGTGGTCTTCAGGCCGATTGCCAGATCACTGGTAATATCGTTTCCGGCAATGGGTACTACGAAAACCTGCCGGATTGCCCCCTTGCTGTAGAGTGTGATATCGCAGGTGCCGCCGCCAATGTCGATGGAAAAGCATCCCATCCTCTTCTCATCTTCGCTCAAAACAGCATTGCCAATGGCAATATGATTCAGGACAAAGTTCTCTGGCTCTATATGGTAGCCTGCCAATTCGATAGCCTTGGCTAGATTACGCAGGGAATTGTTGTCAACAAAGACATTATAGACGTTTGCATTGAGCTGAAAACCGTTCATATTGATAGGATTAATCACATCATCCAGGCCATCAATGCTGTAGTTTTGAGGTATTCCATGCAGGATCTTGAGGCTATCAAATCCCTTCAAGATGCTCACACTTTTGTTTTTGGCGTCGCTGATGACTTGTTCTACGTGCTCTTCGAGGATTTCGCCAGGTTTGTTTTGATCATCCTTGGGGATGGAAATCCTGCCGTCACCATAATGATCGGTGATATTGGTTCCGGTGATGTTTGCCACGAAATTGTCAGCCTTGAGATCGGACATATCTTCGGCTTGCTCTACGGCAGCTCTGATGGAGCCTGAAAGGGCCTGAATATCTTTGACAATCCCGCTTGCAATCCCCTTAGTAGGGATCTCACCAATGCCTTTTATTTCAAATCTGCCGTCTGAGCTATAGGCAGCAATCAAGACCCGAATAAAGGAAGAACCGATATCAAGGGCTGTTATAGTCATGCTTTTCATCCTAGTTTCCTGCCTTTACAACGACCTGGTTTTTAAAACGCAGGTCTATGACGGTGTTTCGATTAACGTTTCCGTTATCTTGTACGAAAATGTAGCGCTTCAATTGGCCGATCAGATCATCATCGCTGGGTATAAATCTGGTGCCATATCTAGCGTCTATGATGTATACTGTATCGTCCACCATGAAGTATTCCGAGATCTGGCTCACAAAATCTGGCAATTCTTCAGTGATGGATTTGTGCATACTCAGAATCCTCTTGATGTAGGGCTTATCCAAAACCTGGCCAGAAACGAACTGATCTCCACTGAGGTATGTGTTTAGCACTGGTAGATCCTCGCTGTAGTAGCTTGTGAGGTTTTCCAGGATAACCCCTTCGCTATCCATGGGATAGAGATCACCATCCAGACTCTTTACATAGAGGAAACCATCTCTTTCTACCACCGATATCTCGAGGGTGTGCAAGAGCTTTCTTCTTACTTTTACGCTTTTTACCCGCGCTATCTGCGAGACTTCGGTAGCAATCTCTCTTGTGGGGATGGCAAGCAGGTTATCTCCAAGAAACTTGGACGCAGCAGGTTCGATCATAGCCGTAGGAATGTGCTGATTGTTACGAACCTGTATTTTTTGCAAGTCAAACCAGGAAACATGCAATAGCGCGTGATAAATGCCCACTATTGCAGTGATTGTGACCACAAGAGCGATCACAAAAAATACCACATAGCGGCTGTTTCCACGTCTTTTTCGTTTTGGTTTATTCATTGCGTTACCTGCATAATTAATAATGAGTTACATAACAGATTGGAAAAATCTCACTACGCAACCTAAGTCTCTAATTTACTATCAATTTTAGGTTTAGCGTTTGTGTCAATACTTTTCTGAAGTTCTTCTAAGATTTCTTCACCATAGCGCCAGATATTCCCTGCGCCCATGGTGATCAGGATGTCACCTGCTTGCAGAATTGCAGTGGTTTCTTTGAGAATGTTTAGGTTTTCCTGGATCAGATGAACACTGTGATGCCCGCTCTGTACAGCTGCATCGGCGATTAGTTTGGAATCCACTCCAGGGATAGGAGCTTCTCTGGCAGGATAGATTGGAGCCAGGATCAGTTTGTCGCAGGCAAAAAAGGCCCGGCCAAATTCTTGATGCAAATCTTTTGTTCTGGAATACAGATGTGGTTGGAAGAGAACAACGATCCTGCGATTTGTGCTCTCTCTAAACCCATCCAGAGTTGCTAGTATCTCAGTAGGGTGATGTGCATAATCATCGTAGAGAGTGATACCACTTGCATCTCCTTTGTGTTCAAATCTACGGTAAACTCCACCATACTCGGCCAGTCCAGCTTGAATTGATTCGAAAGCAATGTCCAGTTCCAACCCCATACCGACGGCCAAAAGAGAATTTTGAATATTGTGTCTGCCTGTTACGTTCATGGCGATTCGACCCAGTTTGTAGCCCTTGTACAAGACATCGTAAGAGGCTTTAAAATCTTTCATTACTATGTTTGTTGCCTGGATGTCGGCCTGTCTGGAAAAGCCGTATGTCACGATCTTTTTGTTAATCTTGGGAAGGATGGATTGCACACCTGGGTCATCCAGGCAAGCGATCACGCTTCCGAAGAAGGGAACTTTGTTTGCATATTCGATAAAGGCGGTTTTAATATCATCCAGGTTTCTATAGCAATCAAGATGATCAGTATCGATATTTGTAATGCCAGCAATAATGGGAGTAAGACTTAAGAAGGAGTGATCGTATTCATCAGCTTCCACAATGATGTATTTGCCACTTCCCATTACGTTGTTTGAGCCGAAGTTCTTCACTTTTCCTCCCACGATAATTGTGGGATCCAGATTGGCTGCTTCCAGGATCATCCCAGCCATGGAGGTAGTAGTAGTCTTGCCGTGTGTGCCGGATATGCCTATGCTAAAGCTCATTCGAGTAATCTCAGCCAGCATCTCAGCTCTTCTGATCACAGGAATTTTTAGGTCTCTGGCAGCTTGAACTTCTGGATTATCGTCTTTCACGGCAGAGGATTTTACGACTACATCCACGTCTCGCACCATGTTCGGATCGTGTCCCTCAACGATCTTAATACCTCTGGACTCCAAATGATTTGTGAGATCACTCTTCTTCATGTCGGAGCCGGTGATTTCCAAGCCCTGATTGAGTAAAAACTCAGCAATACCGGACATGCCAATGCCGCCGATTCCCACAAAATGTATCTTTTTCGTTCTTCCTAACATTACTTGCTCCTTGCCTTTAGTGATTCGATAATTACAGTCGCGATTGTTTCTGCTGCGTTGTTTGCAGGCTGTTCATTCAGCTTGGATTTATAACTTTCGAGCTGAGAATAGAGTGTTTCCAGGCTCTGAACGAGAGTCTGAGCGTTCAAGTCCTTTTGTTCTAAGAGAAGGGCGCATCCTTTGCTTTGCTGGGCTCGTGCGTTCAAGAGCTGGTGGTTCTCTGCCGATGTTGGTAAGGGAACCAGAATCGCAGGAAGCCTTGAGGCTTCAAGCTCTGCAATGGTCATGGCTCCAGCTCGGGTGAGAGCGATCGTTGAGTGTGTGTAGAAAAGCGGAAGATCATTAGAAAAATCAAAAATATACACTCCAGCCATCTTTTCGTACCTGGCTTTATACTCCGTGTATGAACCTGTACCTGTTTGCCAAATCAGCTCGAAGCCTTTCTCGGCGAGCTTTGGTAGCGCTGCATCCACTGCCTTGTTCAGAGCGAGGGAACCTTGACTGCCGCCCACGACTAGAAGTATTGGCTTGTCACCGCTCAGGCAAAAATCCTGAGGTCTAAAGTCTGCAGATTTCTCTATTCGGGGCTTGATTGGTACTCCCGTAAGATGTGTTGGTGCAGTCTTGAGGTAGCGTCCAGTTGCCACAAAAGACGTGAAAGTCTGCTTGCTATATCTTGCAAGAAAGCGAATCACAATCCCAGGATAGCTGTTGCTTTCATGAAAGAAGAGTGGAATCCGGAGGATGATGGCAGCAATGGCAACCGGCCCCGAGACAAAGCCGCCTGTGCAGAATACGGCATCGGCCTTTTGGTTCCGTAGATGGTGACATGCTCTGTGGATACTTTTTAGAAGATAATACGGGAACAAGATGTGCTGGATAGTGAGCTTTCTATACAGTTTTTGGACTTGGATGGAATTGAAAGGGTAGCCAGCTTCGGAGCATAATCTTTCTTCCATGCTATTGCGATTTCCGATAAAGGAGCATGTGGCTCCCATGCTTACGAGATACTGCGCTACAGCAAGTGCAGGTATAATATGCCCACCCGTTCCGCCAGCACCAAATACTATCTTCATACGAATTTTCTCTTGGCACTAATGTTTAGTATGATGCCCACAGAGGCAGAATCTGTAAGAAGTGCCGAACCACTATAGCTGATAAAGGGTAGCGTATTACCCGTAGATGGCAGGATGGACATAGCGACGCCGGTGTTTACGAGGGCGTTGAAGAATATGTTCATAGCAAGGCCAGCGCAGAGGAATTTCAGATAGTTGTTTTCTTGTTCATGGGCGATTTTGAAGGCTCTAAAGAAGAGGAGGCAATGCAAGCCAAAGATCAACATCGCTCCCAGGAAGCCAAACTCCTCACCTATGATAGTAAAAATGTAGTCTGTTCTGGCCTCAGGCAGATAAAAGTGCTTCGCTCTGCCATGAGCTGGGCCAGTACCCATTATGCCACCACTGCTCAGAGCTGTTAAACTTTCGCGAACTTGATAATCCTGATGGGGTGCAAGTTTGGTATCTTTGTCTCTGATGAAAAGCGAGTATTTCTTGTAGATGTCTATGCGGCCGCTTCTGTACTCAGCTCCCATCTTCAGAATGGCGATGCCAGCGACCAATCCCAATAGTATTATCAGGATGACAATCCTTTTTTTTAGTCCAGCATAGAATAACATTCCCATCAGAGTAAGGCCTCCGATGATAAGAGTACTGAGATGCCTTTGCATAATAATCAAGACAAATGTGACCAGTGTCAAGAACAGCATCAGTTTAAAGTGCTGCACAAACATAACGATTTTGGATTCGCGCAGCTCATCAATCTTTTCTTCAATGGTTTTGGCAAACAAAAAGACAAGGGCGATTCTCGCCATAAAACTCGGCTGGAAACTGATAAACCCAAGGCTTAGCTGTCTGGTAGCGCCTTTTACAGTAGTCCCCCGAACCAAGACAAAAACTAGTACTCCCAGCGTAAAATACATGAGAAATGGAATCAAAGGTTTGAGGCGTTCAAGATCGAAGTAATAGAGGATAAACAATACTACAACCAGTGATATAGCAAAGTATACGCCATGCTTGTAGAAGTAAGCCATCGAACTATAGACGGAGCAGATATCCAGCATCATGAGCAAGCCTGCCAAAGACAGAGCCAGGTAGGTAAAGAATACTACCTTATCGTAACTAGTAACATAGCTTTGGCGCTTATTTTTTCTCATTCTCTTCTGCTATCTGGTTTACTATTTCGATGAACCTGTTTCCTCTGTGCTCAAAGTTTCTGAAGCGGTCAAAACTAGCACAACCAGGGGATAACACGATTACGTCGCCTGCCATGGAATTGTCGAACGCCCTTCTGATAGTCTCTTCAAAATCATCAATGCAGATCAAGGGGAGCTTTCCCAACCAGGCTTGACGCATCTTATCCGAAGTTGCACCAGTGATGTAAGTCATCAGAGCCTTCTCCTTTAGCAGAGGTGCCACTATGTTGTAATCTTCACCCTTGTCCGAGCCACCCATAATTATCCGAATCGGTCTGTCAAATGAGAGTAGGGCGTAATGCACGGAATCCATATTTGTGGCTTTAGAATCGTTGTAGAAAGATACTCCATTGATGGTGCGTACAAATTCCAGCCTGTGTTTGAGGGGTTTAAAACCATGTGTGGCCTTTAGCACTGCGGGCATGTCTTGTATCAAGGCATTGGCTGCCAGTATAGACGCCATGGCATTATGGAGGTTATGAGGGCCTTTGATACTGAGCTCGTAGATGGAGAGCTTTTCTTCATTATCAAAGTGCAGGAAAGACTCGTTGGCAAAAGCATCAGGTGCCTGGTCTTGATGTGAGTTTGTAAAATATAACTTCTTGGAGTGAATCCGCTGCTCCCTCATTCGGATTTGGGGATCATCGAAGTTCAGGATTGCGTAGTCTTGTTCGCTTTGATTGGAAAACATCTGAATCTTTGAGCTGGCATAGTGCTCGAACGATTGGTATCTATAAAGATGGTCTGGTGTTATGTTTAATAGAACTGCCACATCAGGCTTGAAGCTTTTAATTAGATCAAGCTGAAAGCTGCTTATCTCCAGTACGATAAAGTCCAACCCTGGTTTATGAATTGGATAGCCGCAGAAGGCATCACCGATGTTTCCGGCCAGGATGGTATTGAACCCCATGTTTTTCAAGATATGGTAGATGAAGCTGGCAGTAGTGCTTTTTCCGTTGGAACCTGTTACAGCAATGATTCTGCTGTCTGTAGCCTTGATGCGATAGCCGAACTCAATCTCGCTGATCATTGGGATCCCGATCTTGATTCCTTCGGTGATGATCGGAATATTGAGCGGGATACCGGGGCTTACGATCCACTCGTCGCACTCAAGCAGACGCTCTGTGTGTCCGCCGAATTCACACTCGAAATTGGCCAGCAGCTCTTCGGCTCCATTGATGGCTTCCATGGGCTGGGAATCACTGATGAAAGCTTTTCCGCCCAGTTCTTTGATTTTGAATGCAGCAGCAATACCGCTGCGTGCCATCCCGAGAATACCGTATTTTTTGCTTCTGTCGAACATCACTTTTCCTTATCGAAGTTTAATTGTACTCAGTCCGATTGCGACCAGCATGATGGCGATAATCCAAAAGCGGATCACGATCTTGACTTCATGAAGTCCCTTTAGCTCATAATGATGATGGATCGGGGCACAGAGGAAAACCCTTCTGCCCGTACCGTACTTACGTTTTGTCCATTTGAACCATGATCTCTGAGTAATAACAGAGACTGCTTCCACGACAAAGATAGACCCAATAATCATAAAGAAGATCTGCTCTTTCAGGATGATGGAAATCACAGCAAGCAGACCACCTAATGTGAGTGATCCAGTATCGCCCATGAAAACCTGTGCTGGGTAAGAGTTAAACCACAAAAAACCAATCAGGGTTCCCATGAGAGCTGAGATAAAAACAGTGAGCTCACCCGCACTATAGATATATTCCAGGTTCAAGTATTCAGCTGCGATGAAGTTTCCCTTAAGATAGGACATCACTCCCAGACCCAGAGAAGCAATTGCCAGAGTTCCGGCTGCCAGGCCGTCCAGCCCATCGGTGAAATTGACGGCGTTGGACATGCCAACGATG
>CAZZCS010000106.1:0-7618 GCA_964652645.1 uncultured Candidatus Cloacimonadota bacterium | reverse complement strand
GCTCCCAGATAAGGCCAAACATCGGTGAGGCCAGACTGGGTGATTTGCACCGCAGTATCTTATGCTATGATAAGGCAAAGGGTGTTCTGGGCTGGACGCCGGACTATAGCCTGAGCAAAGGCATAGCAGAAACCATCCAATTTTTCAGGGAGAAAAAATGAAACTAGCAGTAGTAGGAAGCGGGTATGTAGGGCTGGTTACCGGTACTTGCTTTGCCGAAATGGGAAATCAGGTAATCTGCGTCGATAATGATAAAACCAAGATTGATAAGCTTTTACAGGGAGAGATCCCTATCTATGAACCGGGCCTCGAAGAGATGGTAAAGCGTAATGCAGATGCTGGCAGACTCACTTTTACCACAGACATCCAGAAAGCCGTACAGGAATCTTTGATTATCTTTATCGCTGTCGGTACCCCGCCCGATGAAGATGGATCTGCTGATCTTCAGTACGTCCTCTCTGTGGCGGCAGACATTGCCAACCACATGAATGAATACAAGATCGTCGTGGACAAATCCACCGTCCCAGTGGGCACTGCAGACAAGGTGAGAGCAGAGATGCAACAGATCCTGGACAGTCGCGGCTCAGACCTGGAATTTGACGTCGTATCAAATCCAGAGTTCCTGAAAGAAGGAGCAGCCATAGAGGACTTTATGAAGCCAGACCGGGTCGTGATCGGGGTCGATAACGTTAGGGTCGGAGAGATCCTCAAGGTCTTGTATGCTCCTTTCAATCGCACCAGCGACCGAGTGATTATCCTCTCCATCCGCTCGGCAGAAATGACCAAGTATGCTGCTAATGCCATGCTGGCCACCAAGATATCTTTTATGAACGAAATTGCCAGGCTCTGTGAGGCCTATGGTGCTGATGTAGCAGAGGTTCGCAATGGAATAGGCTCCGATAGCAGGATAGGTTACAAATTTATCTATCCCGGAGTTGGCTACGGTGGAAGCTGTTTCCCAAAAGACGTAAAAGCCCTGATTCACATGGCCAAAGCTGTGGATTTGGAACCCAAAGTGCTCAATGCAGTAGAGACCGTAAACGACAGGCAAAAGCATTTACTGGCAGAGAAAGTCCAAGCTCACTTTGGACAGGACTTAAAAGGTATCACTCTTGCCTTGTGGGGATTGGCCTTTAAGCCTCAGACAGACGACATGCGCGAAGCCCCCTCCATCGTTATCATAGAAGATTTGATCGCAAGAGGAGCTCAGATAAATGCTTATGATCCTGTAGCAATGCAGGAAGCCAGACGCATCTTTGGAGACAGAACAGAGATCAAGTATTTTGATAATGAGTACGATGCTCTTTCAGGGGCAGATGCCTTGCTTTTGGTAACAGAGTGGCATCAGTTCCGCTACCCCGATTTCCCGAGGATCAAGGCCCTGCTAAAGCAAGCAATTATCTTCGATGGAAGAAACCAATACAATCCTGCTCAGGTGCGGGAGCTGGGCTTCACCTACTATTCAATTGGACGATTGTAGAATACACTATCTGCATAGATACGAAAATGGGCACCTTCAGGGTGCCCATATATGTAACATTATCTCACTACATTATTAGATTCAGGATCTTGTCCCCGACTAGTATCCACAGGATCGAGCCAACTACCAAAAAAGGCCCAAAGGCAAATACCTTCTCCCTGGAGCGGACAAAGATAGCATAATAGACCAAGCCAAAGAAAGATGCCAGGATGATCACAAAGGGGATGTTCAGAAAACCAAAGAAAACAGCCAGAGCTGTCATCAACCAAATGTCTCCACCGCCCAAACCATCTAGCTTCTTGGCCACGCTATAGAGCCAGGCTATTCCCGCCATTAGCACAAAGATAAATGCTCCACTGAGGATGGAATTGAGATATCCTGTATCCGTAAGAGGAAAGAAGGATAGCACGACACCTATGGCGATCAGAGGCATTGTCATCTTGTGCAGGATCAGTTGCTCAAAGAGGTCTATAAAGAAGATGGGGATCAAGAAGCCCACCAAAATCATATACTTGAGCATCACAAACATATTATCGGGGTAGACCCCGCCCTTGAATCTGAAGTAGACGGCGATAAGCAACAGCGGAGTAATGATCTCTACCAGTAGATGATGCCAGTGGATCTTGCTCCCACAATACTTACATTTACCGCCCAGGATCAGATAGCTGATAATGGGAATGTTCAGGTAAAAGGGTATGGGTTTGTTACAGCTACCACAATGTGAGGCAGGATAGACCACGGACTTCTTGCGGGGCAGACGATAGATCAGGACGTTGAAGAAAGAGCCCAGGGCAGCCCCAATGACCGCCAGAAAGGTAATTGCTACTGTATTCAGTTTATACTCCTACCAACGGCTGTACCAATTGCGCGAGCCTTCGTCCCAGCGTCCGTTCCAGTGCCGATTGTAATAATCGGGCGAGTACGCCTGCTCAAAGCGCAGGTCGATACGAACATTATCGCTGGGTCTGTAGGTCATGGAAAAGGCTGGTAAGACGCTGCTTTTGTTGTCGTCGTTAAAATCAATCGAATTGGACGTGTTTGCAGAGCCATAGTTTACAAAGTTCAAATCCAATTGCATTTCCAGCTTGGGGTTGAACTGGTAGTGGATATGGTTTGTATATCTGGATAGATAAAAGGCGTTACCAGTGCTGGATGAGCTTGCCTCAAATCCCATACTGTGGCTCATAGTCATCAGATTGGGGTTAAACAGGGTGTTTTCAGGAACTCTGAAGGGGTTAAAGTCTGGTCGCGGAAATGATATCTGACCCCAAAACTTGGCTGTGGTCAGCAGTATCAACGCTACTATATATATCTTTTTCATGATAACTCCTGTTCGTTTACCGTGTTGCTCTTTATTACAAAATAATCATTTAGCAGAGACTGTCAAGACATTATCGATTTCATCAGTTGCCCGAGGTTTGCTATTCCTTCTTCGATCTGTTTATGAGTCGAGAAGGTATAGTTCAACCTCATACAGTTATATTTCTCCTGTCCAAAGGGATAGAACTTTGAGCCTGGGATAAAGGTGACCTTGTGATTGAGCGCAGTCTTGAAAAGCTCGTCGGCATTGATGCTTTCTGGTAGCCAGATCCAGAGGAAGATACCTCCCTGTGGCTTTGTCCAGCTCACGCCCTCGGGCATAGAAACGCTGAGCTCGCTTAACATCTTGTCCAGGAATGGTTTGTAGTACTCGCAGATGGTAGAGATGTGCGGATTCATAAATCCCTTTTCCAGAAAACGGGCTACTACCCTTTCTGTTACGCAATCTGGAGTGATGTTTACCTTCTGTTGCCAGCTTCCCATTTTCTCGATGATGTTGCGCTCCCCTTTGGCATAGGCCAGACGCATGCCAGGGCCTAAGATCTTGGAAAAGGAGACGACTTCTGTGACGATAGTCGAATGATCAAAATCACTCTTACTCAAGCTGAAAAGGGTGGGAACAGGTTTCCCGCTGTAGCGTAAGCGGCTGTAGGGGTTGTCTTCCAGGATGGGAATGTTGTTCTCGATACAAACGGAGAGGAGCTCTTTCCTGCGGGAAAGGCTCATCGAAATCCCGCTTGGATTTTGAAAATCTGGGATGGTATAGAGGAATTTGATCTTTTTACCCGCTGCGTTCAGCTTCTTGATCAGGTCTGTAAGGTAGCCAATTTCAATACCCTCGTCATCCATCGGAATTCCTCTTACATCTGCGCCCAGGGCATCAAAAGCAACCACAGAGCCCAGGAAGCTGGGAGCTTCGCACAAGACGACATCGCCTCTATCGATCAGGCTTCTGGTATAGTAGTAGATACCATTTGTAGCCCCAACGGTGATCAGCATCTCCTCAGGGCTCACTTGATGATAGCCTTCCCACTTTAGCAGTTGTTCTTTGAGGCTGGCATCGCCTTCGCTGGCGCCATATTGTAATACTTCGTAACCTTCTTCGTTGACAACGCTATAGTAGAGATCGCTCAACATGTGCTTTGGGAAGGTTGCGGGAGATGGGAATCCCCCTGCAAAAGAGATCAGGTTTGGGATAGTCTTGGTCTGGGCGACCAATTCTCTGATCAGGGATGACTTCATCGCTTTGGTACTCTGCGAAAACTGATTCTGGTAATCCATTATCCATCCTTATCTATGTGCATATTTTTTTGTAATCAGGGGTAAATTCTGTAGATCATACGTGGGAAGGGTATGGTTTCGCGGATGTGATGTATTCCACTCATCCAGGTGACAAGCCTTTCCAGGCCTATCCCAAATCCACTATGTGGCACTGAACCATACTTGCGCAAATCCAGGAACCACTGGTATGGCTCTATGGGCATGTTTTCTGCCTGCATCCGACCAAGGAGCAGGTCGTGATCATCTTCACGCTGGGATCCACCGATGATCTCGCCAAAACCTTCGGGAGCAATAAGATCGCTTCCCAGTACCAGGTCTTGATTTTGGGGATCGCGCTTCATGTAAAAGGCTTTGATTTCCTTGGGCCATCTCTCTACAAAGATGGGAGTATCCGAGCCTTCTGTGAGCAAGACCTCGTCCTGAGCACCAAGATCACTGCCATGATCTATCTCGCTGCCTTTACTGCGCAAATACTCGATCGCGTCGTAATGAGTCATCCTCTTAAAGGGAGCATCAGCACGTTTCAGCGCTTCTATATCCCGTTCCAGGACGCTCAGCTCTGTGCTGCAGTCTCGTAGCACGGTACGGATCACATGACGAATCAGGTCTTCCTGGATCTGCATATTCTCTTCATGCTCCACGTAAGCAGCCTCAGCATCCATCATCCAGAACTCTGTAAGGTGCTTTCTGGTCTTTGAGCGCTCTGCTCGAAACACCGGCCCAAAGTCGTACACTCTCCCGTGACTCATGATCCCCGTCTCCAGGTATAGCTGTCCAGATTGGGAGAGATAGGCCTGTCCTTCGTCGAAGTACTCCAGCTCGAAGAGGGTAGTCGTGCCTTCGCAGGCATTGGGAGTGAGGATAGGCGAGTCAAAACGCATGAAGTGGTTTTGGTTCAAAAAGTCGCAGATGGCATAATAGACAGTATGTCTGATGCGGAGCACGGCCCATTGCCTGGAAGAGCGAATCCAGAGGTGTCTGTTGCTCAAAAGGAAGTCTGGCCCGTGTTCTTTCTTGGAGATGGGATACTCCTCGGCATATTGGACGACTTGGACAGAGCT
This sequence comes from uncultured Candidatus Cloacimonadota bacterium, assembly GCA_964652645.1. Lineage (GTDB taxonomy): Bacteria > Cloacimonadota > Cloacimonadia > Cloacimonadales > Cloacimonadaceae > CAZZCS01. Next base: position 2,476 of record CAZZCS010000106.1, on the reverse strand, counting down.
AATCCCTATCTCAAATTGACCTTCCAGCTTCTGATGTGGTTTTGGTACACCTGTGATGATGAGGGAAGATTCCAGAGTCAGTCTCTTGGCAGCTTCAAACATTTCTTCACCCAGCTCAGGTTTGAAGGCAACGCTTTGCACCTCGCCCGTACCATCTCTAAAAATGATAAAGAGCAGCTTTCCGCTGTGCCGGATATTGCGTACCCAGCCTTTGAGCCTTATGTCTTCGCCCAGGTGATTTCCTATCTCTTTTACAAATATATCTTTCATGTTTATATACCTATGTCTCAGGCTTTGAAGCCCTTATTCTGTTTTTGTATCAAGCTGATGATCTGGAGGGCAATCTGGAGGGCACGCATCCCATCCACGCCATCTACCAGAGGACGTGTGTCGTTGCGGATGCAATCTACAAAAGCCTCCAGCTCGAGCGTCAAGGCATCTTTGGGAGTTTCGCTCACGTCGTAATGCTTTGCATCTACCAGTTCTTCTGGCTTAAAGTCTGTCTTGCCCATCATAATTTGAGGCAGGATATTCATTATATTGGCAGATTTACGCATCACGGTTACCTGCTTGCTTTGGAAGTCCATAGAGAAGTACCCGTCGCGCTGGAAGAAGCGGATTTTGCGTTCCATCTTCATCGATACACGGCTGGAAGTCACGTTTGCAATGGCTCCATTCTCAAATTCAATTCTGGCATTGGCAATGTCTATACTGGGTGTGAGGATACCCACTCCGCTGGCTCTAATCTCTGTCACAGGACTCTTGATAAAATCCAGGATCAGATCTATATCATGGATCATCAGATCGAGCACGACAGGGACGTCTGTGCCTCTGTGGTGAAAGTAAGACAGCCTGTGAGACTCCACAAACATCGGGTCTGTAATCTCTTTTTCGACCTTGAGGATCACAGGATTGAATCTTTCGATATGGCCGACCTGGATCTTGAGCTGTTTCGCTCTGGCGAGCTCTACCAGCTCTTCAGCCTGCCAAAGCTCAGAAGTAATTGGTTTTTCGAGGAATACGTGTTTACCTCGTTCCAGAGCGATTTTGGCAAGGTTGTAGTGATGTGTGGTAGTGGCAGCAATGTCTATGGCATCGATGTCATCGAGAAGTGCTTCGTATGTATCGTATGCTTTTACTTCCAGCTTTTGGGATATCTCAGAAGCTCTTTCGGGGTTCTTATCAAAAATACCGACAAGCTCGCATCCCTCTATAGAGAGGAATTTACGAGCGTGATGCTGACCAAGGTGGCCTACACCTACTACACCTAATTTCACCATAATCTTAATCCTGAATGTTTAATTTTAGCTTGAGGTTCATTATCATATCAGCCGTCATTCCGTCAAGGTCATAAACTGGAGACCAGTCCCATTCCTCTCTGGCAGCGCTGTCGTCCATACTATTGGGCCAACTGTTGGCAATGGCTTGTTTGATCGGATCAATGTTGTAATCCAGACGGAAGTGGGGGAGATGCTTGCGGATCGAGGCGGCAATTATCTCGGGGTCAAAACTCATTGCGGTTACGTTGAAGCAGTTTCTGTGCACCAATCGCTGGGGATCAGCTTCCATGAGCTCCACAGCGGCTTTGAGCGCATCTGGCATGTACATCATATCCAGGAATGTGCCAGCGCTCAGGTTACAGGTATAAGAGCCCTCTTTCAAGGCTTCGTAATAGATTTCCACTGCGTAGTCTGTGGTGCCACCGCCTGGCAGGGTCACGTTTGAGATAATGCCAGGATAGCGTAAGCCACGGGCATCCACGCCATACTTGAGGTGGTAATAGTCGCCCAATAGCTCTGCTGCCACTTTGGATATACCATAGATCGTGGTAGGCCTCATGATGGTGTCCTGGGGAGTTCCATCCATGGGAGTGCTGGGCCCAAAAGCACCGATTGAACTGGGAGTAAAGACTGCGCCTTTGGTCTGGCGGGAGATTTCCAAAGCGTTGAAGAGACTTTCCATATTGATCTTCCAGGAAAGCTGGGGGTTTGCCTCACCTTTGGCGGATAGGACAGCTACAAGATTCAAGATCGTATCTACGTTATACTTTTTGACAATGTCATACATCGCAGTGCCATCCAGTGCATCAAGCTGTTCATAGATGCCATTATCACACAAAGGGCCAGTCACGCAAGGGTGCAAATCAGAAGCGATTACATGCTTCTCTCCATAGATGCCTCTGAGGTAGGGAACGAGCTCTGAGCCTATCTGTCCAGCAGCTCCGACGACCAAGATATTCTTCATTTACCATACTCCACTAATGAAATAATTTTTTGAGACCTCATTTCAGATTTGAGTAGCTTTGTCAATGCTTTGTTTTCTATTTGCCGTTTTTTACAGGAGAGTGCTGGTGGAGTACAGGCGGTCGCCGTACCGCCTTGATGGTTTTAAGGTTGTAACGATTTGTCGTTTTAAGGTTTGGGGGATTTGAGGGTTTGGGGGTTTTATAGTTTTAGGGTTGAATACAGCGGTCGCC
>CAZZCS010000105.1:0-7713 GCA_964652645.1 uncultured Candidatus Cloacimonadota bacterium | reverse complement strand
CAGCAGCACCCGTAAGATGCTGCTCGTCGAATAGTACACACCCCTATCACATAAATACAAAGCCCCGGGATCTCCCGGGGCTTTCTTTATGTACCGGCGCTCGCCGAAGCGCCGATCCCAAAAAACCCTTAAATCCTTAGAACCCTTCTGGCAGCCGGAAATCTACTTGATAGTCGTCTAGTTCAGACTATACGAGATAAGCTCTCGCTTTTGAATGCCATGCACTTCACCGGCAGGGTTGCCGAACTCATCCACAACTTCACCAGTTGCTTCATAATAGAATTTGACAAATCCCACTTTGGAGAAGTAATCAAAAATATCGCTCGGGTCTTCCATCTCGATGACATTAGTCTTTCGCACGCGGCAATTGTAGGTTCCCTGGGGAACTATCACCGATTCCTGGGGCATTATCCAGTATCCAGCTTCCAGGTGATGGGAGTTTGGCCCGTAGGTCCAATACGTCCCTTCTTCACATTTATGGGGCAGGAGTTTCTTGGGTGTCGTGAGCCATACTTCTTCATACTTGGGGCTATCGACTCTCATCCCCGGGCTAAAGAGGGTGCCCTGGAAGGGACGTTTATGGCCTTTGAAGGGTCCGAGGGCATAGCCCAGCTTCCAACCCAGCTGATAGAGACCATCCTCTCGATTGACCACAATATCGTAACAGATGGTGTGCTCAGAATCACCCGTTGACCAGTATTCTACTCGATAGCAGGGTTCGCCACTGGGGCTTTCGATCTGCTCGGCAACTTCCACATAGATGGTGTCGATCTCAGAAAATGTTTCATTGGTTTGGGTATTATGGACATCATAGGTGTCCAGCATAGTCCAGGTGTTACCTACTTTGAGGGGAAAACGGTAATTGTCTTCGTCTTTACTGTCTGAGCAGGCAGCCATGAAGATCATTACCAGCACAATCATACATCCTAAAACAAGTTTTCTCATGTATTCCTCCTTATGAGACCATAACAGGATTTCATTCTGCCGCGTAGATGTCAATAATTAACTGCAGAACTGCCAATATTATTGGTAATAATGTCACTGGCTTGGGGTTAAATCTGGCTTCCGGGATAATTTGTTGCAGGAAAAGCAGGGAAATGCAGTATACTATTAGTGGAGATTGAATGAGAATTGAGGACTTTGAGAGTTTTCTGAAAGCCAATGAGGCCAGAATATATCATTATTTACTGACCTTGCTTGGCAATGAAGCAGATGCTCAGGACATTGTACAGGAAGCGTTTTTTGCCTTTTACGAGCACATCGATGCGATAGATGCGGCTACAGCTTTGCCATATCTATATAGAATTGCGCACAACAAAGCCCTCACCTACATCAAACAGAGAAAGCGATATCAAACCAGAGATCCTCAGGACTTTTCCAATATCCCCGATAAATCCAATTCCAATCAGGAAAGAGACTATTCAGCCCTGAAGACAGCTATTACGGAGCTGCCTTTGAAGCTGGCAACCGTAATCCACCTCCAGTACTACGACAGGATGAGTTACAAGGAGATGGCCGCCCATCTGGGAATCAGCCTCAAAGCCGTGGAATCCCTGATTGTAAGAGCCAAAAAGATACTACGTAAAAAATTAGTGCAGGATTTCTAAGCACGAGGAGTATATATCAGTGAAAGCGAAACCAGTTGCTTTTAATAAATATGAGGATAAAGCCATGAGATGCAAAACTGCAAGACGAATGATTGATCTCTCGCTCGGTTCAGAGCTGGGTCATAATAGCCTGCTGGCACAGCATCTCGAGCTATGTCCAAAATGTCGGACCAGGTTTACCCAAAACCAAAAGCTCGATCAGATGTTGTCAGTTGAGCTTCCCACGGAGTTCCCCAGCTGGATTCACAACCGGATCATGGATAGCGTACGCTCGCACGATCCAATCCGCAAGAGCCTCAAGCGCAGATGGAATCTGCAAGCTGTTCCGGCTACAATGGCAGTCATGCTCAGTCTCTACGTCGGTATCCTGGTGGGAGTAAAGACGTTTACTCCGGAACAGGAGCTTACTACCCAGGAGATAGAGTACGTCACCTACGGCGAAAACAGCCTGATAGCATTTGACACAACCAATGGAGGATACCATGAATAAGCGTTGGCTGATCATCCTGCTCCTTGTCTCTTTTGCCTTCAATCTGGCAGTACTGGGCTCCTTCATCTACCTTCGGGTGTTCTTTGGGAGCAGATTTTGTCCTCCCCCTCCTTCTCCTCACTTGAGCCAGGGAAGGCCGGATATGCCGTTTAAAGAAATGTGGGATCGCTTACCCGAAGATGATGAAATCCCTCGTCTGCGAGATGAGTTTATGAATACCAAGATCGGCTTGATGAAAGAACTTGCCAAAGACCCTATAAATGAAGAAACCATCAAAAACATACTGGAGCAGTCACTCATAAACCAATCTGCCCTGGAACGCAAACTGGAAGATAGATTGATCATGCTCCGCAAAACAATGACTGCTGAAGAAGCCCAAGAGTACTTCGGAAAAAGACTTGAATGGACAAAGAATCCCAGACACGACCGCAGAAAACCACCCCATGATAACCCATATAAAAGGAGAAATAAATGAGAAAGATATTATGGATCACGCTCGGAATAATGCTGTTCAGCACAGTGTTGATGGCAAGAACCAAAGTAGAAAAGAAAGAAAACCCCAGGATGAAACACAAATTGGAAGCCACGGAACAGCAATTTCATCAGATGAAGTGCGACGAGCTCAAGCTTACTCCGGAGCAAAAAGTAAAATTTGAAAACCTCAGGACTGAGCACCAAAAGACTCGTAATACCCTCCAGGCTGATATCAAAAACATCAAAATCGACATCCAGACTGCCATCAAAGCGGAGAACTACAAGCGCGCCAAAGATCTGAACAAACAACTCTCAGCCAAGAAAACCCAGCTTGCAGATGCTAGAATCGACCACATGGAAGCTATGATGAAAGAACTGACTCCAGAACAGAAAGTAATCGCCAAAGAAATCCTCCCCCGCATGGGCATGAACGAAGGCCGCAAAGGTGGAATGAATCATGGCAAAATGGGCCAGGGAATGAAACACCGTAAATAACCCTCCTCAAGTAAAATAGACTCAACAAAACACCGGTTCCAATCGTTCCGGTGTTTTTTTGTAGCCCAATGATGCAAAACAGCAACAAACAATTATTTGTGTTGACAAATTGTAGTCAATCATCGCAGTTGGTATCCATCCAAACTAATAAGGGGATGAGATGAACTGCTTGTCTAAAGATCTGGTGTTTACAGATTGCTATTTTTTGGTTTTTTTACATGTGTCTCGGTGGAGGTCATAAATGAAAACCGTATTGTGTGTTGATGATTCTCAGGTTATCTGCAAAATGGTGCAGAATATTTTGGAGCGGAGTAACTACAAGGTATTGGTCGCCCTGAACAAGCACGAAGCCTCGCGTAAGCTAGACCAGAACGATATAGACCTCGTACTTCTGGATCTGCACCTACCCCGTGAATCCGATGGAATGGAGCTGCTGAACTGGTGCCTCAAGGAAAAACCATACGTATCCGTAATCATGATGAGTGCAAACGTCAGCGTCAAGAGCGCCATCGAAGCCGTAAAGATGGGTGCCTTCCATTTCCTGGAAAAACCCATAGACAATGATATCCTGCTCCTCACCATCGAAAAAGCCCTCTCTCAGAAGTATCTCGAATACGAGCTTATCCGCACCAAATCGAACATTATCGGTGATTCCCAGCTCATGAAAAACGTGTATGAGAGGATCATCCGCTATTCCAATTCTGATGCCAGCGTTCTGGTGACAGGTGATACGGGGACAGGCAAAGAGTTGGTAGCCAAGGCCATCCACATGCTGAGCCCCAGGAAAAACAAGAGCTTTATTGCCTTCAACTGTGCGGCTATCCCCGCGGCTCTCTTTGAGAGCGAAATGTTTGGACATGCCAGAGGCTCTTTTACAGGGGCGATAAACGACCACAGCGGCTTTTTTGAGCAAGCTAATAATGGTACTCTGCTCATGGACGAGATAGAAGAGCTGGCCCTGGAACAGCAGGCCAAACTCCTGAGGGTGCTGCAAGACCGTCAGTTCCGCAAAATCGGTTCCACCAAAGTGGCACACTTCAATGTCCGCATCATTGCCGCCTCGAACAAGAACCTGCCCAAGATGGTGGCTGATGGTTCCTTCCGACTGGATTTGTATCAAAGGCTCAATATCCTCAATATCGAGATTCCCCCTCTGGAAAAGCGCAAGGAGGACATCCCGATCCTGGTGGAACACTTCCTCAATCTCTATGCCTCCCAGCGTAAGCAGGAGCCCAAGATTATTACCAATGAATTGATGCAAAAGATGATGGAACACTCCTGGCCGGGTAATGTGCGCGAGCTCGAGAACGCCCTCTTGCGAGCAGTTGAGCTAGCCCCCGGTAATTATCTACGCGAGGAAGACATGGACATCTTTGATGTCACAGAGGAAAAACAGGACAATACCCTCCGGGCTGCTATCAAGCGTTTTGAAAAGGAATACATCACCCAGCAACTGGCCGTCCATGCCTGGAGTGTGACAGATACTGCCGCTGCCCTCGGGATAGACAGGACAAATCTCTTCCGGAAGATGCAAAACCTGAGGATACCTACCAAACGCAGGCGCACGAAGTAAACTGAGCTTCGGGGCTACGCCCCATGCCCAGGCTATTCAACGCTCTTTTTCTAGAACAGAGCGGCTACTATCTCCTCGAGCTGGACGTCTCCAAAATAGGAGCTTACATCCAGATCTGTGAGTACCCGAGCCACACTGTCTTCGCGATGCGGAGTGCCGATCAAAGACTGCTCCAGTTCCTCAATCTCTTTCCGACCAAAGAAATCCCCGTAGATATTGAGACCCTCGATCAAGCCTTTACTTACATTCAGGTAAAACTCAATCGTGCCTGCCTTGGTGCGGATCCCCTTGTAAAAGTTGTATTTGGGGGAGTGGCCATAGTTCCAATCCCAAGTGTCGTACTTGGAATCTACCAAACTCTGGATCAGCTCTGTCTCGCTCTGATCAAAGCTGTAATCCTCCGCCTCGGGGTAGAGTTCTTTTACATAGCCATGAATCCGGTCTATAAACTCTCCCAGGGGCAAGGGCTGGGGAAGATGGCTGGAGACGTTTGTAACGCGTGAGCGCACGGATTTGACGGCTTTATCGGCAAACTTTAGTGGGTTTGCCTTCAGCGCTGCCGAGAGATCTGGCATTTTGGCAGAGTAGAGAATGGTGCCGTGCTGGAGAACTTTGTCCTGCCACATCAGCTTGGCGTTTCCGCTAAATTTGAGGCCATCGATTGTAAGATCGTTTCTGCCCTGTAATCTGGCATCGATCCCCAGATCCCGCAGGACATTGAGGACGGGCTCCGTGTACTTTTCAAAGGTCCAGCTCTCACCCTCGCCGCTGTTCATAATAAAGCAGAAGTTCAGGTTTCCCAGATCGTGAAACACGGTGCCACCCCCCGTCATTCTACGAACGACGGGGATGTTATTCTCTTTTACATAGTCTATATTTATCTCAGAGAGGGTGTTCTGATGCCTGCCCACGATGATGCTGGGCTTGTTGCGATAGAGCAGGAAGCAATCCTCATCCTTGTGCTTGAGCAGGTACTCCTCAGTGGCGATATTGAAAGGCGCATAGAGGCTTTCGCTGATGATGCAGAGCATTTACTCTCCCAAACTCTTCAGTTCTTGCCTTACAAAATCCACCAGTTTTCCGATTCTTTCCTCACTAAAGTCAAAGGGGATGCCCGCACATTCATAGACTTCTCTTACGGGCTTCTGATATCCGAGCTCCAGGAAGTTTTGATATTGACGCAGCGCTTCCTGGGGGTTGTGGCGGTAGTTCATATAGACCGATAGGGCCCCCAACTGAGCCATGCCGTATTCGATGTAGTAGAAGGGCACTTCAAAGATATGAAGCTGTGGCATCCAGCCCAGCTTACGATAGTCTTCCAGCCCACTCCAGTTTACCCCTGCGGCAAAGCGTTTATTGAGCTCGATATAGGCTTCTTCGCGCTCTTGGGGAGTATGCTCCGGGTTCAGATATACCCAATGCTGGAAGGCGTCCACGGTCATGCACCAGGGCAAAAATGAGAGCGTCCCTTCCAACTGGTCGCGCCGGGCTTTCTTGAGATCAGCAGGATTCTGATAGTACTCGTCCCAATAATCCATGGAGAGCAGTTCCATACTCATGGAGGCCAGCTCTGCCACTTCGGAGGGAGTATCGCAGTAGTAATCGATACTGATGTCTTTGGTGGCGGCGCTATGCATGGCATGTCCCGCTTCATGTAGCAGGGTCACGACGTCGTTGTGCAGCTTCACGTGGTTCATAAAGATAAAGGATGAAGCCAGGTTGTTTATGCCGGTGTTATAGCCCCCGGGTGCCTTGCCCTTGCGGTTTTCAAGATCGAGCAAGCCGGTATTATTCATCATTTCCAGTTGAAGAGCGTATTGAGGATTGACCTTGTGCAACACTTTAATCGCCTTGGTGACGAATTCATCTGTTGTTTCAAAGGGTGAGAGCTTTCTGCCATCCAGATCCACAGCCAGATCCCAGGGACGCAATTCTTCCAATCCCAAGACCTGCTTGCGGTGCTTGTGCATCTCCTGTACAAAGGGTACTACGACCTTCTCGACCGCATCATGGAAACGCAGCAAGTCCGCAGCCAAGCATGTTTGTCTTTGAGGAGAAGGCGCGGGAATCGAATGTGTACCAGGCCTCGTCCATGACAAAGGTGCCCTGCTGCATGTTATCCATGTCCTGTACTGTATGGATGCGGGTATGAGGAAATTTAAGGTGGTAGTTGCTGTAGATGGGGATTCCCTGCAGATGATCCCTGTAGGCTATGGCGGTCATAAGCGCCGTCTTGCCTGCGGAGTATTCGCCGATGATGGCGAATCTGCCTGTCTTGCGTCTGCCTGCCATGGGTTCACCTGTTAAGGATGCCTTTGATGCTTTCGGTAAAGGACCGCTGCTGACCCTGCGGGGTAAGGGTAAGAGATCCCTGGAAGATATCGCGGATATCGTGTCTGCCGTGCGCGTGCTTGGAGACGTTCAATTTGATGTAATCCCTCACGAAATCCAGGATGAACTCACATGTATCCGGCAGGAACATGTTCTTGATGAGCAGGATCTTGGCAAGCTCGTCTATCTGGGATGCATTGAGGTTGGAGACTGCAAGCCAGGCATCTGCATCCTCCGGGAAGAGCTTAAGGATGCTCTCCCGGATCAGCAGAGCATGGTCATCTACGGGCTTTTTGTGCTGCATATCCTCAAGCAGTATATCCGAGAAGGGAACGTTTGATGTCAGAACATCATCCCCAGTAAGAACAGAGTTGAGACTATGAAACCGGTAAACGCGATACCCAGCACAAACCCGATGACCGCCAGGGTCATGTTGGGTTTTACCACACGGTCAAAGAGACCTGCTTTAAGGATGCCTTCCACCTGCTCCCCTGACAGGTAGTCCTGCTGTTCCTGGTCTGGTCGTAGAGCCGATGCATGCGCATAGGAGGAGATGATGAGCTTTTGCTTGGTCTCAGGATCGAAGTACGTGCCTTTACCGTGCAGGGGAATGCACTTGGAGAGAGCCGGTACTTCCACAGAGTCCAGGGAAGCTGAGAACTGGCCGGAGTATTTTTGTAAGGAACCCGAAACGTCCAGGTAGTACACAGTGACCCTGTGCTCCAGGTCCTGTTTGCGGGCGC
>CAZZCS010000104.1:0-7847 GCA_964652645.1 uncultured Candidatus Cloacimonadota bacterium | reverse complement strand
CAGATTATAGGATCAGAGGTAAGATCGATTTCATCAATCTCTGTTTTGCCTACGAGCCGGAGAATCCAATCCTGGATGAGATCAATCTCACGATTATGCCTGGAGAGACGATTGCAATTCTGGGAGCTACCGGCTCTGGTAAATCATCTCTGACGAACTTGATCCCTCGTCTCTTTGACCTGAGTTCTGGCAAGATCCGAATTGACGGTGTCGATTTGAATAAATTTAACCGTCAGCAGTTACGTCGTCAGATTGGCATAGTGCTACAGGAACCATTCCTTTACTCGCGTTCTGTGGCAGATAACATCGGGATTGCGATCCCGGGAGCCACTCGCCAGATGATAGAACAAGTGGCGCAGGAAGCAGCCCTACATCAATCCGTGCTGGAATTTGAGAATGGTTACGACACCATCATAGGCGAGAAGGGAATCACCCTCTCTGGCGGCCAGAGACAGAGATCTGCGATAGCCAGGGCTCTCATCCTCGATCCTCCGATTTTGATTCTGGACGATGCCCTGAGCGCAGTTGATTCTGAAACTGAACACCTGATCCAGAGCAATCTGAACAAGAGAAAAGGAAGAGCCACCACGATTATTATATCGCACAGGCTTACAAGCGTAGCGATTGCCGATAGGATTGTCGTGCTGGAACATGGCAAAATAGCTCAGGTAGGAACCCATACACAACTACTGGCATCTGAGGGTGCCTATGCCAGAGTATGGAAAATCCAGCATGAGCTCGAAAACGAAGCTGTTTAACAGCATATACAGGAAGAAAAAATGAGTACACAATATAAAGAAAGTGAATATGCCAGGAACGTAAACTGGAAGTTGTGGAAAAGCGTCCTGATCCAGGCCCTGCCGTTCAAGAGATTGATTTTGAGCCTGGGTCTGGTAATGGTTGGCAATGCCATCCTGGATGCAGTAATGCCGCTTCTGACCAGATACGCCATAGACAAGATGATTATCCCCAAGAGATACGATGGGATTGTGGCCTTTGCAGCCACCTACCTGAGTGTGATCCTCCTGCAGTTCGGTCTGGTATTCCTCCTGATCGATATCGCAGGCAGAATTGAGACGGGGATGAATTATGAACTGAGAAAGAATTGCTTTCGTAAACTGCAAGCGATGTCTTTCAGTTACTTTGATAAGACGCCTACTGGGTGGCTGGTAGCACGCGTGACCTCAGATATCAACCGCTTGGGAGATACCTTTGCCTGGGGAATCGTGGATCTCGTCTGGGGATTTGCCAATCTGCTCTTTGTGGGTATCATCATCTTTGTTTTGAACTGGAAGCTCGCCTTGATCCTGGTGGCCTTGATCCCGATTATGATCGTGATCAGTGTGAAGTTTCAGGTAAAGATGCTGCGTACCTATCGTGATGTGCGCAGATTGAACTCGCAGATTACCAATAGCTTTGGTGAATGCATACATGGAGCCAAGACCACAAAGACCCTGGTGCGTGAAGATGCAAATCTATCAGAATTCATGGACTTAAACCGGAATATGTATCGCAGTAGCGTAAAAGCTGCTGCCGCTTCTGCCCTATTCATGCCCTTGATTTTGATTCTGTCTTCGATAGGAACCGGACTGGTACTATGGAGAGGTGGCAGCAGTGTGATCGCACAGACCATCGGTTATGGCACCCTGGTTGCTTTTATCAGCTACACGATGCACCTCTTTGATCCGATTTCTCAAGTTGCCCGGATTTTTGCTGAAATGCAAAATGCCCAGGCTGCCGCAGAACGAATATTCTCGCTTTTGGAACTGAAGCCAGAGATCAAAAATGAGACTCCCTTCAGCGCAGAATGGAAGTCCAGGCGCATGAGAGGAGAAATCCAGCTGCAGAATGTATCATTTGCCTACAACGCTGGAAAATTGATCTTTGATGGATTCAATCTGAATATCGCATCTGGCGAGAGCATAGCCCTGGTCGGCGAAACTGGTACCGGAAAAACCTCTCTGGTAAACCTCATCTGTAGGTTTTACGAGCCCACTGGTGGCTGTATCCGATTTGATGGGATGGATTACAGAGAGATACCTATGGATTGGATCCATAGCCAGTTGGGATACGTTCAGCAAGTGCCACACCTCTTCCAGGGCAGCATCATGGAAAACATCCGCTATGGCAAGCTGAGCGCCAATGACCAGGAAGTGGAAGACGCAGCAAGAGCTGTTGGTGCGCACGAATTCATCACTTCTCTGCCAGGTATGTACCAGTATGGAGTTGGCGAATCCGGAAACCTGCTCTCCACAGGCCAGAAGCAGATGATTTCCTTTGCAAGAGTAGTTCTGGCCGATCCAGCGCTGCTGATCCTAGATGAAGCTACCGCGTCGATAGATACTGAGACAGAACAGATGGTGCAGAAAGCCATCCACAAAATCCTCAACGGTAGAACCAGCATCATCGTGGCCCACCGCCTTTCTACTATCAGGGAAGTGGATCGCATCCTACTGATGCACAAGGGAAAAGTGGTAGAGGAAGGATCACACAGAGAACTGATCCAGCTCAATGGTAGCTATCATAAACTCTATATGAACCAGTTCCTGCAAGAAATGGCAGATCAGGAGTTTGCCAAAGAAGCATAAAGCTATACAGTCTCCAAACCTGGGGAAAGGGCTATCCTGGCTCTTTCCCCATTTTTTATAATATGCTTCGCACTTAACGCTTATCGAAGGTATGATGAATAGTCATATCTGAAAATCACGAAAATATCCAAATATCGGGGGTCTGGCAGGACGGAGTGCACAAACGATCCCTGAACAGAAGCATGGATTCACTATCCAGTCCCATTGATCCCCCTTTAGATTAAGCACTCAAGTGTTTTTGCCATCTAGACTGCGGATGCAGAAATTATCCTTGACTAATAAATGAAAGATTTGGATCCTGTTTGCTTCGTCTTATAGTATGCAACACTGTTTTAGATAGAAACATAAAATAAGATAATAGAGGAGAAACATTATGGCACAGATGCACGTTCCCAATATGCTCCATGCTGATTTGAGGGACTTGGTAGTATTGGTTCGGATGGATCACAATGTCGTAAAAAAAGGAATAATCAAAGACACAATGCGTATCGATGCTACGATACCTACATTACTTCATATCTTTAAAAAAGGTGGTATGCCCGTATTGATGACCCACGTTGGCAGACCACTGGACAAGAAAACTGGCGAGATCACCATCTCCGAAGAAGAATCGGTAGTACCGATTGTTCGCTACTTGAAGAGCAAATACCAGCTCAACGGAATTATCCCGGATTTTTCGTATGAAGACAAAGCCGGAATCACAGATTTCAGCCACATCAAACAGGCAATCAAAGCTATGAAAGCAGGCAAGGCAGATTTTGTGTATCTTCCAAACACGAGGTGGTATGCTGGAGAAGAGGCAAAAGATGAGAGAGCCTCCCAAATGGCTGAGGCCATTGCAGAATTTGCCGACATATATATCAATGATGCCTTTGGATCCTGGCAGGCCCACACCAGCACGGTAGGAGTCGCCAACCTTTTGCCTTCGTATGCAGGTCTGCTGATGCTGAAAGAAATTTCTAATTTGCAGAATATCTTCGACCCGAATCGACCTCTTGTAAGCGTGGTAGCAGGCTCAAAATTTGATACCAAGATCGGCCCCCTCTCCTCCTTGATCAAGATCTCTGATTATCTGATCTTGGGTGGAGTGATCTACAATGCCTATCTCTGCGTCAAATACGGCATTTCCATCAAGGGAGTTGGTGAAGACGACATCAATATGGCCAAGAAGTTCATCGCCGATAGTGGGGAGTATATCCAGAGGATAGTGGAACTACCCTATATCGTGGAATCAGATAGCTTTACCGAGATTGGAGCTGATACTGTGAGAACCCACTTCATCAAAGATCTGAAACCGGGAACGAGCCTGAATTTCGTCCTGGATGCAGATCCCAAATCCATGGAGTGCGAAGAAGTGAAAGCTGTGTTTGCCCAGGCTCAGACCGTTTTCATCAATGCTGTGATGGGCTATACAGCTCTCTTCCAGGAAGGCACAAAGGCAATGTACAGGCTGATCGATCATTGCCCCGATGCCATCAAGCTTTATGGGGGTGGCGATACTATACAGGAACTCAAAGACCTGCTTCCAGACGTGTTTTCCAGAGCGATCAACGACGAAAAGTACTACTTCTTCTCTGGTGGAGGAGCGATATTGGACGCCATAGAGAAAGATTCACCCTACGAGATGAAACCCATTCAGGCCTTGATATCTCAAGTCTGAGTGACCAAAAAAAGACTTGCCAGTTTCGCCAAATATTATAATTGGCGTCATAGAATTAGTACTAATTAAGGAGATTCATCGTGCAAAAGGATATTACGAGTGACCTGAATCTGGAACAGGAGTTCACTCCCCCTACCTGGGAAGAGTGGCTCGCCTCCGTTCCGGAAACACTTAAAGGTGCCGATTTTGACAAGGCAATGAAAACCAACACCTATGAAGGGATTACCTTGTCTCCAATCTACCGCAAGGAAGATCTGGCCAGGATTCAATACCTTGAGAGCCTCCCAGGCGAAGCACCCTATGTAAGAGGGACCAGTCCGAATGGTTACCTCGAAGACGGCTGGTATGTAGCACAGCTTCAGGACAACCCAAATCTTGAAGAGCTAAATAAAGAACTTCTGGACGAGCTAAATCGAGGCCTCAGTGCTCTCAATCTGCAGCTTCATCCAGCTACTCTGCAAGGAAGCATCCCCGATGCCGATACTGATAGAGGATTGCCACTGTCCTGCCTGAGTGATTTGATTTGCCTTCTGGATAAGATAGACCTGAGTGCAGTGCCAGTATATCTCAATTCGGGTTCGATATCTGTGGCTTGTTTGGGACTGCTAAATGCCTATATCAAAGAAAAAGGTTACAACCTCAGATCTATAAAAGCCAGCGTCATGTTCGATCCCATAGCAGAGTATGCTTCCAATGGCAAGCTTCCTCTCGATTTCGACAGTATCTGGCAGATGATGTATCAGATGGTGTTTTGGGCAGATCTTAAAGCTCCCAATATCAAAACCATTTGCCTCGATGGTAGCGCTTATGAAAAAGCTGGCGCATCGACAGTTCAGGAGCTTGGTATCATCCTGGCTACTGCAATCGGATATATCAAAGGCTTGCTCGATAGCGGCCTTTCAATAGAACAGATCGCCCCTCGATTCCAGCTCAACCTGAGCCTGGGCTCCAATTTCTTTATGGAAATTGCCAAAATACGGGCTGCCAGACTCCTCTGGAGCAATATGATCAAGGCCTTTGGTGGATCACCTGAAGCTCAGAAGATCTTTGTTCACGGAGTAACTGCCAAATTCAACAAGAGCATCTACGACCCCTGGGTAAATGTGCTCAGGACTTCTACAGAAGCCTTTGCAGCAGTAATTGGCGGGGTTGATAGCCTTGATGTGAGCACCTACAACGAGCTTACCTCCGCCCGAGAGCCCTTTTCCAAGCGCATAGCCAGAAACCAGCAGATTATCCTCCGCGAAGAGGCTCATTTCGACCGGGTAGTAGATCCCTCCGGCGGTTGCTATTACATTGAAGCTCTCACCTCCGAGATAGCCGACCAGGCTTGGAAGGTCATGCAGCAGATTGAATCCCATGGTGGCATGCTCAAGGCTCTGGAAGCAGGCAACATTCAGATTATGATTGATGAGATCGCTACCTCACGCACAGCAAACGTGGATAAACGCCGCGATGTTTTTGTGGGCGTAAACATGTACTCAAATCCTGATGAAGCTCCCCTGGCCACAGCCCCGACTACCACAGAATGGTTGAACGTCTCCCAAAAAAGACTGGCTGCTACCAGGAGCGGAAACGGCAAGGATGAGAGCCTGGCATATCTATCCGAAAATTTGAGCAACGACTACCTCGTGGATATGATAACAGATGCCTGGATGCACGGCGCAAACATATCTGAGATATCATCAGCTTTGGGCTTTGGAGAAGGAGCAGGTCTGAAAAGTGGCAAGCTCACCAGTAGAAGAGCTATGCAGAATATCGAGACTTTGAGACAGGATGTTCAAAACAGCCCGGCTAATAAATCTATCTTTATGTGCAATATCGGCAAGCTGGCTCAGATCAAGCCACGAGTAGATTTCTCTGTTGGATTCCTGCAAGTGGCAGGTTTTAATGTGATTAATAGCGGAGCTTATGATGATGTGCAGACCGCCCTGGAGGCTTATCAAGCCTCTGAAGCCAAAGCACTATGCATCTGTGCAGGAGACGACACCTATCTCACAATCGTCGAGGAAATCTGCCAGAAATCTGGCACAAGTGTCATCATCCTGGCCGGGTACCCTGCCAATATGGTAGAGACCTACCAAAACCAGGGGGTGAAGGTTTTCATCCATCTCAAAGCAAACACTTATAGCACCTTGAAACAGATTGCCCAGATGATGGAGGTGGTCAAATGAAACCTGATTTCACAAAATTGAACCCCAGCTTTGAAGCTACAGACACGCCTCATAAAAAGATTGATAAGCCTACCTGGCGTACCAATGAACAGATAGATGTAAAACCTGTATATACTGCAGAAGATACGAAGGGACTGCCTCAGCTCGATTATCTTTCGGGCTTGCCTCCCTTCTTTCGTGGGCCCTATCCCAGCATGTATATTCAAAGACCCTGGACGATCCGGCAATATGCAGGATTTTCTACAGCAGAGGAGAGCAACGCCTTTTACAGAAGAAACCTGGCCATGGGACAGAAGGGACTTTCGATAGCCTTTGATCTTGCTACCCACCGAGGTTATGATTCGGATCATCCCAGGGTGGTTGGAGACGTTGGGAAAGCTGGAGTGGCCGTGGATTCCATTCTGGACATGAAGATTCTCTTCGATCATATCCCTCTGGATCAGATGTCGGTATCCATGACGATGAACGGCGCTGTATTGCCTATCATGGCCTTTTACATAGTGGCTGCTGAGGAACAGGGAGTAAAGTGGGAACAGCTCACAGGTACTATCCAGAACGACATTCTCAAAGAGTACATGGTGCGTAATACCTATATCTACCCTCCTCTGCCATCCATGCAGATAATCGCAGACATCTTTAGCTTTACCTCAAAGTATATGCCAAAATTTAACAGCATCAGTATCTCCGGCTATCACATGCACGAAGCAGGAGCTACTGCGGATCTGGAAATGGCTTATACACTGGCTGATGGCTTGGAATATATCCGGGCTGGGATCTCTGCCGGAATCGGAATCGATACCTTTGCTCCCCGCCTCTCTTTCTTCTGGGCAGAGGGGATGAATTACTTCATGGAAGTGGCAAAACTTCGTGCTGCCAGAATTCTCTGGGCCAAAATCGTAAAGATGTTTGATCCCAAGAATCCCAAATCCATGGCCCTTAGAACTCACTCCCAAACCTCAGGTTGGAGTCTTACAGAGCAAGATCCCTACAATAATATTACCCGCACCTGCATAGAAGCACTGGCTGCCACAATGGGACATACGCAATCCCTGCATACCAATTCTCTGGACGAAGCAATTGCTCTGCCAACGGATTTCTCGGCCCGGATTGCCCGTAACACCCAGCTCTATCTCCAGCACGAAACCCTGGTCACCAAGGTTATCGACCCCTGGGCAGGATCCTGGTATGTAGAAAGCCTTACAGATCAGCTTATGCATAGAGCCTGGGAGCACATCAAGGAAGTCGAAGCTCTGGGTGGAATGGCCAAAGCCATAGAAACTGGCCTGCCAAAGATGCGAATAGAAGAAGCTGCCGCCCGGAAACAAGCCAAGATTGATTCTGGAACGGAAACCATCGTAGGAGTGAACAAGTATCGCCTGGAAAAAGAAGACCCCATCGACATCCTGGAAGTCGATAATAGCGCAG
>CAZZCS010000103.1:0-7875 GCA_964652645.1 uncultured Candidatus Cloacimonadota bacterium | reverse complement strand
AGGAACATTGGAAGTACCCACAATCATAAAGACCAAGAATGGGATAAAAGCCCAACCCAGATATAGATACATATCTTTGAAGAAGGGAATCTGCAGATAGGTCACATTCTCTGTATTGCTACTATTATAGTATATAGCCAAAGACAGGATTATCGAGATTCCAATCTGACCCCAGAGCTTATACTTGGGGATCAATCCTGTTTTCAGCTTCACGAAGTTTTTGAGATAGTCATCTAGAAATCCAAATACACCCAGCCAGATCGTCGTGAGATACATCATTATGATAGCGCTATTTGTAAGCACATTCCACAACAGAGACGAGACTAGCAAAGAAATCAGGATGATGAGGCCACCCATTGTGGGAGTTCCTTGCTTGATTCGATGCCTTTCAGGGACGTCTTCAGCAATATGCTCGACGGCAGATTTCTTCACCAGTACGCGTATGATGGCAGGGCCGGCGATTAGTGAAAAGATCAACGAGGTAATAAAGGCTCCGATGGAGCGGAAGGTGACATATCTAAAGACGTTGAAGAGGATACTGTAGGAAGCAAGTGGATACAAGAGGTGATATAGCATTACAATTCTCCCTTTCTGAGGTGGGGAACCAGCAGTTCCAGATGAACGCCATGAGAACCTTTGATCAGGATACAGGAGTTTGGATCCCAGTCTTGGAATATCCTGGATTCGATCAAGCCTTGCACGTTTTCAAAGTGTTGGGTCTGTACTTTTGCGTCCTGAGGTTGATAGTGAATTGCCAGAGCACCGACAGTAACAAGATAATCACAGTTCGTCTCGATAAGCACCGCTGCAATCATATTGTGATACATGGCACTCTTTGATCCCAGCTCCAGCATGTCGCCCAAAATTGCAATATGTGGTTGACCCGGACAGATGCTATTCCAATGTTCAATAGCATTTAGCATCGAGACAGGATTTGCATTGTAACAATCGATGATTAGGGTATGGAGGCCATTCTTTTCGATCTGCATCCTTTGCGAGAGATGGACCGGGCTGCTTAGAGCTGTACGGATAGAATCTCTATCAAAACCCAAGACATAGCCTGTAACGATGGCATAGGCAGCATTAAGAGCAAAGTATTGCATTTCGTATGGGATACTATACTCATCTCCGTTGAGCTTGAAATGAGTCTTTTCTCCTACAGAAGTAACTTCAGAAATTCTATAATCGGCATCTTCACTATACCCTATGGAAATGCCTGAGAGTCTGTATTCTCGGAATCTATCATCGTCTGCAGGATAAATCTTTTGAAGCAGGGGTCTATTGAACAAGGCAGATTTCTCTGCAAATACTCCATCCTCGTCTATGAAGGCTTCCAGGTGCGAAGGGCCGATGTTTAGAATCATCCCTAGATCTGGAAAACATACTTCACTGAGAGTGGCGATCTCTCCAAAATGGTTTGTACCCAGTTCAAATACCGCAAATTCATGCCAGGGCTTGATTCGAAGAATAGTTTTACAGAGACCAATTATATTGTTCTCGTTCTTCTCACTCTTCAGGGTTTGCCCTTTTTGTGAAAGCACTTGATAGATCATCTCCTTACAAGTTGTTTTTCCTGTACTGCCTGTAAGAGCAACTTTATAGGGGGAGAACATAAGCAGATATTTCTTGCAGATCATGCCGTAGCTTTCAAGAGAACTGGCGACTTTGAAACACTTCCCATCCACCATATCGATATCCTGCTCACTGATGGCATAATTTGAGCAATCTTCCAGAGCTTGAGGGATATACTTGTGTCCATCGAAGTTTTCACCCTTGATGGCACAGTATAGTGATGCGGGTTTCAACGACCTGGTATCATGTGAGATATAATGGATTAGGTTATCATAGTCATTACTATCGAGGTTTTGGTTATACAAGATTTCCAGCATCATGCTGTCGATGGGTAAAATTAAAGCGTCTGTATCTCTTGTATTCGGTTGATCAAGGAAAGCTTGGGCGATTTCACGATCGTCAAAGTGCTGCCTGACGTTTTTGATTTCCTGATATGTTTCATGCCCCTTGCCACATATCACAACGAGATCACCTGGTTGGGCCAGACGCAGGATTGCATGAATCGCTTCTTTCCGATCCCGAATGATCCACCAGGGGAGCCAAAGATCAGTGTCTCTGATAATGCCTTGAATGATTTCTGCCGGGTCTTCAAATCTTGGATTGTCATTGCTGATAATGACTGCGTCACTGTTTTGCATGGCGACTTTGAGCATTAGAGGTCTTTTCCCTGAGTCTCTGTCGCCACCAGCTCCGATCAGGCATAGTACTCTGCGTTTGGGTAGATCAGCGAGGGCTCTCAGTACGTTATCTATTGCATCTGGTGTGTGAGCATAATCCACGAAGACACCAATCCCCCTGGAATTGGGCACGGATTCAAAGCGTCCAGCAGGTGCTTTGAGAGTCGCCAGGATACTCAAAACCTTTTCCAGGTTTAGCTTCAGTAATACCGATACTGCCAGCACCATAGCAGTGTTTCGTACGTTATAAGAGCCGAGTAACTGAGTATGGGCGCTTAGGATCCGATTTTCGAAAAGCAGTTCGTAGCGACTTTGCGTCAGCGTATAGCTACAGTTTTGCAGAATGAACTCTGCTGAGTCCTCTGAAATTGAATAAACAGAGCTTCCTCTGGACTTGAGGGAGTGATATATCTCTCCGCCCACCCTGTCTTGAAGGTTGATGATGCTGGTACTTGAAGGGTTATCATAGAAAAATCTGGCTTTGGTGGCAGCGTAGTCCTCAATATCTTTGTGAAAGTCCAAGTGGTCTCTACCCAGGTTTGTAAACAGGCAATAGTCGTAGCTCAAGCCATAAACCCGATCCAACGCTATTGCGTGAGAAGATACTTCCATGACGACGTGAGTCACGCCTTCGGATAGCATGTGGTTGAAGATTGCATTCAATTCTACGATATCCGGAGTTGTGTGTCTGGTGGGGTAGTGGGCATCACCGATGTAGTAGCCCAGTGTACCAATAAGTCCGCAGTTTAGCCCCATTAGGGACAGAGTTTGGTACAGTAACTGGCTTACAGTTGTCTTGCCATTCGTACCGGTGATCCCAATGAGACAAAACTTTGAGCTCGGGTCATTGTACCTGATTTTGCAGGCCAGAGCAGCAGCTTTCCTGCTATCTTTGACGCGAATGGAACCTACTCCACAAGAGAGCTCATCTTCGTGTATAATCAGGGTAGCCCCTCGCAGAATGGCATCATTCACAAAACTGTGTCCGTCAATATTAAAACCTTTCACGCAGACGAAGGCATCGCCCTGTTTAAGAGACCTGTTATCTGTATGGATGTCTCCATTGAAATGGTCTACCGCTGCAGAACTGCCGAGATAGAGATTGTGCTCTTTCAGCAGATTAATAAAGTCTGATACTTTCATATCGAAGCCTCGATTTTGCATGATGCTCCCGAGATGATTCTCGAACCAGGCAGGATGGATTGGCTACGCACAATTCCCATGCCGTTAATCTTGACATTAATCTGATGCTGGGCCGCATACTGCAGAGCTTTTCTTACTGTGAGGCCAATCAGGTTTGGCATCACACCCTGCTCAATCACAGGAAGCTTCGGATTGACGCTCTTGCCAATCTTGACTGTAATAGGATGATGCATATCCACAGCCACATTTGGCTTTGGGAATTGATCTATTACGACCGAGGCTGAATCTGGCCCTTCAATCTTGTACTTGAACCCATACTGGTTTAAAAGGTACTCTGCTCTCTGGAGAGATTGACCGACCAAATCTGGCATGGAAAGAGAATTCTCCATCAGTCTGTTGCTAAAAGGCAGGATATTACTATCAGGCATAAAGAGGATGTTCTCTACGATTTTTTTGAAGGTCGGAGCAGCGCTCAAGCTACCATAGTGTAATCCACGAGCAGGCTCATCGTAAAGAACCGTGATCACGTATTCAGGATTCTCGACCGGGAACATGCCTGTAAAGACGGAAGTATACTTGTCTCCAGCATAACCGTGCATGCCCTCGAGCTTCTTTTGGGCAGTACCAGTTTTGCCACCGAGAGTTACATAGTTCAGCTTGAGGTTTCGTCCCGTGCCACTATCCACCACGCTTTGCAGGTATGATCTCACTGTGTCTGCAGCGGCTTTGGTCGAGACTTGTCTGAGCACAATCGGCTCGAACTGCTCAATAATATTTCCTTCTTCATCGCGATATGAATCTATAATATAGGGCTTCATGAGGCGTCCACCATTGGCAACAGCGCAATATGCATTATTAAGCTGAATCGCCGTTACAGAAATGGATTGGCCAAAAGAAATGGAGTGCAAGGAGTACCCATCCCAGTTTTCCAGTTTGGCAAAAATACCGCTGGTCTCACCAAAAATCCCAAGCCCAGTCTTTTGCCCAAAGCCCAAAGCAATCAGTTTCTCATACATCTTCTGCGACCCGATCCGATCGGCTATTTTGACAACGCCAACGTTGCTGGATTTGGCAATAATCTCTCTGATGGTAAGAGGCTCATAATG
The DNA here is from genome assembly GCA_964652645.1 of uncultured Candidatus Cloacimonadota bacterium. Taxonomy (GTDB): domain Bacteria; phylum Cloacimonadota; class Cloacimonadia; order Cloacimonadales; family Cloacimonadaceae; genus CAZZCS01. The sequence continues at coordinate 3,377 of CAZZCS010000103.1, read as the reverse complement.
ATGCGTATCTTTAATTCTACGTCTTCCAATCCGCAATTCCCCCACAGGAATTCTTTCCGTGGGCTTGACAAGCTTGTTTTCAAGAGCTGGAATTATTGTTAGAGGTTTCATCGTGGACCCAGGCTCAAACATGAAACTGACAGGTATGTTTGGCTTAGTCCGGACAAGATTGGGGGCTTCGCTCCTATCGGTGGCAGAGATTCCAGCCATAGCAATGATTTTCCCCGTTTTGGGGTTCATCACCACCGCTGCAGCATTCTTTGCATGATACTCGTCCAATCCGTTATTGAGCGCTTCTTCCACAATTTCCTGAATTCGGGAATCGATTGTAAGCCAGACATTATTGCCATTTTGGGGTTTCTTATCACGCAGGTTTGGATATGGGACTCTTTCGTTGTTTGCGTCCAGCACAATCTCGCGCCAACCGTATTCTCCAGATAGAGCTTGATCTGCGCTCGCCTCGATTCCGCAGATTCCAGATAACTTGTAAATCGATGCAGCAGATCCTTGAGGGCCGCCATCAGAGTACTCTCTCACGGAGCCCAGTACCCGGGCAGCCAGCCTATCCTTGGAATAGATGCGCCGCATATAGCTAAAGTTGTTTAGAAGACCGCCAATTCTGGCTTCTCGAAAATCTTTGATCAGATTGTCCAGCTCGGATTCTTTGATTCGATTGCTGATCTGAATGGACGTCAAGCGGTTTCCCATCGTGAGTCTCCGCATGACAAATTCCTGAGTGAGTGAGGTGTTTTTGCTGAAGATTTCGCTTACTTTCTGATAAGCTTCGTCAAGGGTCTGATCGTTTCTTTTAGCCCACTTATCAATCTGCCCCCGGTCTATGTCGACTTGATAAAAGCTGATGGAACTGATCAGCAAGTCGCCTTTGGAATCGTAAATCGCTCCCCGCTTGGGAATGAGAATCTCCTTTTCCGGGACGTAGCGAAGCCTCCTGAATCCAGATAGTTCGAGCGGATCAAGTACTTGAATGCTAAAAAGATACGCCATCCATACCAAAGATATAATGGCGAAAAGACCGACCATGATATAGAAGCGAGATTTCATATCAATCAGGGATAACAGTGATGGTTTTTGCTTCTGCGCGAGAGGCAAAGAGGTCGATTATACAATAGTTACTCTTATCCTGTCTGGCTGATGGCTCGTGTACGTAAATCACGCTACCTTTTTTTGTGCCTGAGATAAAGTTGTTCAGTTCGACAGTAACCAGGCTTGATATGTGTCTGCCAGATTTCATGTCGTCGAGCTCGACTAACAGCTCAGTATTGATGTTGCTCTCAGCATTTACGGTTTTTTCGAGGGCAGACATCTCTTTGGTGTAATGAACAACTTTGTTGCCATTGAAATAATGAATAAAAACTGCCATAAACGTGGCAATTGCAATGATAATCAATCTACCTTTCATCTCGTCTCCCCAGTGAATCTGTGCTCGTTCCTAATTTTTCTGCGGCGCGCAGTTTTGCGCTTCTGGATCTGGAGTTTTCCTTGATTTCCTCTACAGTAGCCTCAAGGGGCTTGGTTGTTATAACTTTGAGTAAGGGCTTCTTGTTGCAGATACACTTCATTACCTGCGGTGGGCAAACACAGCCTTTGGCTGCATTGCGAAATAGGTTTTTGACACATCTATCTTCCAGGCTATGATAGCTGAGAATAACTATTCTGCCGCCTGGAGCCAGGATGTTTATGCTATCTTTGATGGTGCTTTCCAATATATCCAGTTCCCGGTTCAGATAGATTCTCAGGCTCTGGAAGATGCGAGCTTTGGATTTGATCACGTCTTTTGGATTTCCTCCCAGGACGCTCTCAACAATGCTTGCCAGTTCTTGAGTGGTCTCTAGTGGTCTTGCTGTCCTGGCTTTTTCTATGGCACGGGCTATCCGGGTTGAATGCCTTTCCTCGCCGTATTCTTTGAAGATCTTTACAAGTTCGCTAGTTGAAAGTTCGTTGATCAGGTCTCGAGCTGTAGTTTCCTGCCTCTTGTCCATTCTCATATCGAGCGGATTGTCCGATTCAAAACTAAAACCCCGACTTTTATCATCGAACTGATGAGACGAAACGCCAAGGTCAAAAAGGATTCCATCAACTGTCTTGATTTTCCTGAGCGCGAGTACAGTACGTAAATCTCTAAAGTTACAATGGATAAGACTCACTCTGTCTGAATAGTCCTGCAAGACTTGACCAGCGTGTTCAATAGCCTCTGCGTCCTGGTCAAAAGCATAGAGCTGAACATCCGGATGCTTGGATATAATGGCTAGGCTGTGACCACCCCCACCCAAAGTGGCATCTACATAGATTCCACCCTTGCGTATATTCAGGAATTCCACGCATTCTTTTAGCATTACCGGATTGTGGTACTGGCTCATATCTGATAATCTTCCGCACTAAATGTTTTGCGATGATGCTCGAGTTTCTTCCGGCGAGTTTCCTGATAAGCTTCAGGGTTCCAAAGGGTTATATAGTGTCCCTCCCCTTTGATCACCACGCTGTCTGTTATCCCTGTTTCCTTTAGCAGATAGTCCAGAATGCGGATACGTCCCGGACCCTCTAGCTCCTGCTCGGTCATGGCAAAAGCCATTAAATGGGTTCTTAGGGATCTGCTGGTCTCATCTCCGGCTTTTAAACGCGATAACGTATCTGCCCAACTATCAAGAGGGTAGATAGCTATTGTGTTATCCGGACCAATAGTCACGACGACCGAGCGATTTGCCTCCGCTGCAAATTTCTTCTTGAAACTTGCCGGAATGATCACTCGCTGCTTATGAACCGAGTTCTCGAAGATACCTAAAAATTCACCGGACATTACGACGACCTTTTTTATCCTTTTCGTACAATGTGTGCTCAGCCTTGAGTAATAAAGCATGTTCGCTGAGCTCTCTATGAACATGCGTGAGTTTTTTTGAGTTTTAATGAGTTCCTGTGGTTCTTATATGACACAGGGTTTCAGTTGTCAAGATTTAAATGCACGCATGACGTTATTTTTTGAGAAGATCTGTTGGAAAGAAGTGTTCTAACATGCAGATAGTGAAAGAGATGAGACAGTTTGAGGAGCTAGAATATTTTTTAGGTAGACACTACTGGGGGATGAAACATGTGTCTGCCAGAAGCAGAGGTTTGTAGATCTTTGAGAACCAGTAAGGTGTTGAAATTCAGTGACTTCAATCCAGCATGTGCACTCCTTCCCTGCAGGTAGCGTTCATCAAGCTTTAATCAAGAAGTGATTACCGCTTTGACCCAGGCAAGAAACTAAACTTCGGACTGAAGTTAAGAGACAAACTTATGAAGATCAGTGGGATCATGCTCCACTGGCCTTAACCCAACTTTACCACTTTAAGCATTTATATGTTTCTCCTGCAAGCACATAG
>CAZZCS010000102.1:0-7878 GCA_964652645.1 uncultured Candidatus Cloacimonadota bacterium | reverse complement strand
GATTCTCACTCTCAGCTACCACGGAGCTCAGAAAGTGGTACCAAATTACGGCGTTATGGGCGTAGCCAAAGCAGCGCTGGAGGCAAGCGTTCGATATCTTGCCCACAGCCTGGGCAGCAGTGGCATACGAGTCAATGCCATCTCGGCAGGCCCCATCCGCACTCTTTCATCTCTGGCCATTAGTGGCCTGAGCCAGATGCAAAGACGCATCGAAAAAAATGCCCCCTTGTCCCGAAACATTACTCTGGAAGATATTGCGGGTTCCGCAATCTATCTGGTTTCGGATTTGGCCTCTGGTGTTACCGGGGAAGTCCACTATGTGGACGCCGGTATAAATATAATGGCGTAGAATATGAAACTTTTTTTGAATGCTACTATCCCTACCAGTTCTGCAGCTCTGAAAAGAGTAAATGTGCTCTTTGATCAGACCATAATCAAGATCAGCAAAGAGCTCATAGAGACAGAAGAACCGGTAGAGACCATCAATCTGGAAGGAAAGCTCTTGCTTCCTGGCGCAGTCGATATCCACTCCCACCTTCTGGGGCCAATCCAAAGCAGCTCCAATGATCTGCAGGATGCCACAAAGATAGCTCTATCAGGAGGATGGACAACTCTCGCTGAGATGAGCTATCTCAATGAAGAGCCCATCTTTGAGACCTCGCGGCTGGAAAGCCTGAAGGCCCTCTGCAACGAGCACAGCTATTGTGATCTGGCTTTTTGGGGCAACGTCGATATAGACGATTACCCCTATCATAGCGAAGCTGCTCAGGAACTGTGGGCCAATGGTGTGGTGGGTTTGCTCTTGATGAATCCCTCGGTCAACGATGCCATTACCGATATCTCTTTCACGGAGATTATGGATCTCTTTCTGGATATCTACGATTCCGATACTTCCTTTTCCTACCAGGGTTATGACCTCAAAGAGAGCAAGCAGTACAGTTCCGCAGCCCAGTTATCCGCGATCAAAAAGCTGCTGCGCCGCATGCAGGAAAACCCCATCCATCTGCCTCGCGTCGTGGATTACGATACGATTGATTTCATCAACGGAATTTCCAAGCGCTCAGACATCTCTTTTGCCCTGAACGTGCTGGATCTCATGCACATTTTCAGCGATGTCAAGCGTCCTGATACCCTACCTCTAAATCTGACAGAAAGGCTACCTGAGCTACTGGAACTCTTCCGGCTGAACAAGATATATATCCTTTCAAATCATGCGGTTTTGCCCTCTCAAGCTGGCAGCCTTCCCGGTATTTACAGCGGAGTGGATTGTAGCCTTATGCGTTATTCCTACCTTTGGGCACTGTCTGAGCTGTGGAAGAAGCGCAAATACACTCTCCATAGCTGCGTGAAGATGACCTCTGAGAATCCTGCAAAACGCCTTGGCATCTACCCCCAGAAAGGGTGCATAGATATCGATTCTGATGCCGACTTTGTGATCTACGATCCCAATCTCAGCACCCAGACGGATATCGTGACCCAGAGCGGTGAGACCCTGGAGCTTACTGGCGCTTTTACCTCGATATGGATCAGAGGCGAAGAGGTGAGCTCTCCCAATGGGCTTATTCGTAAGGGGAGCTTTGTGCCCCGGACTCATAGCCCCAAGCGCAGGCACAACAACAACACCTGGATTTAGGCCTCCCACGATCCCCCAAACTTTTTAAGATTCAACAAAGGAGTAGATAAATGACAGATCCCATTAAACACCTGATCGACTCAGTTTCAAAGCACAAAGAACTGAAGTGGGTTATCTACAAAAGACTTTGGCAGACGGATTTTCTCCGCTTTTTCCAAAGCCAGACGAACTATAACATCAGCAAAGAAAACGTCTCTGCCTCGGTGAGAATCTACAAAGGTAAGAAGAGTTATTCTTTCAATATCGACAACCCGGATATCGCCAAAATTGACACAGCTATGGCAAAAGCACTGGCCATTATTGATTCCCTGCCCGAAGATCCTGATTTTGTCGATATCGAGACAGATCTGCGTCTGGCAGAACAGACTCAGAGCTTCGATAACATTAGCGCCATCCCGCTTTCGACCAAAACCGAAATCCTCCAGAAGCTTGCAGATGCAGTCGCTCCCTTCGACTTCAAGATCTATGGCACCTTCATCTGTAATAAGAGCACTCTGGAGATTCGGAACAGTAACGGAGTGAATAAAAGCTCCCAATCCTCACCCATCTATCTGGAAGTAAAAGCAGTGCACAACCAAAGCCAGGTGACAGTACTGGAGACTTTTGGAGGCGAGGACTTCAGTCGTTTTGATCCTGTGGATTTCAGCGCCCGCCTCGTTCAAAAAGTTCGCTTTGGCGGTGGAGAAATCGTGGATGTCCCGGCTGGTCAATACGACGTGGTGCTGGCCCCTCGCTGCATTGCCGAATTTGTCCAATACTTCACCAGCAGCATGACCGCTCGCTCTCTGGATCAACATAGCAGCTATTTCGAGGGCAAATTGAACGAACAAGTTTTCCCCGAAAACATCACAATTACGGACGATCCCACCGATCCAGACGTCATCAGCAGCAGCTATAGCTATGAAGGCCATCTCTACCAGAAACTGCCTCTGATCGAAAAGGGAATCTACAAAAACTTCATGGCAGATTGCTATTACTCTCACAAAACCGGAATCGAAGAAAATGGAAACTCCGGCAACTGCATCGTGATGCAGGGCGGAGACAAGAATCTGGATGAAATGATTGGCTCTATCCAGAACGGACTCTATATCTCCAGCTTGCACTATATGAATTTTATCAATGTCAAAGAAACCTCGCTCACAGGCCTCACGCGGGACGGAACTTTCTTGATCGAGAACGGCAAGATCAGCAAAGTGGTAAACAACCTGCGTTTTACCGAACGCATAGAGAGGATTCTCAAAAACATCCTCCTCCTGGAAGACCGTGGCTACACGATCCCCTTCTCCGGAAACTATGAATTCTTTGATATCGAAGCGGTGAAAGCGCCTCATGTAGTAGTGAAAGACTTTAATATCACGTCCTCGACGAAGACCATTTAGTGAGGTAAAGATGGAACATCTATTAAAACAAAGCATAGAAAAACTCAGTATTCCTGCTGTCCAGTTTGCCGATATCCGCATCACCAAAACTGATAGCGAAGGTATCTATTTTCAAAACGGCTTTCTGCGCAGTTACGACAGTGATGTCGATTCCTTTGCCATTGGTATCAGAGTGCTGGTCAACGGCTGCTGGGGCTTTGCAGGCTCCCGCAATATCGATCCTGTAAATATCGAAAAGCTCATCCAAAAAGCCATTTCAAACGCCAGACACGGCAGCAACTTCATCAAAGATCCAGTAAATTTCAAGCCCCTGAAGCCCACCATTGCCGAGTATCATCACATGCCCAAAATCAATCCTTTCAGTATGAACCAGGATGAGAAGATGGATTTCCTCGGCAGTCTGGCTACAAAAATCAAGCCGGATGGCAAGATCGTACACTCCATGGTGATGGCAGAATTTACCCGGCAGGAAAAGTACTATATCAATACCGAGGGCAGCTATAGCCACACCAGCTATTACAACACCCTGCCCATGATGATGGCCGTGGCTTCTGATGGCGGCCAGATCCAGAGCCGTACCTGGCCCGGACACATGAGCGCTGGCAGAGCTGGCTTTGAGCTCTTTTACGATCAAAAATTCGAGGAAAATACAGATCGGATTCTCAAAGAAGCCGTGGACCTGCTCACAGCTCCCATGATCACAGACGAAAAGGCAGATATCATCATCGGTGGTGGACACCTGGCCTTGCAATTGCACGAATCAGTCGGCCACGCCACAGAGGCAGACCGCATCTTTGGCATGGAGATTTCCTACGCAGGCAAAACCTTTATCAAACCTGCCATGCTGGGCAATTTCAAGTATGGCTCCGATATCCTCACCATCTATAGCGATAGCTCAGACGTTCGTGGCCTGGGCTACCATCCCATAGACGACGAAGGCGTCCCCGGCAAAAGAGTGGACATCATCAAAGACGGTATCCTCAAAGATCAGCAGACCTCGCGTCATATCGCCCAGATGCTGGATCTGGAACCTAGCTCCAATATGAAGGCCTCCTTTGGCGACGATTTCCCTCTGGTCCGCATGACAAACCTCTGTATCGCTCCTGTTAAAGGCAGCCTGGATGAGCTGATAGCCGAGACAGAACACGGCTACTACGTCGATTTCACCAAAACCTGGTCTATCGACGATAATCGAAACAACTTCCAGTTCACCACAGAGATAGGCTATAAGATCGAAGATGGTAAGATTACCGGAATCGTCAAAGAACCCACCTATTTCGGAATCACCCAAGACTTCTGGAACTCCTGCGACCGCATCTGCGGACCCGAAGAATGGGGCTATTATGGCACCTTCCACTGCGGCAAGGGCGAACCGGGACAGGCAATGCAGCTCTCGCATGGGGTTGCCCCGGCTAGATTCAAGAAGATCAATACCAAAGTCAGCTACTAAACAAATTCTTAGCTTCATAGATAGAAAGCACCTCCATTTGTGAGGTGCTTTTTTGGATATGTGTCAATAAGACCAAACAACTAATAGAAATGCCAGTGCACCCCAGGCTTTTCTATGGAAAAATGGTTCCAATGATTTTATCTATTCGAGCCTGAAGATCGATAGTTAGTGCAATGGCTGTTACCATCCGGCAGTAATGGATTGGATCGCTCAGGGTCTTACCCTTGCGGTCTTTGAGGTATTTATTTAGCACCTGATAGCCGCCTATGTGATAGCTCCAAAGCTCTGGAGTGATGCCCTCAAAGTACTTATCCGGGTTGATCTGCAGGGTGAAGGTGTCCTCATCATACTTGATAAATTCCACTGTGTCATTGGAGCCGTTGCCCTGAAATCTGGCCAGAGGTGGATTGAGCCGGGGGCTTTTCAAGAGATGGATATCGGCAAGCTCTTTACCAAAATCTGCCAGCTTGGAAAACAGCTCATAATCATCCATGAAGGGAATTCGCGGGAAATCCATCCTGAGGTACTGGGCATAGCGCTCCCTGTAGCTGCTACTATGCAGGACGGCATAGACGTAATAGAATAACTGCTCCGGCTCGAACTGCTCCCATAGCTTACTTAATCTATCTAAAAGCTCAGGAGCGATATTGTACTCCCGCTCAGAGCTGGCAAAGATGTCGTCTTTGTGTTCGTCTGGGTAGATGTAAATGGGGGCTATCAAACCGCCTCCACGATAAAAGAGATTGAAATCTGTAATGCTCTGAGAGATGGTTACCAGATTCCACAGTTGGTTGTCACCTACAGCAAGACCCTGCCTACCAATAACCATCCCCACATTCTCCTCCAGCATATGCCTCATTACCTCGTTGCGTGGCATACAATGGAAGCCTCTGCTTTTACCCGTGTAGTAGGTATAACTTGTATCAAAGGGACGATAGAGGATGGGGACGATGTTCTCATCGTTCAGTCCACTGTCTTTCAAGTCTTTTTGAGCATATTCCACTTTCCAGTCTCTGGCATCTTTGCCCAGTTTGAATGCCATTCTTGCTGTTTCTGGGTCCAACGATGCAAAGTGGTGAATGGTCTTGCGCACCTGGTTTGGCGTATCCTTGATCGTGAGTGCATCTCTAGCTGTAACGATCCCCACACTATTTACAGGAAAGATCTCCGGCAGGCTTGTCCATTTGAGATAATGCTCATTGCCTGTAGCTTCAGGATGAAATAGATAGAAGGGCGAAGAAGGGCTCAATACCTGATAAGACTTGGCATGAAACTGATTGTTATCCAGCCAGTCATATTTGAATTGGCGTAATCCGAAAAGCTCGTGGTGGCTGACCTTTTTCTCTTTAGCGCTTATGCCTTTGACCATCAAGATGATGGCGGTTCCCTGCTGGATGTCAAAGACGTTCTCATCCTTGCTACCATCAGGGCAGCTTTCTTTCTTCTTGGCATTTCCATGCAGATCGAGTACATAGATTTCATCAAAGGTATTCATCAGGCTTTGGCGCATCCCCCTGAAGGTAGGATTGTCCAGATATCCATGATTGGTGATCATGCCAACAATACCCTTACCTGCCTTGTGGATCTTCCATTGGGCAAAGCGCAGGAACTTTACATAATCGTCTTGTAGCCATTTTGGGTTCTTTTCACCCAAGGGCTTACCATCAACAGTATAATAACTTTGTGCGCCATCCAGGTCAGACTTGAGCAAGCTTTCCGTCCAGGCATTGCTATTTTCACTGGCTCCGCTATACGGTGGATTACCCATGATCACCAAAATAGGGTCTTGATGTTTTACCTTGTTCGCCATCGCGCATTCATCACTGATGTCGTGAGCTATGGGTAGGGATATCTGCTCTGGAGTATCAGGTTCGAGGGTATTGGAAAGATAGAGCTTGAAACGTTCAGTTTCGTTTAGTTCATAATCGTGTTCTGCCAGGAGATAGCTGATCTTCAGATGCCCCACTGTATAAGGTGCCATCATAAGTTCTAAGGCATAAAAGTGGGGCAGGATATGTTCTTTGATCAGCTTATGAATACTCCCGCTGCCGTATTTGGCTGTGTGTGTCTCAATGGCCAGCTTGATAGCCTCGGCAGGAAAGGTGAGAGTTCCCGCTGCGGGATCGAGAATCGTTACATCAGCAGAGGCTAGTCCATCCTCTTTGGAGAAGTGACTTTGTAAGAGACTGTGAATACTACCCACAATGTAGCGTACCACAGGTTCGGGAGTGTAATAGACTCCCCGCTTTTCTCTCAGGGCGGGGTCGTATTCGCTGAGAAAAGTCTCATAGAAGTGGACGATGGGGTCTTTGCCCTTACCTTCTGTGTAGAAGCGGTGCAGGATCTTCTGGATATCTGTGTTGAAGAGGATATCCGCAATGTCATCGATCAGGACTGCCAGCGCTTGGGGTGGCTCTTCCAATGAAATGAAGCGGAAGATGCTTTTCAGGATGCCCAGAGTGCCGGGGATGTATTTATGGATCAGTTCACGGTTGAATTCACCCTCACTGCGGGTACGAGCCACAAAGATGCCATAAGTGAGGGTTTGGGCATAGAGATCTGCAAATTGATCAATGGTAAGGTTGTTGATCAGTAGCTTTTTGAAGGACTCGTAGAAGCTAAGTAGCACTTTCTTGCCTTGCATCTCCTCTACTGCCAGTTCAATGGTAATGATCTCGTCCCTTAAGAAGCGTGTTCGTTTGGCTAGTGCATTAGCCAGGCTTTTGGGGTCGGTGATAGCTGGAAGGGAAAAGCTGAAATAGCGATCAAGCAAAGAGGCAAGCTCGTCAACATGAGAGATCGGGGGTGCGATATTCAACTGGATGGCATTGATCGGACTGGCGACAGTTACACTATCAACAAAGATCCCATGCTGATAGAGCCGGAACTCATAGAAGTTTGTGAGGATGAGATTGGGGAAAGTACCCAGGTAGCGTTTGAGCTGTTCGCTGATAGCAATGGGATCGAGGTTGTAAGTCTCTGGTTTCTTTGCTTCGATATAACCAGTGAGATGGGCTTTTCCGTCCCAGATCCGGAAGTCCGGATTTCCAGCTTCAGTAGCCTTGGGCAAAATGCTTACTTCACACTTACTGATCTTATTTTCTTTGGCATAGGCATCAATCATGTCCTTCAAACAGTGATAAAAGGACTCTTCACGTGCGTCACCACGATTAATAATCTTCTGTAATTCACGTAGATATGATACAAGTATTTGTCTAAACAAAGTCTTCACCCCTATCTATATAACTATTCCATACGAACAGGTTTGGGGTAAAGTGCTATTCTGTCAACTTGTTTGTGAATCATAATACTTCAATTGAAGTTTTATGGCTCCGTCAGATAGAGTCATCCGTATATCAGGCGTGTATCAAGCGTGTATCAGGCGTGTATCAAGTGTGTTCTCGAACCCACCTGAT
>CAZZCS010000101.1:0-7879 GCA_964652645.1 uncultured Candidatus Cloacimonadota bacterium | reverse complement strand
CTGGTGAGCTTGTCCCGATGGCGGACGCAGAATACACGGCTCATGCCTGGTTCAAGCTAGAGGGAGAGCATCACTCCCTATCGGATCCACGAGAATTGCATGACTTCTATTACAAGTGGGGGAGTTTAGTGGGCAGGATGCACGCCCTGAGCAAGGAATACCCCAGTTGGGAGCACTCCAGGGCACGAGATTTTCAGGGCAAACCAATCCTCAGCAAAGACACTGAATGGCTCCATTTCTACCATTGGATTCCCGATCCTGAGGTGAAGCAAGCCTGGCTGGTGATGAAAGAAAAACTCGACCTGCTCCCCAGAACCAGAGAAAACTTTGGCTTTATTCACAACGATCCCCACCCACAAAACATCCTCCTGAAGGGAGATCAACTATACCTAATAGATTTCGACGCAGCAAATTACCACTGGTTTGTGTTGGAGCTGGCCATCTGCATCTATAGTGAGTACTCACGCGTCCAATACCACTCCAACGAAGGTCGCCATCTCCCCCACCTCCAGGAACTCTTTATCAAGCCTTTCCTGGAAGGCTACAAGTGCCAAAACACCCTGGCAGATGAGGAATATACCCGGTTAGAACTCTTTCTGAATTATCGACGCTTCATCATGTTTACTGTTTTTTACGATCAAATCCGGACTCATGCGCCTGATGTCCTCGAGCAGATGAAAAGACATATTATTGCTTTTAAGCCGTTTTTGGGGTTGTAGGGTTTTACGGTTTTGACGTTTTGGAGACTTGAGGAATAGGCACTCCCGTGTACCGCCGCTTCCCGACGACCACAGTACCTCTATCACCGTGAACCAAAAGCTTTCCATGGGCTTTTCCAAGCTGAGTATTTCACCGCTATTTTGTGAGGATTTATATCTAACGCATATTTGTCTTGACACATATTATAGCGCAGATATTAGAGGTGTTGAAAGCATAAGTTAAGAGTAGTCAAGATTGAAGACCAGGATCTGATACTCATAACAGGGAGGAGTATATGAGAACAAAGTTATGTATTGTAACTCTGTTGGCGATATCGGTTTGCTCGATTTGGGCAATGCCAATGTCGCCTATCCAGAGCCACCAAAGGACAATCCAATCACTACCAAACGCCACAACGGTAATCCACGAGACATCCCGAGAGCCAGCCTGGAGCTTTAGCGTTCCCCACTTCTCGATACTTACCTCATACACGGATTACATGATTGGCTCCTACGATACGTTACCTCTGCGCAGAGTCCCAGACAATGCAGGTGGTGGCTATTTTCTAACCTTTATGGGACAGCGTCAGCCTACTTCACAGAGGAGAGTGCATTACGGCTATATATACAACGGAGTCCTCGAGAGCTCCAATGAGATTACTAACACCAATATCAGAGAAGGATATTCAGCCCTGGCTGTCGACCCAATAAGCGGTAAACCCTTTTATACCTGGCATTCCAATGTAGATACTGATACGCCTTTGGAAGTATCCGTTATCTCCGATGCCTTCCTCGATGGTATCGCTGGTCTCTTCAATGACCCTCAAATCGCGATTAATAACCCCATCACCATCACTGCCCCCAGTGGCCAGACCAGCACAGACAACGAGTTTATCTGGCCTCAGATGGCGATTGGCCCCTCCCCCCTAGCATATCACAGAAGAGTATATATCTTGGGCAGGAATTCAGTAAACCACGCAAATGGCTACCCAGTCGAAAGCCCTTACATCGCCTACGCAGATTTTACGGGTGATATGATCGAGATGGGCACGCCTCTGACCTGGTCTTACACCAGTATCCCCCAAATGGACGCCTGGAATCACGACCAGAATGTCTGGCGCAGACCATTTCTATCGATGGCTGTGGATAACAATGGCAAGATTATCTTGATGACTTACATACTCTCAGATGATCCAGTAGTGGACAGTGGCCCTGATATTCACGTCTTTGTCTGCGACAACTATGGCGCAGGCACCTGGCAGCAGCATAGCTTCTATAGCATAGTACCTTCCTGGAATCCACCCACAAATTTTGGAACAGGCCCGGGTTATCTGCACAACGATGGTGTCCCCTGGCTGGATAATGAGATCTATTGGAAGATAATGAACAGTGGCCATCGCAATGCCGAAGTGGATAGCTATGGCAGAGTCCATAGCCCTGGTCTATGGTCAATCGTAACCTCTTCAGGGACTTACTATCCCAATTACAACGTGATCAAAAACATGATCTTTGACCCTTCGGACAACAGCCTCAGTATCCATCCGATCTATCCCACAGTAGAGAACTACCAGCCCTGGGATCCTTTGGGACTGGGAACTGTCGCTGCTTATGACGACAATGGTGACCCCATCTGTGAAGTAGATTGGAACTACTCGCACTGGGATAACAGTTTACACGACTCAGCCATGCAATTTCACTACAATCTCTTCAAAATTTCAAAACCAAACTCTAGCGGCAGAATGGTCGCAGTGTGGCAAAACTCCAATAAAGCCAGACAGATGAATTATTACAACAATACAGACTACCAGCAGTATGAAACAGTCCCCGAGATCTTTATCTCCACCTCCAGCAACAATGGAGAGAACTGGTCTGATCCCATCAAGATCAACAGTGTGGAGACGACAGGCTTTGCCAATCAGAGACCGATGTGGGTCTATCCTTCCGATACGGTGGTAGATAATGGCACTAATGGCAAGCTGGGGTTGATGTACTTTCACGACAACACTTGGGGCTCCAATGCCGTAACTCCTCCTGCCCATCCCACAAACGACGGCGGCTTTGTGAAATTTATGGAGCTCAGTATCGATTTCTCGCCTCAGTACCAATCCGGGATCAATGTAATCGTAACAGATTCGCTGACCCAAACACCTCTGGGGGACGTCCTGGTGAGCGCTGGCGGATATCTGATCCGGACAAATGCCATGGGGCTGGCGACCCTGTATCTGCAGTCTGGATCATACAACCTCAGCCTCAGCAAAGTGGGCTATTATCCCATGAGCATCGTTGACGTAGATGTGGCACAGGATGAGTATACCACTTTGAACCTGAGCATGCGCAATATTCCCAGAGTGACAGTAACAGGGACAGTGCGCCACTCCCTCAGTATGGATCCTCTTTCGGGAGCACATGTCACGATCTCGGGTCCTGCAGCCGATGATGTAACAACAGCTGCCAGCGGGAGCTTCACCTTTAACAACGGCATAAGCGACAACACATATAGCATCCATGTCCACAAAGTGGGCTATGCACTCTATATCGATAGCTTTACTCTAGGAACAACAAATCTGAACCTGGGAGATCTTCTGCTCGAAGAACACATCATCCCGCCTTCAAACGTGCAAGTACAAGTAGGCCCAAACAACAATACCACGACCATTACCTGGACTGCTCCCGTACTACCTGAAGGTATGAGCTCAAAGCTCCTGGATCGAGCCCGTACTGGGTATCAGATTGTTCGTTATTATGGAACTGAGGATGGGATCGTGGTGGGCACTGTAACTGCCAATCAACACACCTATATAGACGTATCCTGGTTTGAAGTCCCCGAGGGAATGTATCGTTATGGCGTTCAGGCGATCTATAGTATGGACTACTATTCAGAGCCTGCGCTGAGTGCCCAAATCCCTCGTTATACCTTCAACCAGCTTACAGCCACAGTACTTACGACGGAGGGAATCCCTGTACCTGATGCGACAGTGAGCTTGAACCGCCAGGGCAATGATGACCATGGCCCTTATAGTGGAGTGACAAACTCAGAGGGAGTAGTCGTTATCCCCGCTATCTGGTATGGAAACTACTATCTGAGTGTGTCAGCAGATGGCTTTGAAATGCCCACCCAAAACTATTATGCCACGGCCAATCAACAGACCGTGATTGAGATCATAATGGGACTGGTGATTCATCCTCCCGCAGATGCCATTGCCCAATACAACTCCCAAAACAGTGAGATCCAGGTTTCCTGGACTTTTCCATACGCCCCAGGGTTCAATTTCCTGATGGGTTTCAATGTCTGGCGCTTCCCCACTTCTTTGCAGGAAGATCCGGAGCAGTGGCAACTCCTGACTCCGCAATACCTGCTGTCATGCTCTTTTACCGAGCCAGCCTCTGCCCTTGAATATGATGCAGGAGTCCAGTTCTGCTATGCTATAGCAGCGATGTATCTGGGCGACGTTCATTCGGATTGGACCTTCTCAAACACCTTGGACACAGTATCCAATGAAGATCCAAACCTAGTAACGGCAGTAACAGCCATCTCGCAGATCTCACCCAATCCCTTTAGAGAGAGCACCCAAATCTCCTATGATCTCAAAGAGCCTACAGAGCTGAAAATAGACATATACAACCAGATGGGACAACACATCCGCACCCTCTACCAGGGCTATAAAAGCTCAGCGACTCACAGCATCTCATGGGATGGACGGGACAAGAATGGAAGACAGGTCTCCACAGGGCTCTACTTCTGCCGACTGAGTACTCCCAATGCACGGAGCGTCAAGAAAGTACTCAGGATAAAGTAACTCTCTAGACAAACAAATACTAAAATGAGGTGGTATCGATTTGTGGTATCACCTCTTTTATATCTGTAGTGTTTTATGGTTTTTTTGGGTTTGAGGATTTTTATGTAGCGACGAGCTTCCCCACCCCAGCAGGAGTCATTAGCGCCTTCCGGAGTGTACTTCTTATCCTGCACACTACATGGCGCATAGGACTCATGCGGAAAGACGAGCGATTCGTAACCCTTTACGAGTGCTACAACCTCACAACCCTCTAAACCCTCTAAACCTTCTCAACTTTCTCAACCCTAAACCCTAAACCCTTCAATCTCAATCCCCAAAATATCATAAATATCCAAATATCACTGCTCTGGCAGGAAGAGGATGCCCTCAATATTCCTATCTCAGTTTCGATTTGTGTTGACTGCATATCTCAAATTTCAAAGCATGCGACATATTTTGCAAACTAAGGACTAACATGCATAAAATCAAGAACATAGCTATCATTGCCCATGTAGATCACGGCAAAACTACTCTCGTGGATGCCATCCTCCGTCAGGCTGGAACTTTCCGTGAAAACGAGAGAATGATAGAGCGGATAATGGATTCAAACGTCATTGAGAAAGAGCGCGGAATCACGATCTTTTCCAAGAATGCGTCGTTACATTTCAAAAAATATAAAATCAATCTGGTGGATACACCTGGTCACTCCGATTTTGGGGGTGAAGTGCAGCGGATCATGAAAATGGTGGATTCAGTACTCCTGGTCGTCGATGCCTTTGAAGGCCCAATGCCCCAGACCAAGTATGTGCTCAAAAATGCCCTGGAATTGGGGTTGAAGCCTCTGGTGGTCATCAACAAGATTGATCGGCCAAATGCCCGTCCCCATGATGTGCTGGACATGGTTTTCGAGCTCTTTATGGAGCTCAACGCGAACGATGATCAGCTCGACTTCCCTGTGATTTACAGCTCTGGGAAAGATGGCTACGCTGTGCACGATCTGGATGATGAACCCAAAAACATCTATCCACTCCTGGATATGGTCATAGACAAGGTTCCGAATGCTCAGGGAGATCTGAATATCCCCTTCCAGATGCTCGTCTCGGCTATTGAATATGATAACTATCTAGGCAAAATGGGCACCGGCAAGATTCACAGTGGCAAGATCCAAACTGGTGAAGAAGTCCTGCTCCTCAAGGCAAACGATGAAGTCATCAGCTACAAGGTTACAAATATTTTTACCTATGAGGGACTCCAAAAGAAAGAGATAAAAGTGGCTTACGCAGGTGATATCATTACCATGGCAGGGCTAGACAGAATCGATATCGGAGAAACAGTAGCAAACAAAAACAACCCCATACCCCTCCCCCGAATCGCTATAGACGATCCCACCATTGCCATCGAGTTCATTGTAAACAACTCCCCCTTTGTAGGCAGAAGCGGTAAGTGGCTTACCTCCAGCAAGATCTGGGAACGGCTCCAGCGGGAACTCCAGACCAACGTCTCGCTCGTTGTGGAGCGGACAGACTCTGCCGATACCTTTACTGTCAAAGGTAGAGGTGAACTGCAACTCTCTATTCTCATGGAAAATATGCGTAGAGAAGGCTATGAATTCCAGGTATCCAAACCTCGAGTACTCTACAAAGAAATCGACGGCATCCTTATGGAGCCCATAGAATTGGCTGTTATCGATGTCGCTGAAGAATTTGTCGGCACTGTGATCGAGCTCTTTGGCAAACGCAAAGGTGAGATTACCCATATGTATCCAGCCGAAGATGGCTACTCCCGCCTCGAATTCAAGATTCCAGCACGCGGACTGATTGGGTGCCGCAACGAGTTTTTGACTGAAACCAGAGGCACCGGCATTATGAGCCAATGCTTCTATGGTTATGGCGAATACAGAGGGGAAATCTCCGGATCCAGTCACGGCTCTATGATCGCCATGGAAACAGGAATTGCCCTAGGCTACTCTTTAAACAACTTTCAACCACGCGGCACCTTCTTTATTCATCCCAACACGGAAGTCTATGCCGGGATGGTAGTGGGGCAACACAGCAAGGACAAAGATCTGATAATCAACGTCTGCCGCGGTAAAAAGCTCACAAACAACCGGGCTGCAGGAAAGGACGATGCCATTAGGCTAATCCCGCCACGTATCTTTAGTCTCGAACAGGCCATTGAGTATGTGGGAGACGACGAGCTCCTGGAAATCACTCCTGATGCCATCCGGCTCCGCAAAAAAATCTTGCACCACACAGATAGAAAACGCAGTGAGATAGCAGAGTAAAGGATAGTTTCGGAGCTACTTGCATATTGTAGGTCAGATTTCTGACTGCCAGCATTCACGTTTCAATAACAGATAAACGAATATTTATCTTGACACACTAAGCCATGCAAAGATATTGACGCACATATTATCAGGAAATGGAGGTAAACGACAGTGAGAGTTAAATTTATTAACCCCGCAAGCCAGAATGTTACGAGTGTAACAGATGGCATTATAGTGTGTTTGCGTCTCCGTTTCTGGACTATCTAACCCACCATCCTATCAAACGAGATTCGCACTTCTCAGACCCAATCATCCAGGTAGCATTGTTGTATCATTATTTTGTTGTACTGATCTGTTCAAAGTAAACCCGCTTACAACAGAAAGTCGTTCCGAACTGATTTTTCAAGATCAAACCATTAAGACCCGTTGTAACTGACTTTATTAAACTGGAGAACCAGATGTTTGCTATCAAATTTGCTTTAGAGTACATGCGTGGTTTGAAGCTAAAATTTAGCCTTGCAATGTTGTGCGCCGCCCTGGGAGCTATCTTTGCATTTTTTACCCCACTTATCATCCGCTTTACAGTAGATTCTGTACTGGGCGGTCAGGAGATAAATATACCCTTTGGACTGGGTGGGAAGCTGGCGTCTTGGGATGCCACATCAATCATCATTCGCAATCTGTGGATTGCCGGTTTAGCCGTGATTATCGTGAACTTAATGGCTCATGGCTGCACCTATTTCAGAGGTGTATTGAGTGCAAAAGTATCAGAAGAATTTGCCAGACGCCTGCGTAACAGGCTCTACGACCATATCCAGAAGTTACCCTATGCCTGGCATAGTAAGGTACAGACAGGTGATATCATACAGCGCTGTACTTCGGATCTGGAGACGGTACGCAGGTTTATCGCCCTCCAATCGATCCAGCTCTTCAGGAGCTTGTGTATGGTGATATTTGTAATACCAATTATGCTGGCCCTCAATGTAAAGATGACCCTGGCCTCTACCTTTGCCATACCAGTGATATTTGCTTATGCCTATATCTTCTTCAAGCAAGTGAGATCAAGGTTTAAATCTGCAGACGAAGCAGAAGGCTATATGACCACTGTTCTGGAAGAGTCACTCTCCGGAGTTCGCGTT
>CAZZCS010000100.1:0-8063 GCA_964652645.1 uncultured Candidatus Cloacimonadota bacterium | reverse complement strand
TTGAACTAAAACCAGAAGATATAGTTTTGGAGATCGGTACCGGATCAGGCTATCAAACAGCACTCCTGGCCGAGATTGTAAAAGAGGTATGCACCGTCGAAAGGCTGGAATTGCTTACCCTGACTGCTAAAAAAGTACTGAAATCCCAAGCCTACAAAAACATCAATTTTAGGATCGGAGATGGGGCAGAAGGTTGGCGAAAAGCGTACCCGCCATATAACTCGTTTGGTAAGATCATTGTAAGCGCAGCAGCTTCCACGATTCCGGATGAACTTGTCCGCCAACTGGGTGATAAGGGGATTCTTGTGATTCCGGTCGGGAAAGGAAATATTCAGACCTTGACAAAAATCTGTCGTGTAAATGAAGATGTCCGGATCACCGAGCACGGTGCCTGCGCTTTTGTCCCCTTGGTGACGAATTAGTGCAAGAATAGAGGTTCAACTGTGATAAACGAAATCAGGCAATGGATTATCAACAGCTTAAAGAAGAAAGAGAAGCATAAAGACCTGCGTAAGTACAAGCTCTTCAAGGGTCTTAATGTGTTTGAGCTGGGATTGTTGAGTCAGATTATACATAAGAGAGAGTATGCAGAGGGTGAGTACCTATTCGAAGAGAAATATCCCTTGGAATTGGTCTTTCTGATAGAATCCGGGGTTGTGGAAGTGCGCGGCAAGCTTCAACCGGGAGGTCCGAAGATTCTCCAAAACTATCAGGACATTGGTTTTATTGATATGTATGGGGATGAGATTCGCTCCAGCTCCGCCAGGGCATTGAAGGACTCTGTGGTACTGGCTATTTCAAAGAGGGATTTTCAGAGCTTTTTGAAGGACAATCCCAGAATTGGCGTGAAGTTACTGCAGAATATTTGCATCTCGCTCAGTGAGTTCATCTTCAATCTGGTAGAACCCCCCGAGGATATCCTTGAATCTCACTAAGGTTTTGTTTTATCTCTTTCTCCTGGCCATAGTAGTTTTGGGGATTGTTTTTTTTAGATGGGTGTTCGACTATCTGCTGCTTTCGATCATCTTTACCTACATTCTGGCTCCATTTGTTTCATGGTTTGAGCGCAGAGGAGTTCCTAGGTGGGCTGGGGTTGTGCTGGTCTATCTTTCCATACTTATCGCCATTACAGCCCTAATCTATAGATACACTCCCAAGCTAGTCGAAGAAGGCAGCAATCTCTTAGATTTGATGCAGTCTCAAAGCGCATCTTCAGATTACATTCTATCGCTTCCAATCGTTCGCTCCATACATGATTATTTGCATGGGTTGGATGCCAGAGTCCCTATGCTGAAGCTTTCTGATGGCCTGGTGGAGACGGTGGATATGCTGAAGGATTTCATGACAAAGTTACCAGCATTGGTGCTGGATAACTACCAGATGATCTTGAGTACTCTATCGTTTTTTGCTATGATACCTCTCATTGGGTTTTTCCTTTTGAAGGACGGCAGCAAGATGGTGAGAGATGTATTTAAGATTGTGCCAAATAGATATTTTGAACTGTGCATAATCATAGTCAATAAAATCAATGAAATGGTAGGCAACTTCTTGAGAGCCATGATCTTTGAGGTTATAGCAGTGAGCATTATGGCCTCAATTGCCCTCAGTATCATAGGTGTAAGAAACGCTGTCCTGATCGGTCTCGTGGCTGGGGTTGCCAATATTATTCCTTACTTTGGCCCCTTTATGGGCACTCTGGTCGCGATTACCTCAATCCTTGTAGATGGTAATACTACATTGATGCCAATCATCAATGTTATAATCGCCATGTATATTGTGCAAGTCATTGATAATAATATTGTTTATCCAGTTGTAGTGGGCACCACTATCAATATGCATCCACTAGTTGTTTTACTTACCGTGCTGGCTGGAGGCTGGTATGGAGGGATCATCTGGATGCTGATATCTGTCCCCTTGGTATATTTAGTTTACAACATTGTAAAAGTACTCTTTGTGAATCTGAAGAAGTTTCATCTGATTTAAGTTTTATACGAGGAACGTAATGGGATTATTAGACAAATGTTACTCTTTTCAAGACGCTAGAAAGGCGATAGCCTCTGGTTACTACCCCTATTTTCGAGAGATTAGCTCCGAACAAGATACAGAAGTGATATGTAACGGGAAGAAAATGCTGATGATGGGATCCAATAGTTATTTGGGTCTCACGACTCATCCCAGGGTCAAAGAAGCCTCAATCAAGGCAATCAGGAAATATGGCAGTGGTTGTGCCGGCTCCAGATTTTTGAATGGTACTCTGGATATCCATCTGGAGTTGGAAGCAGAACTGGCCAAGCTAGTGGGCAAGGACGACGCCCTGGCATATCCCACGGGGTATCAGGCCAATCTCGGCTGTATAGCTGCCATCGTGCAAAAAGATGAATTCATTATCACCGACAAACTGGATCATGCCTCAATAATAGATGGTTGTGCCCTGTCTCAAGGGACTATGCTCCGCTATAATCACAACGATATGAAGAGCCTGGAAAAGGTTCTTCAAAGGATATCCGGGAAGAACAGTCTTATCGTGGTTGATGGAATCTTTTCCATGGAGGGCGATATAGCCGATTTGGATGGGATTGTGGAACTGGCAGCCAGGTATGGCTCCAATGTTATGGTTGATGAGGCTCATTCTCTTGGTGTACTGGGAGATAACGGTGCTGGGGCGGCAGCTCATTTTGGGCATACAAAGCAAACAGATTTTATCATGGGTACTTTTAGTAAATCTCTTGCTTCTGTGGGCGGGTTTATTGCCGCGGATGATGATCTGATCCACTATCTGAAACACAAGTCCAGAGCATTGATCTTCTCGGCCTCATTACCCCCGGCTTCTACGGCCAGTGTCTTGGAGGCTATTAAAATCATGAAAGAAGAACCCGAGCGGATCGAGAGGCTTTGGGATAACACAAACTACATGCTGTCCGAGTTCAAAAATATGGGCTATGATACGGGAACTTCCTGTACTCCGGTGATACCGCTGCATGTGGGAGATATCATGGTAGCCTTCGAGATGTGGAAGAGACTGGGAGAGGACGGAGTATTTATCAATCCTGTAATTCCTCCGGCAGTTCCACCAAACTCGTGTTTGATACGCACTTCCTTTATGGCTACTCATACCCGGGAACAGCTGGATTTTGCCCTGGATAAGTTTAGAGCCATTGGTAAAGAACTGAATATTATATAATCTGCATTGACAGAATTGTGGGTCACCTTAGGGTGGCCCATCTTCATTGAGTATTAAACAAAAAAATAGATGGAGGACCCATGTCGAGCAAGAGCAGTCCTGAATATTACGAGAACCTGAAGGATATTTCTCCTATCAGGGCGATTGCAGAAACAATTGTAAACAATCACAATGTAAGAAAACTCACGTTGTCTGAAGCCTATGAACTGGCCAGAAAGCAGCCCGGTGTTACAGAATCCGATTTGCCAATGTATCCGGAATTTGCCAAAAAGCATGGTTTGCTAGCTGATGCTAAAGTCCTGGTAGATTGTCATGGCAACATAATTGGGCGTACAGCCAAAGCGCGCCGCTTTTATCACCGACTGGATGCCAGCAAGAAAAACAAAATTGCTGGAGACTTTCGTGAAGCAGCTTTCCAAATGCAACACTATCCTCTGATTAAGGCTGAGGCTGTGTTGGGTATGGACCCGGATCTGATGATCAAAGCTACTTTTGTGACTACAGAAACGGATGTTGTGAATCTCTATAACTGGCTGTTGAATTTTACTCCCTACGAACAAGTGCAAGACGTTTACGAAGCCAGTCCAAAACTGCCAATTCAAGATATTATCCTGGTCGCCTTCAATGAATGGACGTGCGACGATCCGTTCTACAATAACGTAGGAGCTCCCCAGTTAGCCCTGGTTGATGAGAAACACAATGTCATCGTCAACCTTGGTATGAGGTACTTTGGAGAAAGAAAGAAAGGGACTCTTACTCTGGCCTGGACTTCTGGAATCAGGATTGGAATGGCTGCCTGTCATGGCGGGATAAAAGAGATCGATTTTACCAGCTGTGAAGATAGCATGTATCATAAATTTGGCAAACGCTCGATAGCCTTTTATGGGCTTTCTGGAACTGGGAAGTCTTCTCATACCAACAATCATGACAATGCAGGAACCCTTCCCAAAGGCTTTTCTAAAGTTGTCTTACACGATGATGCTTTCCAAATCGATCTGGAGAACAAGCTCTGCCGTGCTTGGGAACCGACCCTGTTTGACAAAACAGATAGCAGGCCACCTGATCATCCAGATTGGAAGTATGCCCTGGCTCTGATGAATCATGCAGTCTTGAATATCGATGGAAAGATGATTCCCGTGGGTCTTGATTTGCGCAATGATAATGGCAGAGCCTTACTGGATCGTGATCTTCTGGGTAATCATGTGAACCGTTGTGCCTTCCCCAAAGCATTGGTCTGGTTAATGAAAGATTCAGTCTTGCCTCCCGCTCTCAAACTCAAAGATAAGCATCTGGCAATAGCCATGGGGGCTGCTTTGATGACACAGCGAAATCGTGCCGAGAATGTTACCGAAGAGGAACTGAACAAGCTGGTTTTTGAGCCATTTGCAAACCCATTCCGCGTCTATGAGCTTCACAAGGATGTAGATGCTTTTTTGCATGTAGCTGAGAGTGGTGCAGATATCTATTGCTTCAATTCCAGAGGATATTGGAAAGAGTCAGATGCGGTGCTGGAAACTATTCCCCTGAAGACCTCGTTGACTCTCCAAACTGCGATTTTGCTCGATCAAATCCAATGGGAAGAATGGGATGTCCTGCCTGGTGCTATGATCCCAAACAGAGAATCAATTGAGAAGCTGTTACCAGGCTACTACGAAAGGTACAATCCAGCTCTTCGTGGCAACTTTGATGAGTATATCAAACTCCTGAAGAATAGATTTGAACAACGCAGAGAGTTCTTGATGAGCTCAGACTTACTAGAAAAACCAGAGGTTCAGGCCAGGCTAATCAACGCTCTGGAACTAAACGTATAATAATCCCTTTTACCAATACAAAGCCCAAAGCAGCAAAGCTTTGGGCTTTATCATTATTGAGAGAATAATAAAATACTCTTGCCTGAGCTTATGAAGCTCAACGGTCTGATAAAAAAAAGAAGAACACAGGTCTTGAATAGTTCCAGTACCTGTGTTCAACAGCCTGAAGATTGTGACCCAAATCATTTCCAGACACAGACACTAACCCATCCAGCGCCAATGTCAAATCCAAAGTCACAAGCTTCTTTTTGGAAGTATGCGAACCCCAATCATAGAGTCCTTATATACATTAGATAACGTTTTGCAAAAATGTTCGTGTGTTTGTGTTGTAAAGCATTGGCAGAAAAGAAAATATAGTTGTGTGAAAAAATTGAATTGACAGCAGAGTAAACCTGATAAAACGAAGATATAGAAGAATAGTTTGTATCTGAAGGATTGAGATGAGCAAAACGAAGGAGAATGCCGAACTGCAGAGCCAGTTCTGTGAAATGCAGAATCTGGTACTGAACAAATTTACAGATCAATTTGGAAATGTTGCTGCTGCCCAGCAAATCGTAAGTGACATGACCATTGCACTGGCAAAGGAACCTGCTCCAGTGGAGGATCTGAAGCAATGGATTGCGTATAAGATGCCTCGGGCAATTGAATCCTATTTTGATGAACTCCGTCAATATTGTTACAAGCATGCTATTACAATGACATCCAATCCCGAGCTTGCTGAAGATATTGCTCAAGAAAGTATCAATGCCCTGCTTAAGTCCTTCAAGGATATCACATACATCAAGGGATGGCTTAAAAGGACGAATACAAACTTTGCCCTTCGTCATTTCAAGGATGATAAAAAAAAGGTGAGTATTTCAGAAAGAGCGCTGTCCAGCGAATGGGAACCGGAGAATCCAAACTCTGTATCTGAGCAAGAGGTCTATGAAAACCTGGGTCAAGTAGAAGTAAAGAGACTGCTCAAGCCCAAGGACTACTCCCTTTATAGAAAACTGAAGAAATACAAGACTCTCAAGAAGTATTCTGAGGCTGTGGGTGTAAGCTATCAAACTGCTCGTGAACACAGCCATATGATCCGCACAAATCTAAAAGCAGCCTATTATCGCGATAAGGGATGGGACAATCTATCCGTAATCCTGGATTATCGCCTGGTTATCAACATCAAACACTTCATGCAGAAATTAGTGGATACGTTTGGGGTCGCCAGGAAGTGCTGGACTTCAAAATATAACTTACGAGTGAGTCACGAAATCTTATATGAAGTCTTTACTGATGTGGAGGGAGTTTCCGATTGGGGAGTGAATCGTTTACAAGAGAGTAAATACGAGATATTGATCTGTTTTGCTAATGATTCTGTCTTTGCGATGATTGTATGTTTGGTAAGAATCAACAAGTCGAATCGAATAACTCTGATTAAGTGTGAAAGAAAGAAGGTTGGCTTGATAGCAAGAGTACCAGATGAGCTGTATCCAAAAGTGAAAAAAATGATAACAACAAATACATATCCACGAAGTATGAAGGAATTTGATCAAATGATCATTGATGCTGGTTATCCAATAATTGAACGACCTACTATAGGTGATTTCAAAGATATTGATTGGGAGAAAGAAAAAAACAGCTTGACATAAACTATACGCGATTGTGTTAGGAGTGTACAGGTGCAATTATGCTAGAATTAAGCGAGAAAGACTACAGTGAGCTTTTCAAGTATTCACTCCACTCCGCATACAAGTATGTCGGATACAGGGAAGTGGCGTTTGACATTGCTCAAAATGCCCTCTTATCGTTCTTAACCTCGCAAAAAGACATTGCCAATCCAAGGGCATGGATAAAAGTAGTGTTGCGTCGTGAGGCGTCGAAGTATTTCGCAGAGCAGCAAAAGACTCAAGCCATAGTTATCAAGAAAGCCAATGAAAGAACCCATGAAGCTGAAGAAGACGCAAGAGAAACTGACAAGATACTTTCCCTAAGTAATCAGAAGGTAAAGAAGATATTAAGTAAAGCCGATTACAATATCTTTGTGCTTCTCAAGAAAGCCAAGTTCTGCGTTCAGTCCTACTCAGTCCGTGAAGAGATTGCTTATAACACTGCCCGAAACCATAAAACACGTATAAAAAGAAACATTTTATCCCAGCTTCTGATGGAAGATGGTTGGCGAAATAGTAAAAAGATACTCAACTATGCCCAGTACTACAATATCCAGAGATTTCTCACTGTCTTGATAGAGTCGGTTAAAACTGGAAAGCTTGAGGGAATGATTCATTATACTTCCAGAATAGATCCAAAGCTGATTAGCGATACATTCGCTGATATAGATGAATGCATTGAATGGACGGTATCCTGTAAAGATAATGAATATAGTGTGTTTCTAGTAAACCTGAGAAAAGACTCTACGCCTAGTTTTTGTACACTCACTATCAAATTTACCAGGGCAAATACTATCAATATCATCAATGTTGTGGGCTTGAGCGCTGTCAGGCAAGGGGTCGGGGATATCACACTACTATCAAAGTACGAAAACAAGGGTAAATACGAGTTCACTAGTAAGCAATTCGAGAATGAGTTAAAACATCAGGTAATTCAGTCGTAAACCATCTTTCAAGACTCCAGTTTTAAAATTTTATTTCATTACCTATCAATAAATTACGCCAGGTCTGCAAGTACAAAATAGGAAATCTCGCACTATATATATGAATAAAAAAATGTGGAGGTTTCCAAATGAAACACATTATTCGTACAGCCGCCGTATGCATGTTGCTCTTATGCTCTGCTATTCCAATCAGCGCTAGCGCTTCACCGTATCCAATCTTTACAGGTACATTAATTGAAGGTACGTTCAGAAAAATTGCTGAAGCAGAAGATGTCTATGTCGTTGAAATCAATGGTATTGTATGGACAGTTCCAAAGCCTAAATAACTCACTAGGTATAAGTACTACAGCCATTAGTAAGCAGATTAGTCCGGGTGACAATACCCAAGGTATATTATGAGTAAAGTAGATTTTTTGAAGAGGGAAGATGATAGGGCTGATGGGCAAGAAGCTTTAGAAGCTTATCTGGATAAAGAGGCTCC
>CAZZCS010000099.1:0-8079 GCA_964652645.1 uncultured Candidatus Cloacimonadota bacterium | reverse complement strand
TCATCCACCAGAGCGGCAGCTCATCCTCATGGTACTCATACTGATATCTTACCATCCTGCATCTGGCCTCCGGATACAGCTTCAAAAACGACTGGAAGTGGTTTTGCGTGCTGGATCCATATTTGACTTCGTAGGCGTCGATCACACCATCTTCTTTCACCACAAAATCCACTTCAGCGCCGCGTTTGGTCTTCCAATACATAATCTGAGTGGTGACGCGGCTATTTCTGAGCAAGTTCAAGAAAAAAACGTTTTCTGCCAGTTCTCCCCGATCTTGCCTTTGGTCCAGGGGACTGAGGTCGTTTACCAGCATGTTCCTGATCCCGGTGTCGATAAAGTATATCTTGGGCATTTTGCGCATTTCCTTCTCAAAGTTGTTGTGGAAGGGGCGGATCAGACTGATGATATAGGATTCTTCCAGACCGAGCAGATACTTCTGGAGCGTTTCACGATGCAAACCCACGTCTCTGGCCAGTTCGCTGACATTAATTTCCTTACCACTATTATAGGCCAGGTTCTTGATCAAGCGGTTCAGCTCACTCAGCTTTTCGATATTGAGGATGTGCCGGATATCCTTGAGGATGTAGGAAGACACAATCTCGTTTAGCAATCTGGATCTATCCTCATATCCAGACAACCGGGCTACCTCAGGGAAGCCTCCAAAGGTGGCATACTCCGCCATAAGCTGCTCCATTTCACCACGCAGAGACAAGAGCGGATTGTTGCGCGAGAGATCACCTCTTTCAAGCTCAGCTGCAATTTTGTCCTGACCGCGAAAGAGACAGAATTCTGAGAAACTGAGGGGATAGAGGGTAAATATCTCCTTTCTGCCTACCAGGGATTCCTTGAACTGATGCTTGATCAGCAGTGAGGACGAACCGGTCATAACCAGTTTGAACTCCTCGTGATAGTGATCTGCAAAGAGCTTGACGGTCTTGGAAAAATCATCTAGATACTGGATCTCATCCAGAAACACATAGGTCTTGCCCTTTGGTTTGGGACTGGAAAAGCGCAAGAAGGCAATGATGCTTTCCAGCGAACCGGAGAAAATCTCCAGATTGCGGGGATGCTCGATGTCGAAATAGAGCGAGTTTTCTGTGCCGACATGCTCCATCAAGCGCTTCAACAGGGTAGTTTTTCCCACCTGTCTTGCTCCCAGGATAAAGATGGCCTTGGGACTGTCCATGCTGTTGATGATGTCTTTTTCTAAGGCTCGTGCGAAGTATTCCATATTCACCTCGGCGCCAGTATCCGATCTCCGGGATTGATGTCAACACTATTTTTATACAATAACCGACAAATAGACCCCTCTATTTGTCGGAGGTACTGTACAAATAGTGCGGTATGGGTATCCCAAGGACGGGTTCAGGAACTCCATATCAGGATCGAAACTGGTATCAGACACCCAGGCAAACTGTCCTGCGTTTTAGGGCTCGTCCAAAGAATGCTTGACTAAAATTCGCACCTCTTGCAGCATGGAAAAAGTTTAAAAGTGAACACTTAAAAGACACAAAGGAGCCTGAGATGCTGAAGAGAATGCTCTTGATTACTTTATTAGTTTCCCTTGTTCTAGTCTGCCTCGCTGCAGAGGTCACGATCCGCCGCGATCGCACTTACCTCCGTAGTGGAGCAGGGTCTTATCATCCTGTCCTTAGTGAAATCCCTGTGAATACCAAGCTTCAGGTGATGGAAGAGGACGGATCCTGGCTCAAGGTCAAGCACGACAACAAGACAGGATACATCTCCGCAAGCTCCACTCAGGAGCAGAAACCCCGAAACGACGCCTTTGCCGGCATGAACAAGTCCGCTCCAGCAGCTACCAGCGTCTCCAGACACAGCATATCCGCAGGCGTAAAAGGCTTTGGCGAACGCTTCAATTCCAAGTTTAGAGGCGATACCTCCTTCGTAGATTATGCCCTTGAGGGTCAAGTGAGATACACCAATTTTGGAGATTTCTTCAGCCGTACCTATCGTGGCACCAGAGCCAGAGAGTATCGCAATTTCTGGAAACTGCCTGCCAGAACGGAGCCAGATTACTTCACTGAAGCCCAGGAAGGTTTTGGCCTGGCGGTAGCAGCTTCGATCGCCAATAATGGCATCTACAAAAATCGAGCAGCAGAGGAATACGTTTCCTATGTAGGACAGGTCGTCGTGGAATCCTCCGACATCCCGGATGTCTTCTTCCGATTCTTCATTCTGGACATCCCCCAGGCCAATGCCTATGCCTGCCCAGGTGGATTCGTCTTTGTGACCCGCGGGATGCTGCAAGCTGTTCAGAACGAAGCTGAGCTTGCCTTCGTCCTGGCTCATGAGATTGCCCACGTTTCCAAATGTCATGGCATCAAAGAGGCTCAGCAGCGCAAGAATCAGATCGCGGCTGAATCACTCTTCGATGAACTCGATCGCGAACTGCCGGATGCCTTTAGTGACAACGCCAGACAGATAGAGACAGAGCTGGAAGAAGATATTTTCCGCATGTTCGAATACTTGATTGAGGGACGGCTCGACCAGTATGAAAGAGAGGCAGATTACTTTGCCATGCTCTATGTAGCCCGGAGCGGGTACGATCCCCAGGCATCGGTGGCCCTGCTGAACAGATTGGTGCAAACCTCCACTAAATCAAACAACCAGCACTATCGCCCCGAGAGCCTCCGCGAAAGACAGGGCTGGGTATCGCGATTCGCCTCAGAATACAGCAGCAGACGCTTGAACTATTTTGACCATGCAGATAGATTGAACCAAAATAAGAGGAATTTCTAAACAAAGCTCTTCAGACAAGATGGCAGATGGTTCTCCGGGGCTGTCTGCCTTATGCTTTCCAGATTGGGCTTGTCCTGCCGCGCTTTTCTTCTATTATATATAGTATAGCATGAAAGTACTGTTAGACTAGGTTCTGGCATCTTTCAGAGCTACAGTAAGAAAGAAAAGAGGATACAAAATGGCACAGATAAAACTGGGTGGAAACCCCATAAATACAAATTCCGATATGCCCAAAATAGGTGCAAAAGCACATGACTTCAAGCTCACAGATGGCAAGCTCAGAGACCTCAGTTTGCAGGACTTTTCAGGTAAAAAGCTCGTCCTGAATATCTTCCCCAGCATCGATACATCGGTATGCGCAGCCAGCGTCCGCCGTTTCAATATGGAAGCCGCAAATCTGCAAAATACCGCAGTTCTCTGCATCTCCAGGGATTTACCTTTTGCCCTTTCCCGTTTCTGTGGGGCAGAGGGGATAGAGAACGTGACCACTCTCTCGGAAATGAGAAACCGGGAGTTTGGCGATCTGAATGGGATTAGCATCGTCGATGGGCCGATGGCAGGGCTTCTTGCCAGGTCTGTGATTGTGCTGAACGAAGCTCATGAGATCATCCACGTGGAGCTTGTGGACGACATTGTCCATGAGCCAGATTACGAATCAGCGCTGAAAGCTTTGATATAGGGGCTTTATCCTGCGGTGGTAAACCCGGTAGTTGTTGATTACGACGAGGATAAACAGGATATTAGCAACGACCAGGACGATATTGATAGTAAAAGCGTCCCACGCGGTATAGTACGCAATGCTCGGGATTAGTACACACAGAAGTACAGTCTTAAAGATTATTATACCCTGTGGGAGCTTTGCTTTTCTGAAGAACCAGCGAGCTATGGGATTACGTTCCCTGATATAATGATCTGGCCTCAGCACCAGCCAGGTGGAGTGGCCATCCAGGATATTGAGAATGAGGAATACAATCCCCAAGCCCAGCGTGAGGGCACTACTGTGCAAGAGAGTCGATAAGGCAATCAGCATACTTATTTATTGAGGACGTAACAGGGGAAATCCTTCACTTCGAGTCGATAGATCGCTTCCGCACCCAGCTCTGGCCAGTAAAAGACTGCACAGCTTTGTACATACTGAGCCAGCAGGGCTGCAGCACCTCCGATCGTAACCAGATATACTGCTGTATGAGCCTTGATGGCTTGCTGTACCTCAATGCTTCGTTCACCCTTGCCAATCATCAGCTTCAGCCCTCGTTCCAAAAGCTTGGGCGTGTAGATATCCATCCTCTGGCTGGTCGTAGGGCCGATAGCGCCACAGATTTTATCTGGAGCAGCAGGTGAAGGGCCACAATAATAGATCCCACTGGAACCGAGATCGAAGGGCAGGCTCTTACCTGCCTCGATGAGTGCAACTAGCTTCTTGTGCGCCTTATCACGGGCTGTATAGATGGTTCCGCTGAGTAACACCTTGTCCAATATCTCAAATCTCAGAATATCCTGCTCTGAGATCGGGAGCTTGATGATATGCGTATTCATAGCTCAATACTTCCGTGACGATGGGCATGACACTGGATGTTTATAGCCACGGGTAGTGATGCTATGTGGCAGGGAGCGTGTAAGATATGTACTGCCAGGGCAGTCGTATTGCCGCCCAGTCCCTGCGGGCCGATCCCGGTAGCATTTACAGAGCTCACAATATCACGTTCCAGGCAGGCATAATCAGGCTCTGGATGAGGTGCGCCAAGGGGTACAAAGAGAGCTTTCTTGGCCAGGAGGGCGCAGGTCTCAAAATTGCCTCCAATGCCGATGCCGATGATGATGGGCGGGCAGGGCTTTCCTCCGGCTATACTCACAGTTTCTGTTACAAACTGAATGATGTCTTCAGGAGTCGCCCCTGGAGTAAACATCCGGAGAGCGCTCATGTTCTCCGCGCCACCACCCTTTTGGGCGATGCGGAGTCTTAGCCTGTCACCGCTCACGATTTCGCTGTGCACGATTGCGGGAGTATTATCCCTGGTGTTTTCCCTTCCAAAGAGGGGGTCGCTGGTAACAGACGCCCGTAAATACAGCCTTGTCCAGGCTTTGCGAACGGCTTCGTTTATAGCTTCATAAAGAGTCATGCCTTCAATGTGCAAATCTGCTCCCACTTCGGCAAAGACCACCAGGCTGCCGGTATCCTGGCAGAGAGGAATCCTCTCCCGGGAAGCGATCTTCTGGTTTTGGATCAGAGTTTGCAGGATATCCCGGGCAACGGCTGAAGTCTCTGTTTGGGCTGCTTTGGCAATGGCATCGATCACTTCAGGATCGCAGGAGAAACTGATCTCCTCAATTAGGGCATCGAGCTTTTGGGTGATCTGGGAAGAGTGGATAGTTCTCAGCTTTTCCTCCGTTTGAGTAAATACCTCAGCAGCAGGTCGTTGAAGGGGGTGGAGGTGGTAACGGGATTGTATTCTATCTGGACCTGATGACAGCCATTTTTGAGTACAGCACTGTATTCATTCAGGTTTTCCAGATATTCTTTTTTGATCAGCAAGGGGTTGACGAGTACCCGCTCACCCGTCTCGGAATCGATGAAAAGAGTCTCCCTGCTAAAGCTGAAATTCTCTTCCATTTGGTCTTGAATATGAAACACGATCACTTCGTGGTGCCTGTTTCGAAAGTGTTTGAGGGCGGTCAGGATCTTTTGGGGGTCATCATACAAATCTGAGATCAGGATGATGAGGCTGCGCTTGCGGATGGATTCTGCAATCTTGTGCAAGGGGGTCAGGAGGTCTGTCTGCTCCTGGGCTTGCAGGTCTGTGAGTAGCCCAAAGATCTGTGCCAGATATGATCTGTAAGCCTTTGGTGGTAGTAGATTTGTAATTTTATCGTTGAAGGTGACCAGCCCCACAGCATCTTTCTGGCTCATCATCAGCCAGGCGAGAGCCCCGGCCAGTTGAGTGCCATACTCAATTTTTGAATATTCACCAGATTTGTAAAACATGGATTTGCTGTGATCAAGGATAATGTAACAGCGCAGATTGGTCTCTTCTTCATAGCGTTTGACGTAGTATCTCTCGGTTTTGGCCACAATCTTCCAATCAATATCGCGCAGCGATTCGCCAGGATTGTATTGCCGATGATCCGAAAATTCTACGCTAAAGCCGTGATAGGGAGATTTGTGCAGGCCAATCAAAAAGCCTTCCACAATCTGCTTTGCAGTGAGCTGAAACTTCTTGAGCTTGGCAACCGTTTCGTCGGTGATTACTGGCACTTAGCTATTTTTCTTTGGGCTTGTAGAGCAGGGCAAAGGGGATCAGGATTACGTATACAGCGCTGAGCAAAATCGGAGAAATGGTGATATCATTGAAGCTCATGATCAGATATCCCACGCCCAGCAAAACAGTGGCTACGAGCAAAAGGATGTAGTTTATGGGTTTAAACCCCAGGCGATCTTTCTCTTTTTTGGGCATTATAACTCCTTTTAAAGGACGAAATCAAGGTAAACAAAACCTCATGGCAAATTTGATAGATGAGGTCTTTGTGTCAAACACAATTTCAGGGAGCGGCTACATTTTTGCTGCACTCTTTTCACCGGAGCTTTGTTATATCTTGATATGCTATCGATAGCGCAGAGCTTTAAGAAAATCTTTCGTACTACATCCGAGATAGATAACTGGTTCCCAGCTTCTACGCTCATTTGCGAGGATATGTTCCATGCCAAGCTGCAGCGTCAAGACTAGATTATTTTGCAGGTCCATGTCCAAATGCGCCATCAGAGCATTACGAAAGGTTTCCAGGCCAGGTTGATTGTAGTAATAATAAAATTCATAGTTCATAATGCCGGGTTCTATCAGGCTCAGATCACTGCTTGTGTTGTCCAAAGCGCTACGGGCGGTTCCACTGATGACAAGCTGCTTGCCACTGGCTAGCTTGATCTGCTTGCTAAATGTGATCGGCAGTTCTACAGAGTGAGATCGATAGCGTAGCTTACTATGGGTGGCAATCGACTCCACACCCGCGCCATGTCCATAGGCAGGGAAGGCTGCCAGATAGCAATCACGTCCCAGCGGAATGGACTTTTCCAAATGAATTTTTCCGTAAAAGGATCCTCTTAGGCCTGACTTGACAGTAGGAAGGTCGCTCATTAATCTATAACCGATCTTAGACTTGAAATTAGGACCCAGGAAGAATGCCAACTGAACTCCTACGGCATAGTTCCTTCCGATTCCGATTGAATGGCTTAGCGGAGTCTGAGCGAAGATCTCTCTTCTGGATTTGCCACTCACAAAACTATCTGCCGCTGCAGGGCTAAAAAGTTGGTATTTGTATATATCGCTGGCAGAAGACAAGCCCATGCTTGTTCGAACGTCGAAAGCTGGTTTTGGAACAGCGTTGTGCAAGTGAGTATTGGGAATGCTGGAACATGCGCTGATAGCAGAAAAGCACAAAGCGAGTAGAATCAGCTTCAAAATAAAAGACAAAACTGTTTTTTCCTTAGCAGCAGTTTGATCCATTCTAACTCCTATGAGAACCTATATTAATCTTCTTGGTCAGTGTATAGCTAACGCATCGAATGTCAAGTCTTTTGTTCAATCCTGCCAGATCCTTCGCCTCGTGTTCCTCTCAGGTTCCCCTCGAGATCGCCTCGAGTACTCGAGGGGATCTCGAGGCGAACTCGAGGCCAACACGAGGCAAACTATCAAAGCTCCTGATGTGAAGGGCAGATTATGCAGGAAACTGCATAATCTCGATCCAAAGCAAGATAAGTGCTCCCTTGGACTCTCACAAACAATGGTGGGACAGACTTTATGATTGACAGATATTTCGAGCCGACCATTGTAGTATTTGCGTGCGATGGACAAAGATATTTGTGTCAGCAAGTATTATTACAACATGAAATATATGAGATGGGGAAGTGGAGTCAATGTTTTATTATGGATTTCCGAAGGAATGATGAGGAGACTCATCACCTATACAGTCAAGCTTGATGGGGCGGAATCATCCCCGCCCCATTCCTGATAAGGATAAGATATGAAACTCTATGTTCTTTTATTGACCGTGCTGCTACCATACCTCTTGTTCGGTGCTATTCGTACTGTTGCCCTGGATGGCACACAGCAATATACAAGCATACAGGCAGCTGTAAATGCTTCAGTAAATGGAGATGTCGTTTTGGTATATCCGGGGAGATATGTTGAGAATATCAATCTGATAGGGCAGAGCATATCAATAGTCAGTCTATATTCAACTGACCCTTTGCAATCATACATTGAAGCTACGGTAATTGATGGGAATCTTAGCACTTGCATCAGGGTTGTAAACGGCGAGACCATTACT
>CAZZCS010000098.1:0-8137 GCA_964652645.1 uncultured Candidatus Cloacimonadota bacterium | reverse complement strand
GCTCATGGGCAGGAAGTAATGAGACTCTTGCAGGAGATGCAGAACGAGGGGAGAACCATTGTCATGGTCACTCACGATGACAATTATGCCTCCTACGCTCAGAAAATCATCAATCTGTACGATGGAATGCTGGTAGGCTGAGCGGTAAATACTGAAATCCTGAGATTGGAAGAATTTGTGCATGCTATTGTAGCGAGCAGATGTATGCCTGCTATAGCACTATAAAAATACGCTTTAATAGAAGGTTCAGATGAGAAAGATACTCTTTTTACTGATGTTTTTGCCCCTTGTCGCCCTGGCTGGCACAATCGACCTGAACGTGGATATCCCCGTTCCGGCCTTTGATTTGGATAGTAACTCCTTCAATCTGGAGGAGGGCGGCTATGGCCTTAGTGGTGTTGCCGGGAAGTATCAGATGCCTGCCAAAACGGTGAACATCCTGCTCCCCGCTGGAGCTGAAGTGAGCTCCTGGAACGTCTCGTTTGGGATAGAGGTTCAGATCCAGGCACCGGAACCAACCCTTTCTCAGGGTTTTCTGAGCAGCGATGGAGTGCTTTCTTCCTCCCCAAACAAGGCTTTTGGATCCCGGGTGAGCTACAGCGGTACCAGGAGATGGGGAGATCTCAGCTTTGCCAGTTTCCGCCTGTTGCCAGCCAGCTATGATGCCGTTCAGAACGCATATCTCTGGTCTGCCTCTGCCAGCATCTCACTCTCCTATTTTCAGAGCAGGGATGCGGCTCTGAACCGGATACCTCCCACCTTGATGGATAGGGGTTTCTTTGCCAATGCCGAAGCCCTTTCCCGCTGGTACCGGCACTCCGCCCACAGAAACTACGATTATCTGATTGTAAGTACTCCCGAGCTCTATGCCGCCGCTGAATACCTGGAGATCTTCCGCCAGTCTCAGGGATTGGTCACCGCCTTTGCCGATATCAGCGAGATCCTGGCTACCAGCCCCGGGAGCAACGATGCGGAGAAACTTCGCAACTACCTGATCCAGCAATACCAAAGCCATCCCTTTACCTACCTCCTTCTGATCGGAGATATAGACGTGGTACCTATTGCCATGCTGACTCCCGAGCCAAACGGTTATGATACCGTGCCATCAGATTTTTATTATTCTGATCTCAGCTCAGATTTTGATACCGACAACGACGGCCGCCTGGGTGAGTATTCCACCGGAGTGGGCAACCAGGACTGGGGAGTGGATTTTACTCCCGAGCTCTTTGTGGGCAGGATTGCCTGGAGTAATGCCACAGCAGTTGCCAGTATCGCAGAGCGCATTGTGAGCTATGAACAGAGCAGTGCTCCCTGGAAAAATACTGCTCTGCTGCCTGCTGCTTTTCTGAACTATCAGGATGAGCCAGAAGTGGGATTTGCAGAGACCGATGGCGCTCTCTTTATCGAATTCATCAAGGAAACTGTAATCCGCAATATGCAGACCGAGACCCTTTACGAGCAGATCGGCGTGGTGCCATCCTATCCTTCAGATTATGATCTTGATTATTCCATTCTGAGAGCCAGGATGAATTCAAATAGCTATGGGCTCATAAACTGGAGTGCGCACGGCAGTGCTACTTCCTCTTCCCGCAAGGTATGGGTGGAAGATTCAAACCAAAACAATATCCCTGAATCCTGGGAAATGCAGTGGATGGGGATGGTGAATCGCGAAAGCTTTGACAACCTGAGCAACCAGGACGGAAGCGTGATCTTCTGTGCTTCCTGCTACAATGGCAGGATAGACCATACCAGCGCTTCCCTGGCCGAGTATGCCCTGCTCAAGAAAGGCGTCGCCGTCTTTGCCGCTACCCGCACAGGCTGGTACAAGATCGGCTGGCAGAATCCCGGCTGGGGTGGACTCAGCTCCTACAACTACCACTTTCTGGAAAACCATATGACGCACGGGATGAGCGTAGGCGCTGCCCATGCCTATTCAAACCTGCTCCACACCCAATACTACCTCTTTGGCGATCCCATCGATAGCGATGGCATTATCTGGCCAGAACTTCAAAACGTATATACCTACCTGCTCTTTGGAGATCCCGCCGTGGGGCATAGCCCTGCCAGTCCCGAAAGCGAGGGGGAAATCCTGGTCTGGGAACCCAATAGCAGACATGGCCTGGCCATCGTGAACGCTATCAACGAACTCGGTAATTACAACGTGATCTACACCGATAAACTGATCCCGGATTATGATTATATTCACAGTTTTGATGCTGTCTTTGGCTTGCTGGGCTTTGGCAACGATGCCTTCAATCTGGAAATTGCCAGCCTGGAATACAACCTCCTTGATTCCTATCTGGATGGTGGGGGAAGACTCTATCTGGAAGGAGGGCTTGCCTGGGACGAATTTGACCCCTTCTTTGCCAAGTTTGGCACCATTGCACCCTACGACCACTACACCACAATCGAGGGCATCAAGCATGGACTGATGGAATGGAGCTATACCAATGCCACCGCTTTCAACACTCCCGTATTGGTATACAACACGCCCACGGCCCAACGCCTCTTTGAATGCTTTAGTACCATGTATCCCACTGAGACTGTCGGAGTCTGGAACACCAATGGAAACTACCGCACGATCGCCTCATCCTTCCAGCTTCACGGTGTAACGGAGCCGGATTACAATCTGCTCGATATTGTAGCCGTTATCTTTGATACCTTGAATGTGGGGATCACAGACCCGGTATCTCAGACTGAGCAGCAGATACCTGCCCCGGTACTGAGTATCTCTGCCTATCCCAATCCCTTCTCTGGAGAACTGAATATCGCCATAAAGACAAAGAGTTCCGCCAGACTCGAGATCTTTAACCTCCGCGGACAGCTGGTTACGCGTGAGGATGTATCCTCCAGGAATGGCCATGTGAATTACCAATGGCTCGGCACAGATCAGAACAACCAAAAAGTCGGGAGCGGAATCTATCTGATCCGGGCCACCAGTGAAGGGAGAAGAGCCACCAGAAAGATTCTACTTTACTGATGCCGATTGTTTGATTATCTTTAAATTCAAGATTGTGCTTGACACAAGATCGAATCCCAAACACAAAAGCCGATTGAATAAGTCTATATTACATGGAGAGTTAAATGCCGACTTTGAAGCTGAAAGACCCTATCCACCTCATGCAGAAACTGGGAAGGAAGAGCAGGAAAAAACATTTTACTGCTCATATCCCACTGTTTATAGATAAAAAGAACTTCATCATCAAGACTGCCAATACCACCGATGAGTTGCACTCTGCCCTCAAACTCAGGCACGATGTCTTTCTGGAAGAGCTCCTGCACAAGACCAAGAAAAGCGGCATGGATAGAGACCGTTTTGATCACCGCTGCGACCACCTCATGATCATCGACAAGCGTAATGACACTCTCATCGGCACCTACAGGCTCCAATCTTCGCTTCATACCAAGAAGTGGTACACTGCTACAGAGTTCCACATGAAGAACATCAAGAAACTCCCTGGCAACAAGCTGGAACTGGGGCGCGCTTGCGTGCACCCCTCCTATCGTAATGGGATCACGATCGCCCTGCTCTGGGAAGGCATCCATGCCTATATGATTGCAAGCCAGACAAAGTATATGTTCGGCTGCTCCAGCATCAAGACTATGGATAGAGAAGAAATCCGGGATATCTATTATTTCCTCAAGCAAGCCGGGCATATCTCGCTAGACCACAAGGTCAGGCCGCGCAGCAAGTTCAATGTCCCTGGCCTCTCCAGACAGGTCAAGAAACACCCCAATGCCACTACAGAGCTGGATCCTGCCAGGTTCAAGGACAAGATCCCCTCACTTCTGAATTCATACCTCAAGGTAGGAGCCAAAGTCTGCGGAGCACCGGCCCTGGACCGCAGCTTCAAGTGCATAGACTTCCTGACTCTACTGGACGTGGAGGATATCTCCAAGCATTATACCCGCAAAATGCAGAACTAGGGCTCCCATGCGTAGAGTTTATGCCTTCTTATATCACCTCTACCTGCTCATCGATTTCTTTTTGAGCGCATCCTGGATCAGGCTCCTATACAGGGATCCCATCAAGCAACGGCAAGCTCTGGTAAACAATACTGCCCGCACCGCCAGAGGTTTTATCAAAGCCTTTCAGATCAAGCTCCAGATCGTCAATCCCCAGGGCCTGGATGCTCTGCGCTCACAAAACCATCTTATCATAGCCAATCACGTATCATATACGGATATCATTATCCTCTCGTCTATCTTTCCCTTTGTTTATATCACCTCCGTGGAGATGAGCGAGAATCCCTTTTTGGGCGATATCACCCGCCTGGGAGGATGCCTCTTTACAAACCGCAAGAAGTTCAATTCGCTGCCACAGGAGATAGAGAACTTCGCCAGCGCGCTCAAACAGGGCTTCAATGTAGTGCTCTTTCCCGAGGGAACCAGTACAAACGGCGAGACGATCAAGGACTTTCGCAAGTCCCTCTTTCAGGTGGCCATCCATGCCAAAGTACCCGTCCTGCCCATCTGCATCAAATACACTCATATAGATGACAAACCCATAGAAGACAGCACTCGTGACCTGATCTGCTGGTATGGAGACATGACCTTTGCGCCCCATTTTTCCAAGCTTCTAGGCAGGAAGATCCGGGCTGAAGTTCACGTCCTGGAACCCATACCCTGGCAGGACAGCAACAATCGCGGGATGCTGAGCGATGTGAGCCGGGAACGGCTTTTGGACTGCTTTCATAGTAAAGCTTGAAATCTGAGGAACTATGATGAAAAAAGTACTGTTAATCGTAAGCTTAATGCTTCTGCTATCGGCGTATATCTACGCAGAAGAGGAAGCCCCGTTTCTGGCAGCGGATCAGACCCTGATGATCATGCCAACAGCCTACACTATGCCCCAAAACACCCATGCCTTCACCAATTTTGAGCTCTTCTTATTGCAATACACCTATGCCTGGATGGATCGCGTGCATCTGAGCGCAGCCATGGTTTTCCCCGTCGTAGAAGATGCTGTCAAAACCTTTACTTTGGGCGCCAAGGTCAACTACCTGAGGGTGGATAAACTGCAGTCTGCAGCATGGTTATCCTACAACCCGCATACGAGAGTAATCAGCCTGGGAAATGTAGTCAGCTACGGCACGCCTACCCTCAGCGGTCATTTCTCGGCAGGCATCATCTCGGAAGCCAATGATAAGGATGGATTGTTTGACTATGAGGTAGAGGATGATTTCGTACATGCTGGAATTGGCCTCATGAACAGCCTCTCACAGCGGGTATCGCTCATCACGGAGCTGCATCTGCTCCGCAATCTGGATTATCCTGAAACTGAGGGTTTGTTGCTTTGTGGACTCAGATTCAAGGGTAAGACCCTGAGCTGGGATCTGGGCGGTTTCCGTCCCGTATCCCAAGATATGGGCTCGCTTATAGCTTTGCCTTTTGTAAAAGCTACTATCCTGTTCTAAGCCAGATAAGACCTTTAGATCTTTAGCTACTGAGTAATTAGCAGCAGCTTCTTTTGGTGGATTCTGTCTCCCACCCGCATCCGGTAAAAGTAAACTCCACTC
The DNA here is from genome assembly GCA_964652645.1 of uncultured Candidatus Cloacimonadota bacterium. Lineage (GTDB taxonomy): Bacteria > Cloacimonadota > Cloacimonadia > Cloacimonadales > Cloacimonadaceae > CAZZCS01. Next base: position 2,618 of record CAZZCS010000098.1, on the reverse strand, counting down.
CTTACTGCCTTGCCATTCATATCTCTGGCGTCCCATCTGATTTCGTGCCTGCCACCAGGCTGATTAGCATCCACCAAAGAGCGTACAAACTGGCCTCTGGCATTGTAGATATCGATCTTTACGAGGCCAGCTTCCTTCAAGACATAGGGGATAGCCGTCTGGGTTCGGAATGGATTGGGATATGGAGAAAGCAAGGCATCAGCCACACTCACAAGCTCCGTATCAGGTTCAGAGGAGATCAGGATCAGGGTCGCATTGATTTGGGTGTCGGTATCCGGCATTACGGTCACATCAAAATCCTGCGGCTCATAGTTTGGCGCACTGATGCTGACGCTATAGTTACCAGCCTGCAGGGGAAGATGATATTCTCCATTGGGACCGGTCAGCACGCTAAAAGCTCCGGCTTGCACCAGGGCTTCCACGATCGGGTGGGCAGATTCGTTCTGGACAACACCGCTCAGGCTTCCCAACCAGGGAGTAAGGCTCGCATCCTGTACCATTGTGCCAGATTCGAGGACATAGATATTCAAGTAATAGGGCAGATAATCCGGACGTGAAAACTTCAGCAGATATTCTCCCGCCGGCAGGTAGGGGATGTAGTAGCTACCATCCACAGCAGAAGTGACGCTCAGTTCCTCGCTCTCAATCGTAACCTCGACACCTCCCAAAGGACTGCCTGCCAGATCTGTAATCGTTCCCTGCAGATTACTGACTACTGAGACGGAGAACAGGAAATTGGTAGCAGGATAATATGCCTCCAGGCTACCACCTGTGGCAGGAGGATTGGCCGGGTCGTAGATAATGGTATCCGAATTTAGCTTTCTGGCAATCAGGGGAGTGGTATAGTAGCAGATAAAATAGTTCGTACTGTTATAATATGAGTTCTCAAAGGGACGCTGAAACATCAACACGAGGTTCTGGCCATTCAGATAGGGGAAAGGCTGCATAAACTCATAATGAATCTGGTTTGTCCCCAGTGGGTAATTGATGCTGCCGTCGAAGACAAGCGTCAGCTCCGTAGAGGGAATCCAGCCGGCAGAGAGATCCATCAGAGTCGTAGTCCCGATCCAGATCCGGGTAGGCAAGATTCCCAGATCTTCCGAAAAATCGTTGTATAGGTTAATCCCCGTAATGAGCCCCTGAAAGTTGCCTATCATGGAAGGATAATATAGATACTGGCCCAGCGAGTTTTTCCAGTAAAAGTCCAGAGGGAAACGGATCTGCTGGCCCGGAGGCGGCGGCGGAGGGATAACTGGACTATCGAGCACATAAACCTGCAATATAGGGCTCTGATCGTTGGCCTCAAACTGATCTACTGCGGATACTATCCTGGCATAAATATGCTGAATACCCTGCGATTGCGGAGTCCAACCGACAGTATGTGATTGCTCCTGCCCCGGCTGGAGAGCTATCCCGTCTGTACTGGCCAGGACGGTACCATCTAATCTGTACAGCTGCAGACTGTAATTCGCCATTGGGCTGGTCCCCAAGTTTCGAACAGTGACCTGGTAATTTGAGGGTACAGCTAGTGAAGGTGTCGTGTTTCCATATATCCCTCCGATGATACCCAGATCGTATTGAGGAATGTATTCCAGAGCAAAGTCATCGATAAAGAGATGGGCTTGATCCTGGCTGAAATCGTGGTGCCTGAGGGCAATATACCTTCCAGAACCTGTATAAGAAGAGAGCGATACTATGTACGCATTCCAGAGGGGCTGCACTTGATTGTATTCTATCTCAGTGAAGCTTGCAGGATCCAGCGGATCGGTCATAATCCCCAGACTCCAGTGCACATAGCGATCCAGCCTGCGAGCCACGAAGCGCACCCGGAGCTGGTTCATGGCTATGGATTCATGCACAGGAGGAGCGATCAGAATAGTACCAGAGCTTAGACTATTGCCATTGTAGATCCGCGCAGAATTGGGTGGGGACAGGGGATTGTAATTATCAGTGCGGACATAAGCATTTGCCCCAGCACTACATGAACTCCAAGCCTCTGGAAGCGCAGGAGCTTCCACTGCATCAAAACTTTCCTGATGGGGCAGAGTATCTATCTGTCCCCAAAGCAAACCCACAAAGATCAAAGCTGCTATTAGCAACCCATATTTAGACGCGTTTTTCATGTGGCCTCCTAGCTCGCATAGATGAATGGTCTTCATCTTGGAACTACAAACAAATCACATATTAATTTATTATCAGAATGCGTCAAGAACTTTCTACTGATTTTGAGCTTGACATAATCCCTAGCCCTGTCACAGTAATACTCAACATAATTACTTGATAAAACAGCCCGGTACAAGACGGAGTTATTTTGACCTCCAGTCCTGTATACTAGATAAGCAGCAGAACACAATACGACAAGATCTTTAGAAAAACAGGAGTAAGAATGAACTATTTTTTGACTGAAGACCAGATCGAAATGAAGGAAATCGCCAAGAGAATCGCTGAAGAGAAAATGCGCCCCGTCAGCGAAAAGTACGACGAAGAGGGAATCTTCCCCTGGGACATCGTGGAGATTATGGCCCAAAGTGATCTCTTTGCCATCCTCATCCCCGAAGAGTACGGTGGAATCAGCGGCAAAGTCGTTGATCTTGCCATCGTCACGGAAGAGCTGTGTA
>CAZZCS010000097.1:0-8158 GCA_964652645.1 uncultured Candidatus Cloacimonadota bacterium | reverse complement strand
ACCATCAGTGGCTTAGCTCCAGCGAGTTCTTTGATATAGTCGCCATCTCCCAGATGACTCCAGGCCCGATCGCGATCAACGCTGCCACTTTTATCGGGTTTCAAAAAGCAGGGATGCTGGGTGGTATTATCTGTACCCTGGGAGTGATCCTGCCCTCGCTAATAATCATGACTCTGATCACGATCAGCTATCTTGTGCTCAAAAACAAACCCTGGTTCAAGGGGATCTTTCGCCAGTTGAGGCCGCTTTCGATCGGCTTGATTGCCGCTGCTGCGCTCATTGCCGGACGCGATGCCATTGTCGATCTCTTTTCAGTGGCAGTCTTTATGATCTGTTTCGTTCTATCCTGGCGTTACAAGGTAAATCCCTTTGCCATGTTGCTTGGTGCCGGAGTGGTAGGCTTCTTTTTTGGTTGAGACCATATATACAAAGACCCTTGAATTGAGGGGCCTGGAGTAGTCTCCACACCTGTTCATTCAAGGGTCCGAATCTTAAAGTATCGATTATTTAGTACAGCAAGACCTTCCTGGTCCACACCTCTTTTGAGCTTTGAGCCCGGATCAGGTATATCCCCGGGGCAGAGCGGACACCACTATTGTCCAGAGCATCCCAGGTAGTTTTACCCTGGGAATCGAGCTGCAGCTCCCGCACCAGCTGTCCTTTGAGATTGTAAATCCCCACCTTGCCAGCGGTTTTGGATGGCAATTCAAGACTGAGCTTCTGAGTGAAGGGGTTGGGATAGGCGTTTAGAACCTGAAGACTGGGAAGATACTCATCCTCCACAGAAGTGAGGGATATTTCCACATGGATATTTACATCGTAGCTGCCATGCGTGTGGATGATCCTGAAGCGCTTACTGGCGTATTCGTCCCGCAGTTCCAGGGGGATCGCAGGGATGAGATGCATGGTCAGGCTTTGTCCGGGGTTCAGCACATAGGGAAGAGTTTGGGGATAGAAAGATACATCCCAGGACATAGAATTCATTTGGGGATTGTATAAAACATCCTCAATGGTGATGGGCTCGGAGGATACATTGATCATCTCCACAACCAGATCATTCATGTCTTCATAGGTATTGATTGTGATATCTTCTGGAAATACAAAGAGATAACTCTTGGGAGTGATGTCCACAATAGCCCCTTCCAACACTGTAAGGTTGTAGGGGATCCCGGAGGGAAGGAGATACCAGCCATTGAACTGGCCGCCCCACCCAAAATTCAGGTGAAAGAAATTATCCGTATTGTAGCCATCCACCACGACGTTGTGTCCCGCATCCCAGGTGGGAGTCACCACAGCCAGGTGCACGGGCATAGCGTCCATCATGTTTTGAGCCATCCTGTCGTAAACATCGGGATTGGCATCTGTGAGTAGCTCAATCCCCTCAAAGCTAAAACGTTCAAAGGCCTGATAAGCCTGGCTCACGCTAAAAGTACCAGAGCCAGAGGAGCTATAGACCTGTCGGGCAGCAACTCCGCAAGCCCAGACCAGGGCTGCTTTGTCTGCATTTGTGAGTTCTTCTTCATATTTGTATCTGCTGTCCAGCTCATCCAGGTATGTGTTCAATTGGTCGAAGGGAACAAAGCCAATCTGCTCATAGTCGTTGTCTATCCAGTAGTTTCGACCAGCGTAGTTATGATAATAATCATCCGAATCGTCCAAACGGGTTCCGTTCAGGCTCTCATGATAGTTCACGATCATGGCCATGGCTACAGATGGGCATCCTGCCACGCTGCGGGTGTTGGTCACAGGGTCCATGGGTACAAAATTGTTGTAGGGGGCATTCTGAGTCCAATTTGTCTTTAACCATCCTCCTGTGAAGGAGTAGCCTGCAGGTGGCCATTGTTCAAAATCGTCCCTGGATTTATGAGATACATCGGCCCAGCGTTGCCTGGCAACCCTGGCAGATTCCTCTGTCCTAGCGGCAAGGCGCAGGGAGAGATCCGTGCGGATCAAATCTCCCAAGATTCCTCCATCTTCGCATGTCTGATAGCTCCCCTCCTCGGAATAGGCGATTACAGGGGGCAGATCAGTATCGGCAGAGACTACGATGTACCCACTTGGCTGGAGTAAAAATACATAGGCAAGAGTATTACCCTCAGAGGCAATCTCTGCCTGGAAGCGAAGACCATTACTATTGAATAGCCGATTTTGCTGGAAGGCAGAGGCTGCAGCTTCTGCGTCAGTTCTGGATACCCGGGTTGCGGAGATTGTAAGTGTGACCAATATACACAATCCGAGCAATAAATACTTTTTCATCTAAACCTCAAATTCGTTATTATTAAATCATCTGCTCCTGTTGCAAATATTGTGCCAAGATATTGTGAAACTCAAGCCTATCTATCTCAGAGCTTTCTTCCAGGCATCTATAACGATCTTTTGCCCATCGTGGCGCACGAAGATCTCGGTAACGCTATAGGAGTAGTTATTCTTGTAGTAGTAACCATCCCAGACCATGGTATCATTTCCGTTGTTGAGGTCTCGCCGCATGATATCTGCCATGCCGTGCACATCACGGGAGTAAATCAATTCATCTGCTCCCATGACAAAGGCATAGCTGTAGCAATCTGAGACGGTAAAAATGTCCCCCGTGAGCCTGTCGTAAACCCTGAGGGTGAATTTGTATCGTTCCCAATTGTCGGGAGAAAAATAGTTAGCTATCAACTGCGGCTCACGCATTTGATGCATGGCAAAGTAGCGATGATCCCTGCTGCTTCGCAGATTGGGCCAGGATACGTCAAAGGAGCCATAAGTACCCTCCATAAGCACAGTGGAAGTGCTATCTTTGGCATCGATCTTGCAGAGGGAGATATTCGTGTAGTAGCCCGTCGGATCAGTATTGTAGCAGTAGTATTCGTTCGAATCGCTAAAGTAAACTGCATAGATGGCATTCTGAGAGGATGAGAGCTCGATCCATTCGCCGCTTTGGAGATCCAGGCGTGCAATTTGCAGGTCTTTGATGGCAGTCAGATAGTTTCCACAGCTCGATAGTGCCGGCGCAGAATAGATACCGCCATCATCAGGGCTCAGCCTGATGAGATTTCCACCATCGAAGCCAACCTGGTAGATGGCGTCATTGGCGGCAAAAAAAAGTAAGTTCCGATTCCGATCCATGGGCAGATAGCGTTTATCGGAAATCCCCAAAATATCTGGAATTAGTTGGATCATGAGATTGGAATTGAGGCTGCTCTTGAACAGCTTGTCTCCCAGGTAAAAGACCAGATCGTCATCCACATAAAAAGCCCGGCCCAGGGTGGAGACTTTCAAGCTGGTGTCGTTTAAGACAAATCCGCTACCATCTCCGGCCATTTTGCAATATACCTTTTCAGGTATGGTATCCGGGTCGCAGGCACAAAGAAGCAGGCACATGAAGGCTGCTATTAGCATTATCTGCACAGTTCTAGGCACGAAAAACCTCCTCCTGATTTTCTGCAATCATTATTGAGCAGTATTATTTTGTGTCAAGTGTTATCTTTGAAAAGCGGAAATCAGGGGTTCATGTGTCATACTCAATCTTACTTTCCTTCTCCAAATCATCTACGACATCTTCAAGATCGTATGATTTGTCAAATTCGGTGATGTAATAATACCCTTGATAATCACCTGTTGGCACCGTAAACAATGTGTCCAAGCTGCTGATTTGATAATCATTGGAGTATGGATACAAGGCGTTAGAATCAATGAAATTGATCTTGATCTTATCTTCATCTATCCTGATGGTTCTCATCTCCTGTTCTTGGTTTTTTGAATCATTGTAATAGAAAACGAACTCAACTGATCCATCATGCAAGCTTTCATCTATGTCTAAAAAGGCACATAGCTGTTCAAGATCACTCTCAACCACAACTGCTCCTTTGCAAACTCCGTTAAGATATAAGCCGATCTCTTTCAAGTCGGTGATATCAACATCCGTGAGAGTGATATAGACAGGTATGTAATCAGGTTTTTCTTCATATTCAAAATACTCAGGCTGGGACTTAGTTTCCGGTATTGTAGGGTCAGTTACATCCCATTGGAATGTATGATTACTACTTGTTCTAATAATAACCATATCACCATGCTTTAGGGGATATACTTTTCCACTCATTCCCCAGTAGTCACTTGCAGCCCTTGATCGGATCAGGCACCAGTCCTTAGTCTTAATCATGGTTATATCATCCCAGATAGCCGAAAAAGCATCATGAGGCCAAGCCGGCTCTGGTTGAAGCATTTTACCAAGTTGAATCGAATACCCATTTCCTACCTTAGTAATTTCCCAATGCTCCGGCACTTCTCCCAGCCACTCAATCCCAGAGTCTTTCATAGGGACATTGGGGTCAAGTCCTTTGGTGACCGCCTGGGTGATGAGGGCTATGCGCTTTTCTTTTAGCAGTTCTATCATCCGCTCTTTCTTTTGGATCAAAGCATCTATGCGGGCAGTCTCATGGTCGAGAAAGGAGGCGATGGCTTGTTGTTCTTTTGTATCTGGGCAAGAAACCACAAAATGATTAAAGTCCTCAAATCGAAGAGATGGCTGCATAATCAACGAGATGCTACTCTTTTCGTAATCAGATAATCTCTGAAATGCGTATTCAAAAAATCTTGAGTCTATCGTTGTTGTTATTGGTATAGCTAACGCGCAATTTTGGGAAAGACTAAACTGACCGCTAACGATCCTTGTTGTCATAGCCTTCGCACCCACTGTAGTAACAAAGATAACAGGAAACTCAAACTCAAAGTCATGCCAGTCAATAGATCCCATAAGCCCATCATCTTCTGTTTGACCACTATAAACAGGAAATTCACCTTGATTGTCTGAAATATATTCCTTGGTCAGTTTTGAAGCATTTATACCTTTAATCAGATTAAACAGTCTTGTGGGCTTCTCAATTCCCCAATGTTCCGGTACTTCCCCCAGCCAATCGATATCACTCTGTTTATGCTTATTGTAGGGTTTAAAATTCATCATTTAGCTCGCTGTTTATAGCTATCCCAGACATCTTCCAGGTTTGCATTAACGATCTCATGCTTCAGTCTATCTAATGCTTTTGGACTAAATCTATCAAAGAAGGATTTACCAATTCTGATTTGTTTATAACTTCCAACATCTTCTTTCAACCCCAAACTCCAAATCAAAGCAGACATTTTTGGAGTAGTGACTTGGCATTTATAAGCTAGGTCTTTTACCCCTAAGTTATAAAAGTCAGTGTCGTTAACATTCCTTATTGCAATAACTGCAGAACTTGTTGTTCCTTCTGGCACAAGAGATACAGGAATGCCTTGATTCTTCGTTATTCTTAGATTAAAGACACTGCCACCTTGTGTCTGACTAATATTTATACTGGAAACACCTCTAAAGATACTAGCCCATGATTCACCTTGCTTAACTCGCTTAGAGATTTTCCTGATGTCTGTAAGATTGGGTTGCCCTGTAACGCCACTCAATGCATTTTCAAGTATTGCTAGTGAACTTAGTTTAGCCATTGCTTGAAGGTTCTGGCGTTTCCCAGATGAGAGAAGTTCTTTTATCTTATTGATATCGCTCTCAAAAATTGAAATCAAATCACGAGGCGGAAGCGTTGATATTGGCAGCACTCTTGACGGCAACACCGTACAAATTTCTATGCAAAACACGTCTTTGAGAATATCTTGAAATAGTGTTATCGAGCTTTGGGCGTAAACATACAGAAGTTGTTCTGATATATCAATCAGATAATGATGAGCAGCATTCCTCAGTGCATTCATGGCCTGTAAAAGCAGTACTTGATCATCACTAAGGAACTTAACTCCTTCTTCAGTGAGGGCTTTTCTGAGGCATTTACCAAAACTATATGTTTCTTTATCACCTTTGCCAATTATTTTACCATTGCGTTCAATTATGGCAGCCTTGACCAGCATCTCAAACGAATGGTTTAGAAGAATTAGAACAGTGGTCTGCCGACCTACTTCTGATGTTTTGTTAAAACACTCTACGCTATTAATTAACGAGTCTGTTGCCTTTGATAGCAACATTTTTGATTCTCTTTTCAAATTCCCTCCAAAAGCTCTGCGATTTCCTGATCCTGTGCCTGGTAGTCGCAAGCCAGTGCAAAAAGTTCCCTTACTATTAAGTACACTCTTATTTCAATGGCGCGAATGTATCTGATCCGATTGAGTAATTCATTGAAGTAATCCGGTAACGGGCTTTTTGTTCCAGGAGGATTCTTCAAACGCTTGTCATCCAGCACAAATCCTTTAACCAAATACTCTTTTAAGCGCACCGTAGCCCACTGGCGAAATTCCACTCCTCTTGGGGAGCGTACTCGATAGCCCACCGCAAGGATTACTTCCAGGTTATAAAACTCGACCGAGCGCGTAACTTCCCTTTTTGCTTCGCTTTGAACTATTCGATAATTTCGAATAGTTGCCGTTTGGTCCAGTTCACCATCAAGATAGATTTGTTTGAGGTGATAATTTATGGTATTAACTCCCACCTGGTACAAGTCTGCCAATTGTCTTTGACTCAGCCAGGCTGTATCGTCTTCCAAAAAGACTTCCAATCTATGTCGGCTATCTGCGGTGCTGTATAGCACCACTTTTGATTCTGAACTTGCAGCCGGAGCTTTACTAGCTTTTATAATCATAAACCCTCCAGCAGTTTCAAGCCCGCTGGACTTAGCATATACTTTTGCTTGATTGATCTGGGTTTATCAGGGATTGTCATCTCAACAATCCCCGCAGTAATGGCTGGACTTAGATATCTGGAGCGAAAAGAGGGCTTATGGTTTAGCTGCAAATCATGCATTAACTCAGGAGTGGACATCTTCCTCAAACCAATGGTTCTGACCAGCTTCAGAACATGGTCGCTAACATGGTCGCTAACATGGTCGGTCACTTGGTCGGTCGGTTTTATAAATGCCTGGTGGATAGGGAATTCCATCATGAAAAAGCTGCGATCATGATCGGTGAAAATTATTGGTAGAGAAGAGCCATTCTCCCGGCAGGTACGGATGATCTTCGGAATCCCGGTACCTCTGCCTTCAGTTAGCTTGAGTTCCTTGAGAAATTCACCTATTCTTCTATTGCGATATCTTCTACAGATAAAATCCAGATTTTTAATCTGCTCATCTGAAGCAGCTCTGTCGGGACCGGGAAAGCTATTTATGCTAATCCTATCGGGGAGTATTCGCACTTCTACGGGTTCTCTGATCTCGTATGATCGGTGGTAGATGGCATTGCAGAGAGCTTCTTCTATAGCTTGGTATGGGTAATTGAAGCATCTTTGGGCTTCTGCTAGTCCCGGTACTTTTTGTACAGATTCTACCAGAAAACTGCTATTGATGTAGCCAAGGGCTTGGCTCAGCATCAGGTCGAGAGGTCCTTTGAAGCTCTTTTCTGTGAATCGGTCTGCTCCCGGTCCATCAGGAAAGTGAACCACATCGATCTGGCATTGGGGAAAGAAGGATTGGGGCTGCTCATTTAAAAACATCAGGGCTATGTTCTTTGGGTACAGACGGTCTATTGCACGCTCAACAAGGTTCATCCGGATAAGCAGTTGCTCAAAAGGCATCGTCGTAGAGCTCTCAAAAAGATCGCTCTTTACTTTGCTCAAGAATCTGCGAATCAAACCCAGATCTATATCTTCAATGGTGCAGCTTCTATTGATCTGATCATCAAAGGGGATTCTCTGGTTGAGTTGGACTAGCTCCAATTCTTGTTCTTGGCTTGCCCTGATGGTGCTGGAGTTTTGTCTGATGTAGTAGGCCCGTTCAGCGCGTTTGGAATTGTTTACCGGGCATTTGTAAGGTCTGGAATTACCCGCGGGGCAGTAGACAACCAGAAACATGCGGTTTTGATAGCTTGCTTGCTCGGTTATGGGATAATAAGGAGGACTTATGCGATTCGATACATTGATCAATTCTCTCTGGATTCGATCAAGGTCTCCAGTTTCCAATCCTCTGGGTGGTAGTATTGGTACTCCGTCCGGGGCATCCACACCGATAATCAGGTATCCTCCACCTTGATCCCTGAAGTCATTGGCAAAAGCGCAGATGGTTTTCATGATTGGTTCAGGATTCCACCCACTCTTATACTCTACGCGCTCGCTTTCTATGGTTCTGGCATTGAGAAGATCATCAAGATTCAAAGGTAGATTCATATCCCCTCCAGCAGCTCCGCAATCTCACGCTCCAGGGCTTTCATC
>CAZZCS010000096.1:0-8320 GCA_964652645.1 uncultured Candidatus Cloacimonadota bacterium | reverse complement strand
TGAACACTCTGGCCGGATGCAGCGCCAGCTCCTGCGCTAGATGCGCTCCAAAGCCACCGATCCGACTATTCGTCTCGAAGGTAAAGATGTGATCCAGTTCCTGTCCCAGCTTGTCAAAGAGCTTCATATCGAGCGGTTTGACGCTGCAGAGGTCGATCAACATGGGCTGGTATCCTGCTTTTTTTAGTTGCTGGTGGATCTCTTCCACCATCAGACGAGTATCTCCGCAGGAGACGAGGGCCAGCTTTTCACCTTTGTGCAGGACGACTGCCTTGCCCGGGCTGAAGGTAGAGGATTTCTTGCCGCTGCAAAACGCCGTGCCTCGTGGATAGCGAATGGCAACGGGTCCAGCCTGATATGTGGCTGCCCAATGCAGCATATTATCCAGGTCTTCGGCACTGGAGGGAGCCAGTATCGTAAGATCGGGGATATAGTTCAAAAACGAGATGTCGAAAGCGCCGTGGTGAGTGGCACCATCCTCTCCTACAAGTCCTGCCCTATCGATGCAAAACACAACTGGCAGCTTTTGCAGCGCCACATCGTGGATGATCTGATCCAGGGCTCTCTGGTAAAAGGTAGAGTAGATGGCGACAAAGGGTTTGAGCCCTTTGGTGGCAAGGCCTGCAGCAAAGGTGACGGCGTGTTGCTCTGCGATGCCGACGTCGAAAAAGCGTTCAGGATAGAGGGATTCAAAGCCGCTGAGTCCTGTCCCGGAGGCCATGGCCGCGGTGATTGCCACCACTTTGTCATTCTTTTCCGCTATCCGGATCAGGCTGTTTCCCATGACTTCAGACCAGGATTCAGATCCGTTGCAGACAGGTTTTCCGCTCTTTTCTTCGAAGGGGCCGATCCCGTGGAAGAGGGATGAGTCCTTCTCTGCTGGGCTATATCCCTTGCCTTTCTTGGTGACCACATGCACCAGTACAGGGCCGACCATGTTGTCCCGGACGCGGGTCAGCATTGCAGAAACCTGTTCGATATCGTGTCCATCGATGGGGCCTACATATTTGAAGCCCAGATCTTCGAAGATGATATTGGGCACAAGGATATTCATCATGGATTCTTCCAGCTTCTGGGCACCGTAGATAAAGCGTCTGCGAACAGAGCTGGGCAGGCTGTTACTCATTTCCCACACCTGCTTTTTGAGCGAGTTGTAAGATTTACTGGCCAGCATGCGAGCCATGTATTTCTGGAGTCCACCCACGTTTTTGGAAATGGACATGGCGTTGTCGTTCAAGATCACGATCAGTTTGTCTTTTTGGAGGTGTCCGGCATGATTCAGAGCCTCGAAAGACATCCCCCCCGTGAGGGCACCATCGCCGATGATGGCTATTGAGTGGCCAGTCTCCGCCAGGATATCGCGGGCTGCAGCCATTCCCAGCGCAGCAGAGACAGAGGTACTGCTGTGTCCCGTGCCAAAGCTGTCATACTCGCTTTCGCTGCGATTGGTGAAACCGCTGAGTCCATTCAGAGTACGCAGTGTGTCAAATCTGGCATTTCTGCCGGTGAGGATCTTCCAGGCATAGGATTGGTGTCCTACGTCCCAGATCACTTTATCCCGGGGAAGCTCGAATACTCGCAAGAGAGCGATGGTAAGCTCAATTGTCCCCAGGCTGGGTGCGATATGTCCCCCGTTTTTGGAGCATACGGATACTATTCTGCGGCGTACTTCCTTGGTCAGGATTTTTAGTTCTGCCAGGCTCAAGTCTTTTATCCTGGCTGGATTATCTATCTTAGAGAGCATGGGTCACTCCTTGTTTAAGGGTTTTTGGAGGCAGACTTTGCCTCCTGATGCTTGACGATGATGATTTCGAGGAGCATGAGAAGCAGTGCCAGGATCAGGAAGATCTTCCAGAGATCGTGCCCCATCCTGCTCCGGAAGAGCTCACTTTGCCAAACTTTTGGCAATAGCTTGAAGCGCTTGTCATTGCTATAATCTGTAATCTCGTAGCTCTGGTAAACGATATTGGCTGCGATCAGTCTGTCCCGGCCTTCACCATTACGCATCTGGTAAACCCCCGGGCGAGGGAGGATAAAACGTCTGTTGGAAAGCTCCAGCGTGCGTCCATCAGGCAAGGTGATGGAGCCAGCCACTATGCTTTCCCCCACCTTCCTGGGTTCGGAAGTTTGGATGGCATTACCCAGATACTGGAAACAGCGATAGGCAAATACGGCAAACATCGGCTCTATGAACAGCCTGTTTGAGCTGCTGTTCAGATCCCAGGTCCAGAGCACAGAGTTATCTCCCAGAACGGCCAGAGCAGAGCTTTGCGAGGCCAGCAGAGTGTTACCTCTGGGGGTGCCTTCAGAGCTCCAATAGTGGGAGACTTCCACCCGTCGAAGCTGTTCTTCACTCAGTAATGCGGTGATAAAACTGTGTGGATTAAAGAAGTTTATGGTGCTGCTGCTGGCCTGCAGCTTGCCGAGTTTGAGATCGAAAACATTGGCCAGATGGGTCTTCCAGGGGGTATCGATTTCACTCCCCAAGGTATAGAGTACCCCTGTCTGTCGCTGCTGCAAACCCTTGAGGATCTGGCTCAACCGATCGGTAAGCGGGCCTGGCTCATACAGCACCACAAGGTTGTAAGCGCTCAGTGTTTCCACCGTAACAGACTGCGGGGCAATTATATCCAGGGCACCACCATCACCGGCATAGATCCTCAGGAGGGAAGAGAGGGTAAAGGGAAGGGCAGACCTCTGGGAGATTACTGCTACCTTTGGCTTGAGATAATAGGAAAAGGCAAAGTAGCTGCGATTGTCGTGCAGCAGTCTATCGTCCAACACCTCAATATAACCTTGCTGCCAGCCATCGCTGCGAATATCAAAACTGATAATGTCGCTGATCGTCTGATTGGGAGGCAGATTGATGAATTTCTCTGCTACTTTGACATCGTTTACCACAGCTTTGACCAGCACATCGCGGCGCTCCGAGCTTCCGTAATTACTGAGCTCATATCTAATGCTTTGGGTACGCCCGCGTTCTACCAATTGGGCGATGGGCTCTGCTGCAGAGCAGCGGATATTATCGGAACTGGTCTGCTCTGCCAGAGGTATTACGTTGATCGTGTAGTCCTTATTCTTGCCCGGATCAAGGGAATTGAAGTTGCTCAAAAGATAGACTTCTCGATTGGGCAATTGGCTTTCCTTCAGCTTCAGGGTCGCATAATCCAGCATTTTCTCCAGGGGCAGGCTTTGAAAGCTGATCTCAATATGATCTATTACATCCTCTGGAATGGCTCCGGCATAGAGCTGGGCATGGAGGTTGTTCCATGCTTCATCAGAGCTGATCAGAACCAGTCTATCCTCTGGATTGCTAAGTTTATTGATCTCCCTGAGGGCATCTCTGGCACGATCCAGCCAGGACTTTGAATCCAGCAGATAGTCCATATTGTAGGAGGTATCCAGCAGGATGGCAATGGCCGTGGGAGGATGCTTCCGGGATGGCTTCAGGAGTCTGGAGCGAAAGAGAGGCCTGGCAGCAGAGAGCACCACCAGCAGGATAATCAGCATCCTGATGATGAGCAGGATGATGTTGTTTAGTTTGGTGCGGTTTTGCTGTTGCTCTTTGCTCAGCTTGATAAAGCGCAGGGTGGAAAAGATCACCTGCGGTGGCTTCTTCTTTGCCAATAGCCAGATCAATAGGGGCAGCACCGTTGCTGCCGCAAAGATCAGAAGTCCCGTGTTCAGAAAGCTGAGCTCAAACATATACTATTGGATCCCTACTCCGATGGAGAAGAGAAACTCGCTATCCCGGAGTCTCATACCCTGGTTGACCAGGGCAAAGTCGAAGCGGAACAGATTGTAATAGTAGCCTGTTCCCAAGGTGTAATTGATGTTATTTGTGCCATAAAAGTCTTTGCTATACATCCCCATGCGCAGGATGATGTTTTGGGTGGTTTCTTTATCGCCATAGCTGGAGGAAGACCAGTTCCAGTCCTGCACCAAACCAAAGTGGATGGTGGGATCCGGCTCTTTATCGATCCTGGAGTGAATACCTGCCAGAAGAGACAGATCGCCATTGTGGTACTCCATACCAAGTGCCGAACGTCTCTGGATCTGCACAGAATCATAGTTTTCCCAGTAAAGCCTGGAGAAGAGATCGTACACCACGCCGCCCCAGGTAAAATCTCCCTGCTCCAGCGTGAAGCCCAAGTCCGTGGAAAAGCCCTTGACTTTATCATCTATAAAGGCTTCCCTGATGAGGTTTATACCCACTTTCTTCTCTCGCAGATAGACCAGGCGTCCCGAGAGATACTTCACATTGAGCCCCGCAGACAGCATTTGGTACTCAGGATCCTTGGCGGCAAAGCTCGCCTGCCACTTGTCCAACTGGTAGTCGTAATACTCGCTGATATCACTATTTCCCGTCCACTGACTGAGGTGGATACTGGCCATCGGCTGGTAGGTGACTGCTGCTCCCTTGGTGATCAGGGTCAGGTACTTTACTTGCTTTTCCTTGAGAGCATTACTGATCTGCATTGCTTCCAGGAAGGTATATTGCTCTTCGTTCATGAGCCGGTAAGACATTGCCAGAGCCGTGGCAGGAGAGGAGGCCAGAAGCGCTGGATTGTCGTAGGAGCTATAATAATCCGCAGGATAGGTGAGGTTGAGCCCACCCATGCCAACCGCTATTGGCGAGACGGCATTTCCCGGTGTCCGGTAGTCATACTCCGTAATAGGCAGGGGCGAAAGCTGGGCAAAGAGCACTGAAAGGCCAGCCCAAAGCAGAATGAGAACATATTTATGCATCGATATTCCTTTGTAGTTTTCTATATACCATTAAGGCCAGGCCTATCCCCAGAAAGCCCATGAAAACACCTGCAACGGCGTCGATAAACCAATGATAGTGCAGATACACTGTGGCAAGCGTCAAAAAGAAGGTAATAGATAAAAATACTGCCCCCAGCCATCTCTTGTGGCGCAAGGCAGAGAGGCTCAAGACCAAAGCAATTGCTACATGCGAGCTGGGGAAAGCACCTCCCAGATGGGTAGAAGTCCTGTAGATATAAGCCATGATCCAGCTGAAGAGGTAACCCTTGGGTTGGGTACTGAGTTCCATAGCCTCTGGGAAATACCTGCCTCCGATCACTGGTAACCAGGAATAGATAAAATAGCAGAGATAAAACACCATTGTGAGGCTGAAAATAGTCTCGTTGAAGGCCTTGCGGTCTTTGAAATAGAGATAGAGGGGCAGGCCCACAATCATGGGATAGTAGCTGAAATAGGCAAAGGCAAAGATCTCGTTTATCCATCGCTGAGCCAGCATGTTTGCCCATTCCAGAGAGGGATAGTAGCCAAAGAGGGCCAGGTCTATTTTCATAAAAAAGGGATCCTGCCACTCGGCAAAGAAGATCCGATTGAAGACATATCCGCTGATGAAGAAGTAGCCAAAGAGGTTCACAGTGTAGATACTGCGGATAAAGTGCAGAATCTTACTGCCTCTGACGTAGCCCTGAGCTTTCAGATAGTGATGCAACCAGGCCAGCAGGATTACTCCCGTAAAAATGGATAGATAGACAGGGAAATGGAAGGCGGGATTAACGGCCCGATTCCAGCCCACAACCAAATAGAGCATGATCCAGGCGCAATAGATCAGCGTGATGATATCCAGATTACTCAGGAAACTGGTGTTAGCTCTTGTTTTCTGTGATTTCTTTGTCATAAATCCGATAAACCTTTTGAATCTCTGCATCCAGCATTTCTGCCACCCGGATCATCATGGTGTTGTTCTCGAGAACCCAGGAGAATTCACCGTGGACAAGGCCTTTGGGAATTCCATTTTTATAAGAATAATAGTAAAAGAGGGTATCTATTCCCCGGCCTTGGAACTCTTTGATCACTCCCATCGTGATTACCCGGGCCGAGCTGATCTTTCTTTTGGCAAAGAAGGCTTTGGCCAGGGTAATGGGATTAACTCTACCCTGCATGACTTTGAGCACTTCGTTGTAATTTGGCATGGCCAGGCTGAACCCTACCGGCTTGCCGTCGATCTCTGCGATAAAGACCATATCCGGATCGGCAAGAGGGAGCAATTCACCCACAATATGGTCGAACTCCGCATCAGTCATGGGGACATTGCCCCAATTGTATTCCCAGGCCTTGGTATAGACCTGGAAGACAGTCTCGATATCCTTCTTCCTTGCTGCCTTATTGCGGGAGAGAGAGCGGATTTTACAGCGGGTTCGCTTCTCTATCAGGGCTGCGACTTTATCTATGCGTTCCGGCATTTTGTCCTTGTAGCAATAATAGGCATAGAGATCCATCGTCTTGCCCAAACCGCAGGCTTCATAAAGCTCCTGATAATAGGCATGGTTGTACACCATCATAAGATATGGCGGGTACTCAAAGCCTTTTACCAAGAGGCCACAATCGTGATTTACAGAAAAGTTCATAGGGCCGCGCATAGCCGTCTTGCCCCGGTATCGGTTCCACTCATAGGCGGCATCAAAGAGAGCCCTGGCAGCTACATGGTTCTTCTCGCATTCGAAAAAGCCAAAAAAACCGATGTTGTCGTTGTGCTCCTTGTTGTGTTCGGTATTGGTCTGAGCGGATATCCGCCCCACGACCACCCCATCCTGAAGAGCAAGAAAGAGCATTACCTCAGAATGCAGATAGTAGGGGTTCTTTTTGGGGTTAAAAAACTTGAGCTGTTCGGAAATCAAAGGCGCTACCCAGGTCTTATCATCTTTGTAAAGCCTGAACGGCAGCATTATGAAATCTTTTAAGTCCTTCTTGGAAACTACAGGTTTGATTTGAACCATGAGCTACTCCTTTAGCTTAAAACTCGCCCAACCTTTTGGATACCAATATATTGAGAAAGCCCATCACAAATGTAATTGCCAGCAACAAAAGCATGAAGTGAGGGGGAAACTCCTTTCTAAACCAGGGTAAGATGGCATAGAGAAACTGAGTAAAGATCACCGGAAGGATCACGATCATGTATTGTGCAAAGCGGATCTGCCGGAAGAATGTGACTACCACCCAGGCCAGAACCACCGTGATCAGCATGGGATAGAAGGCAAAGTAACCGATAAAGCCCATATAGGTAAAGATGCCGCGCCCTCCCCGAAGGTGATTGCGGATAGGTAAACAGTGCCCTATCAACATGGCAAGACCGTATATCAAGAGAAAGCTGGAAGAGTATAGCAGATCCAGATCAGACGGCACGTTCAGCTTGCTGATATAGCGTAGTATGGTCTCGGCCAGCAGGAGAAACACATAGCTCTTGACTGCGTCTATCCCCCCCACCAGGACTCCCATGGGTTTACTGACATTGCTATAGATGTTTTCAGTATCGGCCAAACCCGTGCCTACCTTGTAGATATTGAGGGAACGAGCACTCTTGGCTATGATCCTGGCAGTGGAGAATCCTCCGTACAAGTAGGCCAGTACTACCATCAAAATCGCGATCAGTATTATCATCATCAATTATCTCCGTAATCCCTTGCTCCAAATATCGCAGAGCCTATGCGAACCATATTTGCCCCTTCCTCGATTGCAATCTCAAAATCGTCTGTCATCCCCATCGAGAGATACTTCATCTCCACTTCGGGGATATCAAGAGAGCGCACCTGCTCAAAAAGCTCTCGCAACTTCACAAAGAATGGCCTGCAGAGCTCGGAATTGATATAGTATTTGCCGATCGTCATCAAACCCTTGATCCTGATCGCCTTCAGGCTGGATATTGCTTCGATCAGAGGGATCAGCTCTTCGGGCTCAACCCCGCTTTTGCTCTCTTCCCCGCTGGTATTGACCTGGATCAGGATGTCCTGGATCTTACCAAACCTCTTGAGGGTGCCGTCCAGCTTTTGAGCCAGATAGAGCGAATCTATGGAGTGAATCAGAACGGGATTCAAGCTGAGAACCTGATTGATTTTATTGGTCTGCAGATGCCCGATAAAATGAAAGCCGGAATAGGGTTCCTTGATAAACGGAAGCTTGCGGATGGCGTCCTGCACTTTATTCTCGGCAATGTATTTGACTCCTGCTTTGAGGGCTATATCTATCTCTGGGGCGGGATGAGTCTTGGTGACGGCAATCAGCTCTATGGTTTGCGGATCGACTCCGCTGCGCTGCGCCGCCATTTCTATTCTAGACTTCACTTTAGCCAGATTCGCAACAATATCTGTCATCGATTCTCCTTGGTTTTTAAACGTTTTTTCACTAAATCTGATCCTAACCTGGTGTCAAGGACAATCTAAGAGCTAAAACTAGCTATACTTCTGCAAGTATATCGCGAAAACCAGATCCAGAAGGAAACATACGAGTTACGAGTTACGAGTTACGAGTTACGAGTTACAAGTTACGAGTTACGAGTTAC
>CAZZCS010000095.1:0-8436 GCA_964652645.1 uncultured Candidatus Cloacimonadota bacterium | reverse complement strand
CCGCCTATGCCACCCACGACTTCGTCGCGGGGGCTGTCGCCCCGCTGGGGCTTTTGGGTGCGCATCTTCTTTCCGCATAAGTCCTATGCGCCACGTAGTGTGCAGTGTAAAAGTTCACCCGGATAGGTGCATATGAATCCTGCTGGTTCGGCGCTTCAGCGAGCGCCGGTACTGCAGCTAAAACCTAGATAACAAAATAGATTAGTAAAACCAGTAGCACCATCAAGACACTGTTATTGATATTAAACTCAAAGCTACGAACCATCTGAGTACCACTCTCATACTCTTCCTCACCTGCCATAATCAGCAGTTTCAAGACAGCAGACAGCACTCCGTATCCCAGCAAAACGTAATAGATATCCAGATAGAAATGAGCTGCAAAGACCAGCACGAAAACCGAGTTTAACACAAACACCAGATCTGCCCGCCAGGTTGATTGCCAGCGGATCAGCTGATACAGATAGATAAACATGGAGATCAGAGCCAGCAGGGCCAGGTATAGGACATGAGAGCTCTTCATCAGCGCTGTGAGCTTCTGTAGATCAAACACAAAAACCATCGGCATGAGCATCGTAATAAAGGCAGCCCCGGCACCACCTCTTGCTCCGATCAATCTTCTGGCCCAGGACCCGAGCGGGAATAACATTAGCTTCAAGGATAGTGCAGCCATGATAAAAGCCATGGCTCTTCCCGGGACATCCTGATTCTGATAGAGCTCTATCAGCTCGTCCAGATTCAGAATACCCGTCTGTCTATAGATTAAAACCACTCCCAATAGTAGCAAGGCAGCAGCCAGACTATTCATTAGCAGATACTGAAAAGCCTTGAGAGCATTATTGTGATCCGCCCGGAGCAAGACCAGCCCGATCATCGAGACAGAGAACACCTCGATCATCACAAAAAGGTTGAAGAGATCTCTTGATAAGAGGATACCACAAACGGCAAAGACGCTAAAGAGATACAGCACCAGCGAGGTAATGGAAATCTGATTGAGCTGCCTGCGATAGATGATAAAGTGCAGAGTAATCAGCAGAAGCGTTGCCACCAGCCACACCAGCTCCTGTGTACCAAAGGCAAGGCTGATCCCCATGGAAACAATGCGGGAACCAATCTGCTCTGAAAATTGGCTGTGAATACTACCCAGCCAGATGAAATAGACGCTTACAAGAGCAGAAACTGAGCCTACTAGATTCAGAGTAAAGCGCTTATTCAGGTTGAATATCCAGGGGAGGAGCATCCCCAGCAGCATGATAACGGCAAAAACCCCACTCAGCATCTATATCCCCCACTCCGGCAAGTCCAACGATCCGGTTTTTCGATAATACAAGACCACAAAGACCAGCATTACTGCCGTGATAACGACGCCTATGACAATCGAAGTGAGCACCAGAACGGAGGGGAGCGGATCCACGACCAGAGCCGAAGGATTCACTTGCAATCGCTCCAGATCCAGGATCGGGGCAGATCTTCCTGGGATAAAGCCCAGTGAGACAATCAAGAGATTGAGTCCCGTCTCAAAAATGTTGAAAGCAAAGACCAATTTCAGCATATTCCTCTGGTTCATCAAGCCCCAAAGACCCCATCCCATCAAAAATACGGCTATCAGCTTTATGATCATGCTCAATCCCTGAATTTTGTGACAATTTTGATCATCTCGACCCCTACCTTTATCCCCAAAGCCATATACATCAGGGGTATGGCAGCCGTGCTGAGCAGTGAACCCATCTGCCCAAAGGGAAGATATCCAGGATCCAAAAAAGTACCGAGCAAGATCAAACCCAGACAGGCCAGCATAAGATAGATTACCCCGACAAGGGTCTCTAGCGCACTTAACGTGGAGTATTGGAAATCCTCGTCAGGGTGCACCAAAATCCTCAAGACAAACCCAGAACCAAAGATCACACCACCCTGAAAGGCACCTCCAGGACTGATATGGCCAAAGCTAAATATATACACAGCAAAGACAAACAGTAAGGGCTGCAGTATGGATACACCGGAAATAGCGACCTTCGTTGAGCCCAGATAGGAAGGCAATGTACGTTTGGAGATTGGACGGTCTTTCCTGCTCAGGAAGGCAATTGTCGTAGTGGCCAGAAAGAGCACAATGATCTCGCCAAAAGTATCAAACCCACGCCAGGTCAGCAGAATCGGAGTCAGGATATTTTGGGCCATGAAATCGTTTTGGGCAGATTCTATATAAGCTTTTGAAATGGCTGGCATCTCACTTTGCGCATCCCAGCAAAAGCAGTAACAGATCAAGAGGGCAAATGCCAGAACAGTTCCCAGCTTCAGATACTTCACTGATCCCTGTCCTTTTTCAATTGCCTGAAGGCAAAGAGAAAGAAGAGCGTCGTAAGCCCCGAGCCAATCGCAGCTTCCGTCATCGCTACATCTGGAGCTGCCAGAAGCAGATAGAGCACACTCACGCCCAAGCTCATGCTGCTCAGAAAGAGGATCGAAACCAGGATATTGGGGTTCCTGAGGGCCACTATTGCAGATAAGACTACTATTATTCCTACAACCACTGCGATAAACATGATCATTGTTTGCTACCCAATTCGTCTTTTACCGTTCTTGAGGTCAAGGGAATCCCCAGATAATAGGCCGTTCTGGCGATCACGTGGGCTGATAGCGGGGCGGTGAGCAACACTGTAATAAACAAAAAAAAGAGTTTCATGGCCCAGGATGGATAGCGCAGACCAATGCCGATCAAGAAGAGCAGAGTCCCCAAAGTTGATGCCTTGGAGGCGCTCAGCATTCGCGTGTAGGTGTCCGGCATCCGGTTTATCCCTATGCTGGCCAGGAGCAAAAAGAGAGAGCCAATCAAGGCAGAGACTGCCCCAAGAGCATGCCAGATCATCGTAGCCCCCCAATCAGATATCGCGCCAAACCAACGATTCCGATGAAACTTACCAGGGCATATACCATCGCAATATCCAGATACACAATCCGTTCGGCCAGATATGCAATGCTCACAATGACAGAAATAGTGTGGATTGTAATGGTGTCCAAAGCCACGATTCGATCAATCGAATATGGCCCCTTCACCATTCTCCTCACAGCCACGAGAAGGCTGAACATAATAATGATAATGGACACATCATAGATCAGTGAAATCAGCCTCAGCAAAACATCCTCCCCAGATATTTTTCGTAGATGGAGATCGTTTCGTGTATCTTTGCGACCGCCTCTTCGGATTCCACATTGATGGCATGGACAAAGAGACTGTCGTCCCTGGTCTCGATCATAATGGTTCCCGGGGTCAGAGTAATGGCATAGGAAATTAGCATAATGGCCAGATCTGCCTTCAGCTTCGTCTTGATCTCCAGAATCCCTGGCGCAATGGGCAGGCTGGGCTTTACAACCCTGAAGGCAACATCCAGATTTGAGCTCAAAAGACTCCTGGCAAAATTGAAACTAAAACATATAAATGCACAGAGCGCTTTCAGATCGTAATGCAATTCATGAAAGATCTTGAGCCTGGGCGCAAAGAAAAGCTGACAGACCAATACAACCAATATACCGTAGAGCATGGACCAGAGTTCAAAGCCAACTAAGGCCAGCCAAAATACATACAGCAGAATCGAATTCACCAGAATCCTGATCAGGGCTCTACTGCCCTGGCTGGAATTAGTATGCTCCATCAAAACTGAAAATCTCCTTTTTTATATACATTATTGCCCTATCGCGTCTGTTTATCGGATATCCTCACTAGCTTATACCTATTCACAATCTAAGTCCCCGCCCTTATCCTGTCAACTAAAGATTGAGCTCCCATCGATAAATCCGCGTCTGAAAAGGATCATCATCCCCGATTTATATAGGCTCCTGGAAGTAGTCATCCGTGTATCAGACGTGTATCAAGCGTGTATCAGGCGTGTATCAAGTGTGTTCTCGAACCCACCTGATACAGGTATGATACAGGTGAGATAGAGAGATGTCTCTATGTGGCGGATAGGCATGGTAGTCTATAAACACGACAGAAAACCGATCAGGATCAGCTTTTTCTTGACATCTGCGCTGAGGACAGTTTTTTGCAATCCAAAATGTGAACTCGTGAACAAGGAGAAAATGATGCAGCATAGACTATCAGAGCATCCAATCCTACCTGTCCCGGAAATTGATGAGATCAGCTTTTACTGGAACAAACAGCTTCTAAAAGCCAGAAAAGATGAGATGATTTCTTCTGCCCTTATCGCCAATGGCATCTCTGTTTTTGGTCATCACCACAAAGATGGCACCGCTCAAGGGATATTTTGCGCCAACGGCCAGTGCGCAAAATGTACTGTAATCGCCAATGGTATCCCTGTAAAATCATGTATGACAAAGGTACTGCCAAACATGATTGTGGAAAGCGCGGAAGGCTTGCCAAAGCTTCCTGAAGACGTCAGCCCACCAGAGCTCAAACCTCTGGAAGTGATCGAGACAGAAGTCCTGATCATCGGGGGTGGACCCTCTGGCCTGGCGGCAGCAATCCAACTGGGACAGCATGGAATCAAGACAATTCTGATAGATGACAAGCACGAATTGGGCGGCAAGCTCGTTCTCCAAACTCATAAATTCTTTGGCTCGGAAGAAGATTCCAGAGCTGGCACCCGAGGTCACGAGATTGGCAAGTTGCTCGCTGCTGAGGTGATGGCGCTGGAAACCGTCTCGGTCTGGCTCAATAGCACTGCCCTCTTTGTCTTTAGTGATAAAAAGACGGGAATCATCAAAGATGGTGATTACAAGCTTGTCAAAGCTGCCCGCATCCTCAATGCTGCAGGAGCCCGCGAGAAATTCCTGCGTTTCCCTGGTAACAACCTGGCCCGCATCTATGGAGCGGGAGCGTTTCAGACTCTGGTAAATAGAGATCTGATCCGTCCCACTGAAAGACTCTTCATCGTCGGTGGTGGCAATGTAGGCCTGATCGCTGGGTATCACGCCCTGCAGGCTGGAATCCAGGTAGTGGGGCTGGTAGAGGCAATGCCCAGCTGCGGTGGCTACAAAGTTCATGTCGACAAGCTGGTGCGCCTTGGCGTTCCGATCTATACATCCCACAGCATCATCTCTGCCAATGGCGATGAAACTGTCGAATCCATCACGATCGCTCAGATTGATAGCAGTTTCAAGCCTATTACCGGCACAGAGAAGAGCTTTAGCTGCGATACCATCCTGATAGCCGTCGGTCTCGATTCGCTCAGTGAATTCACTCTGGAAGCGGAACAGGCAGGTATCCCTGTATATGCTGCTGGAGACGCTTTGGAGATTGCTGAAGCCTCGTCTGCCATGTTCAATGGCAAGATTGCAGGGCTCAAGATTGCCAAAGACTGCGGTGCAGAAGCCGAAGACATTCCCCAGGAGTGGTACGAAAAAGCCGAGGTGCTCAAATCTCACCCCGGAAAGATCAAAGGATATCAAACCCAGGATCAGGATGAGGGCGTTTTTCCCGTTATTCATTGCCTTCAGGAGATTCCATGCAACCCGTGTACTACAGTGTGTCCCACCAATTCTATAGCCACCGAAGACGGCAGCCTTATGGCTTTGCCGCGATATGAAGGGAGCTGTATTGGTTGTGGAAAATGCGTTTTGATCTGTCCTGGCCTGGCAATTACCCTGGTGGACTTTAGAAAAGATAGCGAGAATCCTACGATTACAGTGCCCTACGAGGTGGGAAACTATCCCATTAGCAAAGGCGACAGCGTAGAGGTCGTTGATATAGATGGTAAGGCCCTGGGGACGTATCCCGTGGTAGATATCATGACCAACAAGCAAAAGCTGACTCAACTGGTGAAGATCCAGATCCCAAAGGCTTATGCCAGAGCAGCTGTCTCTTTCAGAATTCAAGCTTCGGATGTATCCGAGCCCCTTCCA
Source organism: uncultured Candidatus Cloacimonadota bacterium (assembly GCA_964652645.1). Classification (GTDB taxonomy): domain Bacteria; phylum Cloacimonadota; class Cloacimonadia; order Cloacimonadales; family Cloacimonadaceae; genus CAZZCS01. Next base: position 2,583 of record CAZZCS010000095.1, on the reverse strand, counting down.
GAAGCGATAGTACCTACTCTTCTAGCCGATGATGCCATGATCTGCCTCTGCGAGAGAGTCAAGGTCGGCGATGTGAGAAAACTGATCAAATCCGGCATTACGGATCTGAACCAACTCAAAGCCATTACCCGGGCAGGTATGGGGCCCTGCGGCGCCAAGACTTGCGAAGTCCTGATTAAAGGCGTACTGCGTGAGGAAGGGATACCCATCTCGGATGTAATCCCAAATACTAAGAGACCCGTGTTTGTGGAAGTCCCTCTCGATAGATTCCCTGATGGGACAAAGGAGTAAGCCATGAAAAACTACGATATAATAATAATCGGGGCAGGTTCAATCGGGCTTCCCACAGCTTTTTCTCTCGCCCAAAAGAAGATAAAAGTACTCGTGATCGATGGAGAAAGTGGTCCAGGACAGCAAAACAACAAAAAAGCCATCGGCGGAGTTCGTGCCACCCATTCCGATTATGGCAAGATCCAGACCTGCTTGCGCAGTATCGAGATTATGCGTACCTGGAAAGAGGTTTATGGAGACGATATCGGTTGGATGTCAAACGGTTACAGTTTCCCAGCTTATACCCCCAAAGACGAGAGCACCCTAAAAAACCTGATGAAGACCCAGCACGGCTTTGGCCTCAATATAAAGTGGCTTAGCGCAGCTGAGTACAACGAACTGGTGCCTGGGATCAATATGGAAAACCTGCTGGGCTCCACCTATTCTCCCGAAGACGGAAGCTGTTCTCCCCTGCTGGTAACTTCTGCTTACTACTTTCACTGCCTGAGCCTGGGCGTGGACTTTGCCTTCAATCAGGAGGTCACAGGCTTTAAATGCGATCAAGACCGAATCATAGAGGTTCAGACCAATACAGAGACCTTCGCCTGCGGGAGTGTGATTAATGCTGCGGGCAATCATGCCCGAGAGCTCGGAGCCATGCTTGGCGTCGATCTTCCCGTCTTTCCCGATAATCACGAAGCGGGTATAACCGAGCCAGTTGCACAGTTTTTTGGCCCCATGGTGATAGATATGAGAAAGAGGAAAGGCTCTGCCAACTTCTATTTCTATCAGAACCACGAGGGACAGGTGGTGTTTTGCATCACTCCTGATCCTCCTATCCTGGGGATTGATAATCGTTCCACTTCCGAATTCCTGCCGCTTTGCAGTAAGAGAATGCTGGAAGTTTATCCCAGATTGAGACACTTGAAAGTGCGCAGAACCTGGCGTGGGCAATATCCGATGACCCCAGACGGCTTCCCCATAGTGGGAACCTCTCGCGAGATACCCAATCTGATCAATGCGGTTGGTATGTGCGGTCAGGGCTTCATGTTAGGCCCAGGTCTGGGAGAACTCGTTGCCAGAATCTACGCTGGCGAATTGACCGAGAGCGACCAGAGGGTGCTGCTCAGTTTCGATCCCTATCGTGATTTCTCGGGGATGGAGGCCTTCAAGTAACGCATTTTTTTTATTGACGCATTTAATCTTCTTTATTATTGTGAGATTCGAGGCTTGAGCTATTAATAAAAGTGAGGTTGGACATATGAATTCTCGAATTCTTCTCGTCGACGACGACATGCTCTTGAGAGAAGTAATAGGGGAATATCTATCTGCCCACGGCTATACAGTTGACCTCGCTGAAAGCGGCCAAAGGGCCCTTGAGATGCTTGAGCCCGGCAAGTATCAGCTCGCCCTGATAGATCTTGTAATGCCCAATATGAACGGTCTGGAACTAATGGAGAAGATTCTTGCAGTCGACGAAAACATCTTCTGCCTGATCATGACGGGATACCCCACGATCGATTCTGCCTACAAGGCTATGGTCGATGGCGTGTCCGATTATATTATCAAGCCATTTCAACTGATGGAACTGCTCAATATTGTGCAAAAGTATGTGTAAATGGGTTATGACATAAGACTCCAAAAGCCTGAAGAACTCGATCTTGATGCCTCTAAGCTTCAGATCTGGCTAAACCCTCTCTGGATGGAAGCAGTTGCGACGGTTCACAACATAGATTATACCTGGCTCGTCTGCTGGGAGCACGACAACTTAATGGCTCTGATGCCAATCTATATCAAGCGAAAGCTGATGCAAAATAAAGCATATAACCCCGTATTGGCATACTATAGCCCCATCATGTACAGCCTTCCAGAGACTGGCTTTCCCAATCGGGATTTGCTGCGCAGGCACGAGATAAATATCGCCATTGCCAGGTTCCTCAAGAAAACCTTCACGTCTGTATCGCTCAATCTACACCCGGAAGTACTTGATATGAGAGGCTTTACCTGGAATGGATTATCGGCAGGCCCGCTTTATACCTTCGTTCATCAAACTGATCGCGAACCACTTTTATTTGCTGAAGAGCGTAATAAACACCGGGTGGCTCAACGGCAGGGATATCGGCTCGAGCAACGCTTTGATCCAGAGCTGTTCTGCGATATGCTCTATGATCTGTACGATCTGAAGAATCACGATTTTGGCATCAAGCGAGACAGCTTGATTACCTTTTTGAATACAGTATCGGAGCATGGTCTGATCCGTCAGTACAATCTGGTCTCAGATAGTGGCACGGTTAGCTCTGATATCATTTTATG
>CAZZCS010000094.1:0-8453 GCA_964652645.1 uncultured Candidatus Cloacimonadota bacterium | reverse complement strand
AAAAAAACATTGACGTACTTTCCTATTTGGCAAAATTGACAAATACCAAAGATTAGATAGAGGTAAGTAATGCAAAACAATAGAAAATACGAGCAGATGGCAGACATCATCAGGGCGATGGCGCATCCTAGCCGGCTCTTGATCCTGGATAAACTTCAGGAGAAAGATTACTGCGTGTGTGAGCTTCAGGAGTTTGTGGGCTGCGATATGTCCACCGTTTCCCGGCACCTTTCGGTTCTTCGTAATGCAGGGATAATTGTAAGCAGAAAGCTGAACAATCAGGTGATTTACAGCCTGGAATGCCCCTGTGTGCTGGAGATGTACCAGTGCGTGATTGACGTCAAGAATAGAGTATCAGAGAGAAAGGAATCATGAGCGAGAAACTGAAAGAGCTGAAAATCTTGTTGATTATGGGAGGCATATTCCTGCTAGCCTACTTCATCCCCTTTGAGCATGCCCGTTTCACTTCCGGGCTGCATGAAGCCTTTTTTATGCTGCAGGACTATGCAAGGGAGCATGTGCTCTTGTGCCTTATTCCAGCACTGTTTATCGCTGGGGCGGTGAGCGTATTTATCAGCAAGTCTGCCGTGATAAAGTATCTTGGCCCCACTGCCAAAAAAGTGGTCTCCTATGGTGTGGCGTCCGTTTCAGGAGCGATTCTAGCCGTTTGCTCCTGTACGATCCTGCCGCTCTTTAGCGGGATATACAAGCGTGGTGCCGGCTTGGGACCTGCAGTTGCCTTCCTGTATTCCGGGCCAGCAATAAATGTACTGGCGATTGTGATGACAGCTCGCATACTTGGGCTGGAGATTGGCATTGCCAGAGCACTTGGGGCAGTAATCTTCAGTATTGTTATTGGTATTTTTATGCAGCTGATCTTCCGTAAAGAAGAAACAGCCAGACAAGGTAGCTTGAACTTTGGAGAAGCTGAGGATGGCAGGCCCATCTGGCAGACGATCGTCTATTTTGCCTTGATGATCCTGATTTTGATAATTTTGAACTGGGCAAGACCCAATCCTGCCACAGCTTCCGGTTTTACTCTCTTTATGTTTTCCTACAAGTGGCTGATAAGTGGCATTCTGGCGATGCTGCTGGGCCTATCCCTGTTCTTCTTTTATGGCTTCAAACTATGGAAAGTGCTTCTTAGTGCAGTAGTAGTATCCATCTTTGGCCTCCTCTTCCCCACTCAGCCTCTAATCGCCTACGTCTCCGGGATCATAATGCTTACATTTTTCCTTTCCCGAGAAGAGGGAGAACTCCAGGACTGGCTTTCATCCACCTGGGGTTATACCAAGCTCATCATCCCGCTACTGTTTATCGGCGTTCTGATAGCAGGATCTCTGCTCGGAAGACCTGGACATGAGGCCTGGGTTCCATCCCATTGGATCGAAACCGCTGTGGGCGGAAACTCGCTTTTGGCCAATTTCTTTGCTTCCATCTCCGGCGCTTTCATGTACTTTGCCACTTTGACCGAAGTGCCAATCCTGCAAGGCCTATTGGGCAGCGGGATGGGTAAGGGTCCTGCCTTGGCCTTATTATTATCCGGACCTGCCCTGTCGCTTCCTAGCATGCTGGTAATCAATACCGTATTGGGCTTCAAGAAAACCTCTGTCTTTATCGCCTTGGTCGTAATCATGTCCACCATTACAGGATATGCTTTTGGAGTGTTCTTCGCATGATTATGCAATGGTTTGAGCAACTCACAATGGCGCTCTATGCCAGTCCTGCAATCGCTTTGGGCGCAGCTTTTTTGTGGGGACTCCTCAGCGTGCTTCTGAGTCCATGCCACCTGGCCAGCATCCCTCTGATCGTTGGATTTCTGGATGGACAGAAAGATTTGAATACAGCCAAAGCTTTCAAACTTTCTGCTTTCTTTACTCTGGGAATCCTGGCTATGATGGCTATTATTGGCCTCATTACTGGCCTCCTGGGGATGGTATTGGGCGATCTTGGCGCTTGGGTAGAGCCAACCGTAGGAGTCATCTTTCTGATTATGGCTTTTTTCATTGCGGACATCCTGAAGATGCCGTCCTTTATACAGGGTGGTCTTAGCAAGCGAAGCGGTAAAGGCATATGGGCTGCAATATCTCTGGGTTTCCTGCTGGGAATAGCCCTGGGGCCATGTTCCTTTGCCTTTATGGCTCCGATTTTGGGGATTGTGTTCTCCGCAGCCGGTACTCAACTAATCTTCGCCCTGTTGCTGGTGCTTTCATATATTATAGGACACTGTTTGGTAATAATCCTGGCAGGTACATTTGCAGGATTGGTGCAGTCTTACCTGAACTGGACGTCCAATTCCAAAGGAACTAAAGTAATAAGAATCATCTGCGGTATTCTGATATTTATCGCAGGTTTGTACCTTATCGTCAAATAAACTCAGACAAGGAGATAAGATGATTATCAAGATTCTCGGCACTGGCTGTGCTAAATGTAAAAAACTCGAAGAAAGCGCTCGTAAAGCCGTGGAAGAGGCAGGGATAACTGCCCAGATAGAAAAAGTGACAGAGCTCGACAAGATCATGGATTATAGTGTCATGATGACCCCTGCTTTGGTGATAGACGAGAAAGTAGTCTCCACTGGTAAACTACTCGCCGTGAGCGACATCGTAAAACTCATAAAGTAAGGAGAGATCATGGTTCTGTTGATAGCAGTTTTGCTGCTATTCAGCGCTTGTGGTAGATTGATTGAACCCAAGTACAATATCAGAGTAATGCCTACCCAGGTTTCCCTCAATCAAAGCGGAAATGAGTTATTCCGCCACGAGGGTTTCTATCCCAAAGAACAGCTAACCAAAATGTTAGATTCATATCTGGCAAAAAACTAGGAGCATCGTATGCGCAAAATGTTTATTATCATAGGATTATTAGTACTAAGTGTCGTGTTAACGGCCAAAAGCACTCCTGCACCACAACCCCTTGTTACTTTTTTGGAATTGGGATCAGCCAGTTGCATCCCCTGCCGGATGATGCAGCCAGTTATGGAAGATGTTGCAAAGCACTATGGGGACAGGATTGATGTAGTGTTTATCGATATCGCTCTGCCCAAAAACCGAGACGTCGCCATGAAGCACAAAGTACGGGTAATGCCCACTCAGGTTTTCCTGGATGAAACGGGTAAAGAGTTCTTTCGCCACGAAGGTTTCTATCCCAAGGAACAGCTCATGAAGATGCTGGATGCCTACTACAAAAGCCTTGAAGGAAAAAAGGGTACGAAGCGATGAAGCTTCCCGCCAGAACAGGTGGATTCAGCTACTTTGAGAAATATCTAACACTCTTGGTAGGATTATGCATGGCAATAGGAGTATTGGTGGGAAAATTCCTGCCAGGAGTACCAATCTTTCTCAGCAAGTTTGAAATTGCCAATGTATCGATCCCGATCGCAGTCCTGATCTGGCTGATGATCTATCCCATGATGATAAAAGTAGATTTTGCCAGCGTTAAAAATGTGGGTAGAAATCCCAAAGGATTGTTTGTAACCTGGGTCGTAAACTGGTTAATCAAACCCTTTACCATGTATGCAATAGCATGGTTCTTCTTCTTTGTACTTTTCAAAACTCTAATCCCGATCGATCTGGCTCGAGATTACCTTGCCGGTGCTGTATTGCTTGGTGCAGCTCCCTGCACTGCGATGGTCTTTGTCTGGAGCCACCTCACCAGGGGGAACCCCGCCTATACGGTCGTCCAAGTTGCGACGAACGACCTGATAATACTGATTGCTTTCACCCCTATTGTAGTATTTTACTAGGAATCGGAGGTATATCTGTTCCTTGGGATACGCTGCTTTTATCTGTAATCCTCTTTGTGGTGATCCCCCTGACTGGAGGAGTTCTCACACGGAGCAGCATTGTAAAACACAAAGGCGAAGAATACTTGGTTAACAGATTTATCCCAAAATTCAACAACGTTACTATGAGTGGGTTGCTACTTACTCTGATCATCATTTTTGCCTTTCAAGGTCATGTGATTTTAGAGAACCCTCTCCACATCCTGCTGATCGCGGTTCCGCTCACGATACAGACATTCCTGATCTTCTTTATCGCTTACCTTATCAGCCAAAGAATCAAGCTATCTCATTGTGTAGCAGCACCGGCAGGTATGATCGGAGCGTCGAATTTCTTCGAACTGGCAGTAGCAGTGGCAATTTCTCTTTTTGGTACATCCTCTCCCGTTGTCTTGGCCACGGTAGTCGGTGTACTGGTGGAAGTACCTGTCATGCTTACACTAGTAAGAATTGCAAACAAGACCCGGCATTGGTTTTTACGATAAAACATCATAACTGACTGATCCAGAACAGAATTTGAGCTTGACACCTGGAGCCAGGTATTGATTTTGGCATCGTAAATAATATAGTTGTCCAAGGAGAAGCCGTGAAAAATCAGCGATTTAACCGCATTCACAGTGTGCAAGAAGCCCTCTACCAGGGTCTTGCCAAGCAGAATCCTATTCTCGTGGACGACGTGGAGGTGTTAGTTAAATTGTCTGCATTTAACGCAACATTGACACCTCAACTTACCTCATAACAAGCCCAAACACCTCTTATCAATCCGACCCCTCGGATGATTTTCCAGCGCACGGTACCTTTGTACCGTAGTATCCATGATTAACCCTGAGGTTTATGTATTATCCTGAGCCTGGATATACAGTACTCACCAGTTTTATTTACAGATGAGGCAATAATGCAAGCTCTTGGCAGACAGATACTCGTAGAATTCTACGATTGTGACAAAGAAATACTCAAAGACGAAAAATATATTGCAAAGGCGATGGTCGATGCCTGCATCGTAGGCCAGGCTACCGTCGTGACCCATACCTTCCATTCCTTCAGCCCCTTTGGCGTAAGTGGCGTGGTTGTAATCGCCGAATCCCACGTAGCGATCCATACCTGGCCCGAATATGGCTATGCCGCAGTAGACATCTTTACCTGCGGAGAGACTATCGAACCCTGGATTCTCTTCAACTATCTCAAAGACGCTTTCAAGTCTCAAAAAGCCAGTAATATGGAACTCAAACGCGGCCTCTTCGAAGTGAACGACGGCCAAAAACTTCTGCATAAACCCGAGGAAGCCTGAGATGAGTAACTGGCACATAGATTTACACAGCCCCACCCGCGGCCTCAGCTTTGAAACCAGCGAGCATCTCTACCAGGAAAGCAGTGAGTACCAAACCATCGACATCGTCCATACTCCAGATTTCGGCTACGTCATGCTCCTGGATGGCGTATTGATGGTGACCTCCGTTGATGAATTCGTTTACCATGAGATGCTCTCCCAGCCCTCTCTGTTCACTCACCCAAATCCGGAAAAGGTATTGATTATCGGTGGTGGAGATTGCGGTACACTATCCCGCGTCTTGTGGCACAAAGCTGTCAAACAGGTGATCCAGGTAGAGATCGATGAGATGGTCACCCGGGTTGCAAAACAGTACTTTCCCCAGCTCACCACCTGCCTGGCTGATGATAGAGCAGATCTGGTGTTTACAGACGGGATTGAGTTCCTGAAGAACAGCCAAAATAGATTTGATCTGATCCTCGTGGATAGCACCGATCCCGTAGGCCCTGCTGCCGGACTCTTCCGCAAGGAGTTTTTCAATGACTGCCACAAAGCCCTCAAGTCCGACGGTATCCTCTGCATCCAGTCCGAAAGCCCCTGGATTCCCAATCTACTGGAGCTGATCCAGGAAGTAAATCGAGATTTGCATTCTCTCTTCCCACACGTCTTTCCCTACCTGGCCTCAATCCAGACCTATCAAGCCGGGCTCTGGATGTTCCAGATGGCGTCCAAACAGCATCTCCCGCAGGAACCTGAGGTCCTAGAGCGCATTTCAGACTCGGATTTACGCTTTCAATATTACAATGCCGACATCCACAAAGCCGCCTATGCCCTGCCCCAGTTTGTAAAGGATAAGCTACAGCAGACCTGAGCCCGACGTGAATTGCGTTGACAGAAAAGACCAGGGTTAAAACCCTGACCCTTGCCGAGTGTGCGTATCTACAGCCTTGTGCCAGGAGCGTACACCTATGGGTATGGGTGGAAACACCTCATGCCTCCCGCGTTTGGAAAGGCGAGTACACATCTCATTTACCGCTTTTCCCATTACTTTAGTGAAGGATATCATAATGCTGAAACGCTTTTCTTCCAGAGATCTGATTGTAATAGCACTGCTCGCTGCCATAGGAATTGCGATCAAACCCCTGGTGAGCCCTACCATCAAACTGATCTCAGCGCCTCTGATGCTCCCCGGCGGATCTCTTGCCGGTGGCCTCTATATGATGTGGCTGGTTCTGGCCGTCGTCCTCGTCCCAAAGTTTGGCAGCGGGATTCTCTTTGGCTTTGTGCAAGCCCTCGTCACCTTTATCCTGGGCTGGTTTGGCAATCATGGCATCCTCAGCCTCATCAGCTACACCCTTCCTGGGTTACTGGCAGATCTGATCCTGCTCATTCCGCTCCGCCGGGATTCCAAGCTTTGCATGGCTCTGCTGGGAAGTATCTCAAACCTCACGGGCAGCCTGATCATGAGCCTGATCATCTTCCGCTTGCCCCTGATCCCACTTGCAATAGCCTCAGGGACGGCAATCGTCTCCGGCCTCATCGGAGGCTTGATCGCCTACCCTATTTACACTAAAATCAACACTTTAGGAGTCTTATCATGAAGCAAATACTGCTCCTGGCAATCGCTATTATCATAGCCTCAAACCTCTGTGCTATCGAATTGATCCACAATCATGGAATGATAAAAAACTACTCTTACGAGTACTTCCGCAACCTGCCCCGTACTACAGTCACTGCCCAGCTTGAAAAAAAAGGACAGCTCTTGAGCTATGCCTGGGAAGGTTTCAGATTTGATAAGTGGCTTTCAGACAACGGCTACGAGAACTTTACCGGCATCAGGTTTGAATCTCCGGACAGATATATGGTGACCCTCACCCGCTATGAATTTGAGCAAAACGAATGCTGGATGGTCTTTGAACAAAACGGTGAAACGCTTGATCTCAATACCTTTAGAGTAATCTTCCCGGCTTTACGTCAGATGTATTGGATCGCCGGCATGAACCGGATCGTGCTCGAAGACTTCCTCCCCTTGAAGCTGCCGCAGCAGTTCATCTTCATGGATAGAGCCCTCAGCAGGCTCAAGCTCGTAAAAGAACCCAAGCCCTTTGTGAACATCCAGGGCTACTTCTTCGAAGATATCTATAGAAGCATTAGCGCTCATGATTCTGCCCACATCGCTATGCAGAGCAGAGACGGCCTCAAGATCAGGCTCGAATACCCCCATCACCTGGCCGGAGCTGTGCTTGAGCTTACAGATAATGGTGCCTTCAACCTCAAGAGCCCCCAGATCCCGGGCGGAATGTGGCTCAATGACATCGTCTATTTACAGGTCAATGATACCGCCCTGATCCGCGAGAATGCGCTTCACCAACTGGTAGAAATCAACAAATCTCTCTCCTGGCACCTGCAACCCCCCTTCCAGATACTACTAAACACAAAGAAGAAGCAAATCCCCGTTCCCATGACAGAGCTTCTCAATGGAAAAGCCCTTACCAAAGACAGCAGCGGCTTTGTGATCATCCAGGACTAAAGCGGATCCGGCGTAGATAGCTCCCATGCTCACGATCGAAAACTACCTGCTCCGCTATCCAAACAAGGCGGATTGGTGTCTGAAAATCTCAGATCTCAAGCTCCAGATGGGTGCCATTCACTGCCTCGTGGGCAGAAACGGATCAGGCAAGACCAGCCTGCTCAATAGTATTGCAAACATCATCCCCCAGCATATCAAAGCCACAAGAGAAGGGCATATCTGCTTCCGTGACAGGTTTTTGGAGAACATCCCGCTCAACGAGATGTTCAGGATATTGGCCTATCAGATCAGCGATGTACATAGCATGTTTCTGCTCCCCACGATCGGGCATGAGCTCAGTTTTGCCCTTCAAAACTTGGGACTTCCTGCCCCCGAGATCATTGCCCGGGTGGAGAGAGCAACCACTACTTTTGGACTGAAGGCTATCTTGCAGAAGAACCCAGACGAGCTCTCTCTGGGGCAGCAAAAACTGGCAAGCTTTGGGATAATAGCTGCACAAGATGCAGGTCTGATACTGCTGGATGAGCCTGCAGCCGGGCTTTCAGGGCAATCATTCGACCTGCTGCAAAGGTGGCTGCTCTCCCAAAAGGTGCAGGGCAAGCTCATCCTGATCGCGGATCACGATCCCCGCCTTATCGAGCTGGCAGACAATCTGATCGAGATGGATTCTTATGTTCAGAGCTGATGATCTGGCTTTTGCCTACCCCAATCATCCTTATCTCTTTGAAAGGCTCAGCTTTAGCATCGAACCGGAAATATCAATCCTAATTACTGGAGACAACGGCAGTGGCAAATCCACTCTCCTGAAGTTGCTGTCCGGACAGCTCAAACCCACACGAGGCCGCTTGCAAACCCCATCTCCTCTCTTTTATCAT
>CAZZCS010000093.1:0-8480 GCA_964652645.1 uncultured Candidatus Cloacimonadota bacterium | reverse complement strand
GGATTTGATGCAAGAGACTGCTGGGCTACATCCATAGCCAAACACATTGGAAATAGTGCTGGGGATGCCATTAGTGATCGTAGCGGTGCTTTGTGCTCCGGTGTTGAAAATAGCGTTGCTTCAAAGAGCATTGCTATAAGCTTTGGATCAGTCAAAGCAATCGGATTGCTCTTCCTATATCGACCCTTTACCTCTGTATCCTCCAAGACGCCCCAGGCAACAAAGGACCTTACTGCATACCTGGCGTTTCTAAGGACTGTTGCGCGTTCCCCATAGCGCTCCACCATGCGGTCAAAAATCTGCTTTTGCGTTACTCTCTCTTGCAGAGCCAGTACTCGTCCGGTTTGAATCGCCACATTATACCAGAATGGATACGCAGCGATCATAATCGCCCAATGAAGTGGAAGCCAATTCTCTTGAGAACTCAGTTTTGCCTTCAAGAGCAATCTATCCCGTAAATCAATAAGCTCCGGAGATGGATCGAACCAAGCTGCCAGGATTCCAATAGCTATGGTGTAGGTTTTGTCACCTCTTTCTCCAGTGCCCCCGCTCTGTTTCTTATCTGCCAGATACTCTATCAGGTCTTTGCGAATCTCATTTGCGGACATTCCTGAAAGAAGTAGGCTCACGCATCTATCCATCCATTCTAACCTGATCACCTGTTTGATGCCTACTTTATCAAAACGACTTTTATTCATTTACTCATCCTATTGATCTTCACAAATGGTACCATGACCTCTTCCATTGAGATGCCTCCGTGAGATACGATCTTTTTTCCCACTGTATGGTAGCAACCCCGATAGGGAGCAAACAAGCAGTATAGATCATTGGGAAGTCCCTTGGGAGTCCAGGCCAGGGAAGCCTCTGTCTTTCTTGCTGCCTGGTCTCTGAGAGTTTCCGACTGATAGATCCTTACCCGGGATGCCTTGGTTTCCGATAACGCACCATCGGGGATATTGCCAATGCCCTCGCATTCCAGATTGCCATGGTCTGAGGTAATCCACACTGTGTAACCATGATCTATCAGAATTTGAAGCAAAGAGGCAAAGTATCCCTGTTTTACCCAGTGCTTGATCTGGCTATGCATACCAGCCGAACCAAGATTCATGCCATGCATGATGTCATCGATCACGTTCAAAACAAGTCCGAAAACCAAGGCACTTCGCAGGTTAACCTGTTTCTCTAGTTCTGCTCCGATATCTCCTGTCCCATCCATACGCAGATAGCTTATGCTTTGTGATGGTACCCCGTTATCTTCCCAGTATCGTTGCCAGTAGTTTGGCTCCTTTACCGTGCTACCTATTTGTTGGGCTAAGTAATATGGAACTGAAGCGTTGAAAATGGATTGTCGGGATATCGATGTGAGAGTGGGAATCCAGGCGAAAAGTGCATCCTCGTGCAGATCATATCCACCCAGGTCGAGTTCCGCCTTTATGCACAGCCATTGATCGTAGGACATCCCATCCATCACGATCAAGGCAGTTTTCGCCGTTTGCATCTCAGCCCTGCGATATGCCATGCTCTTAGCTACTTGATGCACCATCGCAGGTTTGGTAGATGGCAAGCTTGAGAGGGAGTCATAATGCTGCTGAATCCATTTCTGGAACCTGTCGTTGATCACTGTCCTGAGTTTATGGATATTCTCAGAGTCATGGGGATCATTCACTGAAAATAGCTTAAAAAGAAACTCAGCATAGTCCCTTGTAAACTTCTGCCAGTCTCTGAAGGAGCTTTCCAATCCCGGCAGATGAGATTGTAAAAGAGACATCACGCTTTCGATCTGATCAACCGAATCAAGTGTCTTCAGTTCGATGCCACAGCTTATCCACCCCAAGCCATCATCTCTTGTAGCATCTATCCTGACCCGCTGAAGCATCCCTTCTGCAAAGAAGTTATCTGTATAAACCTTCAGATCAGGGTGATCGAAAGTCAGCACTTTGATATTGGTTCCGTGATTTATCCGATCATCTACGAATCGGCTCCATTCATTCTGCAGATATTTAAAGAAATGCTCTCTGCTTACCAAGACACGCCGAAGATCGATTTCGTAGCCAGCTATAAATCTATCTCCAGCATCGTGGAGTTTGTCCACCAGGAATCCCGGTAGCTCTGTATCTGTATAATGCACTTTGAAAAGTACAGCCCAGAATTGCACCTCACTGCTGATTCCCGCAATGTCGATCCCAAACACTCGCCTGGTAATGAAATCGATACTCTCATTGTAGGAAGCATGGTCCTGAGGATGTGATCCCAGTAATTCAAACAGAGAACTGTAGTACTGGCTGGGAAGCTCCTTGATCGCCTTTGCGTTCAACCAAGCGAAAAAATCCTCAAGTCTCAGTTCTATCCTTTCTGCATTGACCATCACCGAATATGGCAACTGAGCATTATCTGCCAGATCAGCGGAGATCCTTATCATCAGTTTGGAGTCATCATTTTCTGATACCATCTGTCTCTTGCTTTCAAGATAGAAAAACAAGCTCAGATTGTCAGTGTAATCATAGACATCATATCCTGTGCCCACTAAGCGCTCAAAAATGGCCGTGTTCGAAGTCAAGCCATCATAGTCGAACAAGATCACCATCTGAGCAGAAGATGCGCACAATCGCCCGATTATGGCGTTTATCCATGCATCTTGCTTCATGCCTTGCTCGCTTTTCACACCATGCCCACTCTATTGAGTTCTGGTAATCGCCTGATCGTAGTACATCAGCAGTTTGGGGTCTTCTTCCAGCAAAGTACTTGGTATGCGCTTTGCCACCAGGATGATGGTCTCATAATCTCTGTTTTGCCAGCAGTATTTAAATCCCGCTCGTACTGCTTCCGCACGAATGACCTTATATCTCTTGCCTGATAACAGATCTGCTTTGCTCTTGGGTAGGTCTGGTATCTCGATTTGCAGATCATTCAGCTTCTTAGGCTTGTAGTCCTTGGGCAGATAAGTCCAGAACTCTTTTAGTAGAGCCTTTTCACGCATCTGCTCCAGATCAGCCAGCTTGTTGGGATCTGGAACATACCACCGGTCTTTGGCTTTGGCTTTCAGTGCAGGAACATCTTTGGAGAGATTCCGCAGTTCCTTCCAGTTCGTGGATAGGTAGGTGTGAATCTGGCTGGGAACCTCGCTTATATTATCGTATTTGAGGAAATTCTCCTCCAGGATTAGGGACAGTTCCAGGCTCTTTTCGGTTTTGTTCCAACCAGCAATCTCTCTCATGAATTGAGGATGGATTTCCTGAAAGCTCTGAGGTTTGTCCTTCAGCAACTGCCTGAGCCATTGGATCGCTGAAACCTCATCTGTGATAAATATCTCTATCTGTGCCAGATCGGGAATCTTCATCTTTGTTTTATCATATTCTACTACCTGTTCCGGCAGAAAATACATCCCGTCCCGAGAAGGGAAATGCTCCTCCAGTCCTCTATAGAATTCTGCTGAGGATAAAGGTACCAGGGCATTCCTCTGTAAATAAAAAGCTACCATACGGTCGTAAAGTAGATAGTTCTGACGCTCAGCCACGATCTGCATTTTGTCTTTCTCAACCACGACCTTAGGAAGCTGTTTCAGATGTGTTCTCACAAAATCCCAGACACCTTCCTCGGTGCCGGAGAGTTTCATGAATCTTTCTTCAATCCCTCCATTTGGTTTATAACAGGAGATAATCAGGTCCTGTTTAACTGCGGCGGATGCTGTTACTTGCTTGAAAGAACCCTGTTTTTTATCTAGAGTCCTAACATCGGCAACTACAAAACCCGCTACCTGTAAAGCCTCCTGTATTGAATTCCACACACTGTTTTTTGAATTATGAAACTCAACTGTCATCCAGTGACCTGGTCTTAAAATTCTGTAACTTTCCTTGAAACAATCTGTCATTAAAGCTTGGTAATCAAACAAGGATTTGTTCTGGAAATCGCTCTCAATTGCCTCATTTTTGTTGTTCGTTAGAACTCTCAACCAAGACTCCCATAACATGTTGAGCTCTGAGTACATAATATTTCCGCCAAATGGGGGATCAGTAAAGACGTAATCAACAGAATCAGACATAAATACTAGGTTATCGTTAGATCTACAGTTTACGCAGTTATTAGTGTCAACGCTGTTGATAGATGTCAAGTCGCCAAGTTTTCTCGACAAGAGCTTATTGGGACTGTTTTCAACAGATAATGATGGAATATAAAGTGTTCCGCTAACAGTACCCATTTTCCTATCAGCTGTAAATTTGTACATCTTTGTAGTTCTGATCAGACTTGCAGTTAGCCAAAGAAGGTATATTTTCTGTTCTTTTTCTCTTACTTTATGAAAAACTCGAAGCAAATAGGCTAGGTTTCTTCTTGTGTAGAAATGGTGGATATGGGATAGCCCGTGCGAGCGTTTGGGTTGATTAGTGTTGTACCCATCTGGTATCGGTACGATAGGAACAGAGGCTAAGTCTAGCGAAGAGACTTGGTCGATACAATGCAAGTCCTGGCTATCTGGTGTTTTTTCGAACCTCTTTCCAAGGGCAGAATAGTTTATTAAAACAGGCACTTGTTTTGCAAGCCTGATAGTAGAATCATGTGCCCTCAAGGAATAGTCTGATCCCGCGATATCGCTTGTTCTAACATATTGTTGCATGACTTTAGCTATATCAAGATCAATCATAGTAGTGTAAGCTCTTTCTAAGTTTCTTTTATTAAGGCCGCTACCGCAGTTAAGACATTTGAATTGTTCACTAACGACACAAGTACTTTTATCAACTGCAGCATCCCAAAAAACCACTTCCTGAGAGCAATTCGGACAGATAAAGACATCGCTCCACACAGTATAATTAATCTTGCCCTTTGTTTTGCCATCAGTATGCAAGGTTTCATACATCCAGCCGCATTCCTCTTCCACCTCTTCCAGAATGCGTTTTGCCTCTATTTCAAACTCCTCCAAATCAACCGGGGAGTTGTAGTTGGCAGCGATGAAAGTGGCCGCCGGAGAGAGGTCATTAAGGATGGCTTTTCTGGCTCCCAGTTTGGAGAATGGCTTGCCCTCCTCATCCAGGATTGTGCCATCGTCCTTTACTGTGTAACCAAGAGATTCAACCACCTTCCTGTCACCACAGAGCTGAGCTGCTACTCCGGTCATACCGGTTCCACAGAATCCATCAAAGACGATGTCTCCCGGCTCGGTATAATGCAGAATATAGCGCATGATTGCTTTGTGGGGCACCTTGGTGTGGTAGGAATGCGCGTTGTAGATGGGATCGTTCTTGCCCTCGCTCACATCCGCTGCAAAGGGTTCCCGGTGATATTCATCCGGCCTGTCTCCCTTTTCCTTTTCCCATTCAGCTATGAAGTCATTGATCCAGGGATTGGGGCAGGCAGTGTAATAGGGAGGATCGCTCAGAGCAATGATATCTTCATCCTCTCCGATGGGGAAGCCTTCGATCTTGCGAAACTCAGGATCTTTTAGCTTCTCCCGCAGGAGATTTCTAAAGTGCTCTCTGCGGGCATCTTCGTTGGCAAATACTTGTCCCAGGCAGGTGACGGGACCTTTGAAGCTACTGCCAATCCCCAAATCAATCGTTGTTTGTTTCGTCATTAGTCTGATTCCTCTTTTCGAGTTCGTGGAGTTTGGTTATTAGTGCCAGACCAGATTCGGTAATAGTATATGCCTGTTCTGGATGATTGGGCTCTTCAGGATAAGACATGGCAATCAGATTTGCCTTTATCAAGGGTATAAGGTGTTTCTTTCTGAAGAAATCTCGATGAGTAAGGCCAAGTTCAGCCATAATGTCCGATAGTTTTCTGGGCGCTTCGCAGAAAAGCAAGGTTTTCCTCTGTTGATCGGATAACTCAGTTATAAATGCCACATCTGGCTTGGTGGGAACTTGGTCAGTGACTAAGTTACCCCCCGTGTCTGGAACTTGGTCACTGACTAAGTTACCCCCCGTGTCTGGAACTTGGTCACTTTCTCCTTGATCAGCTGATATCGGTTTAGCCGGCTCGTACTTTTCTCTGAGATGTTCTGCCAGTTTCCATAAGTAGTTTTCAGCTACAGGCTCAATAAGTCTTTGAGTGAGAAGCCTGTTAATCACTTGAAGAGACTCAGAGTTGTTTGTCAGTATTACTGATTTTACATCTGGAACAGTGATTGAAGGTTTCTGGCAGGCAAGTGCAAACACTGAAGCCTCATTATCGGTAAGGCTTACTCCTAGTTGACTTTGAAACAGGACTTGCCGTTCGGTAATGAGACTGTGCTTAACAATATCCAACCTGAACGATTTTTCAGACTTATCATTTTTGATTTGCGCTGGGACATATCCAAGATCTCTGCAATTCCTCATTATGGCTCGTATTCCTGTTCCTGCTTGCTCACTGAGCCCAATTTGACGGAATGCACGAACAATCACTGGATTGCGCAGCTCTTTTTCACCGCCATCAATAAGTACGTCAACTGAAGAAAATGCGTCTCCAGGATTCCAAAAAGAGATTCTATCCTTGAATATCTTTATATGTGGGGGCCTAGTAGAGTCTCCATAATCCTGATGCATTAATAAATTGACTGCTGCTTCTCTGAAGGCAATATAGTCAACAGGTTCGTCTTTGCGCATTTGGGTCATTCTATCTAGCGAAAAAGGAATCTCAGATATGCTGATGAATTTCTCTGATATGGCTACCCAAGTATTAAAAAGATTTTCTTCCACAAACAACCTATCATTCCACCTTGTATCAGGTGTCCAATCATCGCAGTGTGCATTGATCTTTTGGAAGTCTAATATTCCTCTTGGTACCTCTTTTAGAATATGTTTGGACTTTCCAAACATCAACAATCCTGCCCTGTTGGGAACCATCCTACCATTCGATTCTACAACAAATCCTAGTTCTTCTAAAAACTTCGAATCAGACAAATCTGCATGTTTGTTCTGGTTTTTTTCTGAGTAGAACCTACGGTATGCCTTTACAGTTGATTCATCAAAGAAATTTTCTGCATCATAGCTACCAAGGGGCTGATTGTCGAAACTAGTATCTAACGAGTCTCTCCAAAACATCTTGATTTCATTGTCATTACATTTCTCGTCCCCGCCAGCACGTCTTATATACGATTCGTTTATATTACCATTTAGATGAATTGGTTTGTGCTTTCGGGATGCCTCTGGAATATAAAACACCAATAATGTCTTTTCTTCATGCTCCACTATGCTTGGTTTAATGTCGATCCCTGTCCCGAATTTCTTCCCAGACCGTATACAGCTGAGGAAATCGTTTTGAACCTTATCGACATCAATCACTCCTACAATTTCAAACTTACCATGTTCATCTCTGATGCCAAACACTAAATGTCCACCTGCTGAATTCGAGAATGCCGATACTGTTTTATACGCATCCAGCGAAACTCCATTCTGGCATAACTTGAACTCAACATCATCCCATTCATATTTCTTAAGTCTTTCAATTACTTCATCTTTAGTCATAGTTGGCATGTTTTACTCCAGCACTATCCTTACCCGCTGAGGGTTCTTTCCCTGAGTGAGCGAATCAATATACTGATCCAAGACCCGTTTCAGTTCAGCAGGTGTGATAGATCCTCCGGCTTTGCTGATCACTCTGCGAATCTCATCCAGATTGATAGTTACCTTAGTGAGCCCGGCAAGCACTTCCTTGAGAATCCTCACAAAGTTATCATCCACCTTATCAGGAAGCTCTTTGCCTTTGATGAATTCTTCCAGTTGAGTCTTGTCTTTCTCACTAAGCAGAGCGATAGATTCTTGAGTATGCTGATCCTTCAGATTTTGGATCAACATTTCTGTCCAACTGGCGATGGTTGTATCGAGCAACTGGTCGATCTGGTTCAGAGTGTGGCTTGCTGATGAAGCTCCAGATTCCACTGCAGGATTGAATCTGCAATGGGGGCAGATAGGATCAGCCTGCAAGTTCTGTTCGGTAAGGTTAAAACAGGTTTTCAGGCTTGTCAGTTTCTCCAGAATGTCGTTTACTTGTTGTTTGGGCATGATGTCTATTTCACCAAGCTTGAGCAGATTGCGTATCCGTGGATCGTTGGAGAGTTCCGCTTTCTTTACATCATCATGTTTGTTCAAGCGGTGCTTGCTGTGCAGCTTCACATAATGCTCAATGTAGTCTTTCTTGAGTTTTTGCAGTTCATAGCTGATCTTTCCGGTCAGAGTCTTGATCTCATCAGCCTTTATTTCTTGTACCTGTTTGAGTACAGTCTCTTTAGCCTTACCAAACTCGGTCTGCCAGGGATGCTCGGTGGGGAGCAGGTTCTCGGCAGTGGAGAGCCAGTTAATGAGAGGATTTAGATTGATGATGAAGTCCCGGGCGGCATTAATGGTTTTCACCAGATCCAAAGAACTACGATGTAATACTATATCTGCAACAGGGATATTGAAGTTCTTTAGCTTAGCTGCAGAATTGAAGACAGTCAGCGACTCAAAGAATTCCTTTGTTTTAGTGATGGATTGCTGGCCATTATCCAAGTTTAACGGGATTGCCAAGTC
>CAZZCS010000092.1:0-8674 GCA_964652645.1 uncultured Candidatus Cloacimonadota bacterium | reverse complement strand
CTGCTACCTCATTTTACGGGTAAGGAGAAGAATAGCTCGGTGCCATAGCCCATGATGGTTTCGGCCCAAACCCGTCCTCCGTGACGCTGGATGATCTTCTTCACGATGGCCAGGCCCACTCCTGTTCCCGAAAATTCTGCTCCATTGTGCATCCTGCTAAAGAGTTCAAAAACGTGTCCGCTATACTTGGGATTGAATCCCACGCCATTGTCTTTGATGGAATATATGTTTGCAACTCCTGTATTGGTGCCGGTAATGGTGATCTGAGGGTTGGGTTTTGGTTCGGTAAATTTGATGGCGTTGTCGATCAGGTTCTCCAGTACCTGTCTGATCAGCTTCTTGTCCCCTTTGGCAATCGGCAATTCCGTCACCACCAGGCTGAAGCGTTTCTTCTGGTCTTCGGTGCACAATTCTTCATAGACGGATTGAGCGATTTTTTTCATCTCGAGGCTTACAGGAGTAATCTCGGCTTTTGCCACCCGGGAAAAGAGCAAGAGATCGTTGATCAGATTGGCCATCTGTTTGGCATTTTCGCTGATTCTATCCAGGAGAGTTCTTCCCTCTTCACTCATTTGGGCTGCATAATCTTCTACAATGATGTTGTTGAAGCCTTCGATTGCCCTTAGCGGTGCTTTGAGATCGTGGGCTACTGAGGAGATGAAGGTCTCCAGCTCTTCGTTTGAGCGGCGCAATTCGGCAGTTCTATCCTCTACTTTTTGTTCCAGATCGCGGTTCAATCTCCGGATTTCTTTTTCCGCCTCGATTCTATTGGTAATGTCTCTAGCCGCACAGTAGAGTTTGTCTTTCACGAGATAAGCCCGCCATTCAATCCAGCGATAATCGCCATCCTTGCATCGATATCGATTTACAAAATCAGGGAGCAGAGAATTAATATATGCATTCTCTACTGCTTTTATAGTAGCCTGCAGATCGTCTGGATGGATAAATTCCAGATAGGGCTTTGCCATCAGCTCATCTTTCGTAAATCCCAAGGTTTTTTCCCACTGGTCGTTGAGCCTGATAAAGTGTCCATCCTGGTTTCCCACAGCAAAGAGATCGGCCGCGTTATTGAAGAAGAGGGAGTATTCTTCTTCCGTGCTCTTCAGGGTATCCTGGACTCGACGCAGATCTGTCTGATCTATGCAGGTGCCCACGTAGCCCAAGAATTCACCAGCCTTGTCATACCTTGGTTTACCCCTGTCCAAAACCCAGCGATACATACCGTCATGCCGTCTCATTCTATACTCTATGAGGAAGTCCTGCCTACTATCAAAGTAGGTGCTATACTGCCTTATGCACTTTTCCTGGTCATCCGGATGAACTCCCTCCAGCCAGCCGTTGCCCTGCTCCTGCTCCAGAGTTCTTCCTGTAAATTCGAGCCAGGATTTATTGAACCAATAGCAGTTTTTATCGAGCCCAGACATCCAGATCGGCGGCGAAGTATTGGCAATGCTATTGAAGAGTTCTTCGGATTGTTGAAGTGCCTCGCTTTCAGCCAGCCTTTGCAGGTGAATAGCATGCAGACGCCCCAAAAGGACAGTGGCAAAGGGATAGATGACCAGAACCGGGATGGCAATCCCCTGAAATGAGGCCAGTTGGCTTGCCTTGGGAAGAGTAAACATCAGAGCTACCATCACGAGATGAACCGTCTGTCCCAGGGTATAGAGCTCCACAAAATCGTATTTCCTGTTGCGCTTCTGGTGCAGATAGCGCCACAGCAGGCCAATAAAGGCGGAGGATGTAATGGTATAAACCCCCATATAGACGCCGCCCCCGCCTTGCTGGATTCTCACGGCTGCCGTCATTAGCACCGCTATCAGAGTGGGGACAAAGCCAAAGAATAAACCTGAAATACTCAGAAGGATTGTACGTGTATCAAAGATGATCCCGCCCCCAAAGATCCAGGGATTCTTCATCAGAGCAATACCGATCAGACCCAGCAAAATACCCATGTAGATCTTTTGCAGGCCAGGACTACGGCTCTTCCTGAGGGCAACTGCATCGTGAATCACACTCAGTCCCAAGAGCATTGAAGCATTTGCCACAAGGCCAATAAAGGCTTGATAAATCATAACATACCTCTCAAGTACAGGAGCTCAATCATATATATATTATAAAGCATTCCGCCGGGACACCAAGGATCAATTGAACCAAAGCCCTAGCCCAGGCAGCGATGACGCTGCACCCAGATGGGAGGAGGCGATGTGATCCCGCGGTTTATTTCGTGGTTCTCGTCCAGATATCCGTGCGTCCCAGGAGAGAAACTCCCATAAAGCCACGGAGTTTCAGGGTATTATCGTCTTCGAACTCTGCCTTACAGGAATAGGTGTTTCCTGATTTGGGATCGTAGATGGTGCCGCCATCATACTTGGCTTTACCCTTGTAGCTCAGGCCTGTCAGCACGTTCAGATTGATCAGGGGACGGCTTTTCAGGGCTTCGGTGGAGTTTTTGTGGTCGACCTTGGGCTTTCCAGCTTCATCATTTGGCTCTTTCAGCCAGATTATCCTGCCGGCATAACTGCCAGTAGTAGTCTTGAAGACTTCGATTTTACTGGATTTTTCGCCATTGAACCAAACTCCGAGGATGCGATCTGCCTCTGCGGTCTTTTGGGCAGAGAGCAGCATAGGCATCAGTAGTAGTGCGATCAGGGCAAGGTAGATTCCATATTTCATAGTCCGTTCCTTTTTGGGGAGAAGCTTCTCCCTGTTTCGTTTATCAGTCGAGCTGAATCCTCCAGGATGCTCTCTTCCAAGCCCAGGATACCGGCAATTTGGAGGGCACACATGGGAGGTAGTTCTTTATCCCGAAGGCGGATTATCCTGTAATCCATGGCCTCGCTCAGAAGCTTTAGCCTTTTGGTCAGCCCGGTATTCAGATCTGTCTTTAACTCCTTGAAGACCTGTTCATCTATCCCCTTGATGCTGTATCTTCCCAGATCACCCAGCAGGGCAGGGGCGCTATAGTGCGTGGCTGCCAGGGTGGTATGAACAGTCTTTTGCAGATACAAGAGGGTCGAGGTGGCCAGGGCTTCACCCTCTGCGGGGTTTGTCCCTTTGGCAAATTCATCGAGCAGCATCAGGCCTCTGCCAGGCTGCTGGATTGCCTTCATAAAAGATATCGTCTCTCTGCCAAAACTACTGAGGTCTTCACTGTGCTGGTGAGTGTCGTGGTTGTACCAGACAAAGTCGTACAGTGGTAGCGCTGCCTTCTTGCAGGGCAGGGGAATGCCCAGGCGCAGCATCAGGGCAAATTGACCCAAGGTCTTGAGGGCCGTCGTCTTCCCCCCCATATTGGGGCCGATGAGCACATTTACCGGCTGCTCCAGCTCCAGATCTATGGCTTGCAGCTTGCGGCCTGTGCCCTGCAGATGCTCCTCGAGATGCAGGTTTCGCACGGCTTGCAGCACGATCCTGGGAGATTTGGAGATTTTGGGGATTGAACACTTGTGCTGAGTACCAAACACGGCCCGGGTGTAATCCCAGTCGATGCTGGCCACGGCGTTTTGAGCGTCCTCGATCCTGGAGGTGAACTTTCTGATCCTCTTGTTTATGGTCTCTAGCACTGTCACTTCGATGCTGGCAATCCTGGTGCGCAACTTGCTGATCTGCGCTCGCAGGGATTTCTGGGCAGCGGTATCCATCAGCTTGAAGGTGATATTGGCTACGTTTTCAGAGGCTATATGATAAAATCCTGAGGCTTCCAACTGCCGGATCTGCTCCGTCTGGAGGCGTGACACTACGATCTCGCTCTGGAGTCCTGGCCGGTTCAGAGCCGTTTTGGCATCCTGCAGCCTCTGTTGCTCCTGATGCTTCAGGCTGAGGCTGAGCCCGGAGATCTGATCCAGAGCAGTTTTGAGCCGGAGAGAATAGGCGGGACTGAGGCGAAAGGAGGGAGTCTTGTGCCCATCTGGATCGAGGTATTCAAAAAGAGAGCTCAAGTCCGGAAGCGGATGCTGGCAGGGCAGATCGTGCTCCAGATAGATGCTCCGCAGTTTCTGGTAAAAATAGATAAACTGCTTGAGCTCAAAGATTTCGTGCAACTGCAGATCCACTTCCTTGTGCAGGTTTTGGGTGTGGATCAACAGAAAGTGGGATAAATGATCCCCAATCCGCTCTAGCCTGGCTATCTGGAACTTTGTCATCAGTTTGGATATCCGGGCATAATCCTGCTCTATCTGGCGCTCTGGTAGGGTCTTGGCGCTCAGAGCTTTGCGCATCAGGTGCTTACCCGCTTCTGATAGTGGACACAGCAAAGCAAGTATCCTGTCAAAATCCAAGGCTTGGTGACAACTATTGGGCATTCACTCTCCTCATTTCTGCTGTCTGATCAATCTGCAAATATCTGTCTTTTCGAAGTTTTGCGAGTTTTTATCAAAATCAATTGCTGTCAATCCCTTTTTTGACGGTGTACTATACTGCCGTTGAAAGTAAACGACACTTCGGCATTGTACCTGTGCAAGATATCGATCGCCTCCTGGTGCGGAAACCCGTATTTGTTCTTGATCGAGGAAGTCACCCAGGCTTGCTTGGGGGTAACGGCTTGAATGAACTCCCTCGTTGAGGAAGTCTTGCTGCCATGATGCGCTACTTTCAAATAGTCTGCATCAAGCTCGTCTATGTATCGCTCCAGGATATGGTGTTCCGCATCCTCTTCGATATCACCGGTAAAGAGATAGCTCTGCCCGCCACTATCCAGCCTGAAGACCAGAGAGCGGTTGTTCTCGTTTAGGGTAGTATAGCTCCGATCCGGGTGTAAAAACTTCAGCCGCACGTCTCCAATCTGGAGGCTGATGGTATCTGTGATGGTGTGGATGGTGCTGGAGGCAAAGTAATCCGCTGCTTCCCATAACTGCCAGAGAGGATGGCTGCTGGTCTCGTCTGTCACTACGATGTTTCTGACCTCGAGCTCGCGCAGGATCGTGGGCAATCCTCCATAATGATCCATGTGCATATGCGTGACCAGGACGTAGTCCAGAGTATTGATCTTGTTCTTATAGAGCCAGTTTAGCAGCTTTTTACTGGCCCAGCTATCGGGCAGGGAGTAGTCCATCTCTTCTGTGGACTGATTCCTGGCAGGATAGGCGTTGCCGGTATCCACCAGGATATTTTCGCCACTCTTTAGACGGATCAAACTGCAATCTGCCACCCCGGCATTGAAGACATGGATACTGAGGCTGTCCTTACCCCTTAGCAAAGGCCCCAGATTGAAGGCCAGGATCAGAAGCACGGCCGTTACCACTGCATAGCGGATGCTTCGCTTTTTGCCGCTGATCCACATGAAGAAGCTGAGGACAGCAAAGCTGAAAGCTATCCAAAGCGTAGGCCTCAAGGCAAGCCCTTCCCTGTAAAAAGGCAGCCTGCTCGTCATCCCTATCCAGGATTCAAAAAGATCGTAGCCCCACATATAGCTGTACTTTAGGATCTTGAAGAAACCCGAACCACCAGGCAGGATCAGCATCAGCATCGAAAGTGGAACCAGTAAGCCGATCAGAGGCAGACCCAGCAAATTACCCACAATCCCATTCAAGCCCGCCTTACCAAAATAGAGCCAGGTAAGGGGATAGATCCCCAAGGCCACCACTCCCGCCAGAGAACACATATTCACTACTTTGGCGATCAGATCGGCCACATGGGACTTCTGCCTGGCTTCCATAGAGAAGACCGGGACTTGCCACCTGACAAAGAAGATGATGCCTGCGCTCAGAAAAGAGAACTGGAACCCGGCATTGAACAGCTCCAGGGGACTGATAATAGTGATAATGAAAAAGGCCGCAGCCAGGATCTGGGCTTTGGAAACAGGACGGCTGATCCACCGCGCCAGGATGAGCACCAGGATCATGATAATCGCCCTGCTGATCGGTGCTGCCCAGTTATTCAACGCTGCAAAGAGGAGGATCAGCGCAATGAATGCCCCTTCTGCCACCTTTCGCGGTAATAGCAGATTTAGCAATTGGATAGCCACGAAATACAGGAACCAGACGTGGAACCCACTCACCACCACCAGGTGCATGACTCCGCTTTTGCTCAGGCGCTCTCTCCATTCCTGCTTTGCCGTGTTATCACTGAACACCAGTGCTTTGGCCAGGCCAGAGTATTCGCCCAGTTTATCATCCAAAGAGGCCAGACCCATGGCTCTGAGCCTGTTCAGACGGGCAGACAGGCTGCTGCTCCTCCCAAGCTCGGTGACGTGTTCTGTAATATAGACCTTGGCCGGGTACTTTTGGGGAAAGACATCCAGCACCGGATCCTGGACCTGGGGGATGATCTCCCCAATCGAGCTATAGGTGACTCCCGGCTCCAGCTCTGCCTTGGCATAGAGCAGAAGCTTCTCTCTGATGGGATGCCCCGCTATCGAGATCAGCCTCACATCATAGGCTTTGAACTCCGTGGAGACGGCGCTATGCACCTCGAACTCCAGAGGCTGGAAGATATGAGACTTTTTGCTCAAAACCTGGCTCAGGGTGCTGTGATTGTTTCGCTCGCTCATGATCCTGAGTCCACCTGTCAAAAGGATCCCCAGCAAGACGCAGTAGATGCGCAGGCGAGAGGAGGCAAAACCGAGGCTAACGCAGATCAGTAAAGGTAAAAGGAGGTAAAAGGGACTGGCAATTCCCAGGTAATTGCCTAGTACAATCCCCACACCCCAGAGGAGTGCGGGGATCAAAAACGGACTGGGAAGGGGAGTAATTGGCACCTGGATTACTTGCGATTGAATATACCCAGGATCAAACCCAGAACCACAGACCACAGAGCAGCCAGACCAATCCGATAAACGTCTGGCAGCATGAAGGTTAAGGTATGCGCAGGAATCCAGAACCAGACCAGAGAATATATTCCCTTATCCAGGTTCTTCCAGTTTTTGGTCTTCTCCGGAACGTTATCCAGAACCCTGTGCATCAATACTAACAGCAGACCGAACTGCAGGTTCATCATCGCAGAAATGGCAAAAGCCTTGCCAAATTCGCTCAATTGCGGCAGATACTGATGCTCCACCAGATAATCCACAAAGCCGATGTAGCCATAAAAGGCATACTTGATCCCTATGGCCAGCAGCGCCCAGACCACCATCTTCCAGAGGGTGATCAAAAACGTGAAAGGATAATAGATCTTCTTCTGTTTAATCCATCCCGAGAGGATCTCTCCAAAAGTGCCCAGAAGAGCAAATTGCACCATGGCACTGGTGATGGGACTGCTTTTTACGATGAATACATACTTTTGGGCCAGGGTCGAACATAATGCACCCATTTATACTCCTAACTATATAATTTTCAAAAGGATAACATCAACAGGGATTCCACTTCAGCTGCTCCCAAGCGGCTGATGGAACCCAGGAGCGGAGTGGCCGAGACGATCTCCATGATCTGGGGTAAATCCTCTTCTTTGAGACCCAGATCTCGCAAGCTCTGAGCCGAACCCCAGGATTCAATTTTCTCCCGGAAGCGATGAACACCCTTGGAAGGGCTGTCTTCGTTCCAGACGTTTTTGGCCCACCGATAGAAAGCCGCGGGATTCCGATCCGCCATATATTCTATCCAGGCTGGAAAGATCACGCCCAGGCCTTCACCATGAGCTATTCTGGGGTTGAAAGCTGAGAGGGCATGCTCGATCCCATGACAGGCCCAATCTCCTCCCCGGAGGCCCACTCCAGAGATTCCATTCAGCGCCAGAGTAGCGCTCCAGGCAAGATTAGACCTCGCCACCAGATCTTGCGGATTGTCCTTCAGGAGATCGGTACACTTGATAATCGTGCTCATCAGGGAGTCGTTTATCCCCAAAGTCACCCAGGCCTCCGGATCGGCAAAATAGTATTCTAGAATATGAGCCATGGCGTCCAGAGCACCATTGACAGTCTGTCTGAAGGGTAACGAACTTTGAGCCGCGGGATCAATAATCGTGAGCTTGGGATAGAGCAACGGCGAGGAGATCGCCCATTTCTTGCGCTCCGCTTCGTTTGTAATCACGGCATTGCCGTTCATCTCCGAACCAGTGGCAGAGAGGGTGAGAACCGTGAAGATGGGCATAGCTTTCTGGATGGCTTCTCTGCGTGTAAAGGCATTCCATACATCGTTGAGATAGTATCCTGCTGCCACAGCCTTGGAGGTATCGATCACGCTGCCTCCTCCGACTGCCAGAAGGGCATCCACGCCCTCCGCCCGGGCCAGCTGGATCAGCTCCCGTACTTTTGCGAGATTGGGATTGGCCTGTACACCCCAGCCCTCTACAAAGTCGATTTTACTATCTATCAGGCTCTTAGAAACTGTATCATGGACGCCATTGGCCCGGATCGAACCGCCTCCGGCGATAAGGAGTACCTTCTGGTATCCGGCAGTCTTGATTTCTCTGCCGATCAGGCCGATGGTATCCTTCCCAAACTGAATCCGGGTCGGATTGTAAAACGTAAAAGAATTCAAAACCAAAACCTCCTCATTTCAGATTGGATAAGCATTCATCCAGTTTCTATAATAAGCTCTTTTAGCCAAAAAACAAGGCTAATTGTGCCAGATTATGGGGGATGAAATTGAGTCAAGGACATAATGAGACGGAGGTATAGTGGCGCCCACAAGGGGCTAATTCATAACGCATTCTTTACGAGGGGCTTCGCTACGCTCCGCACCCTCGCTATGCCACCCACGACTGCGTCGCGGGGGCTGTCGCCCCGCTGGGGCTTTTTTCC
>CAZZCS010000091.1:0-8718 GCA_964652645.1 uncultured Candidatus Cloacimonadota bacterium | reverse complement strand
AAAGGATCACAAGAGTTTACGATAGAAAGAGTACCTGAGTGGCTGTTCAAGTACAAGGAGTGCTTTGAGCACCTCAGCAGCCCAAGCAGAAGATTTGTAACCGAGTCCCTGGGAAGAGCTTTGGCGGACAGATCTGATGTTCAAGAGTACTGCCCTGACATAATCGAAGCAGTGTTAAGAGATAAAGATGCTATTGATGTTAACGATTTAGACAGGCTATGGAGTAGATACGCCAAGAATATTGATAACGCAACAATCCAAAACCTAAATGGGCTATCAGCTTTTACAGATAATGATTCTGGAGCATTGATTGAGTATGATGCTGAGAAGTTATTCATCGTTGTTCCCAAGAGCTTCAGCGATCCTGTGTTCAGCTTGGTGAAATCATTTAAAGCTGGGTTCTCCGATGTGTGCTGGATTAATGAAACGGGGCTCGTAAAAGAAGCAAAGAACTTCTCTGACATTCAGAACATCTACAGACCATCTCATAGCACTGTTCTTGAGTTACTTCGTCGGATCGACATCGATGACCACAAAGCTATTGAACTGAAGAACAATGACCTGGAGATTCTCGTTGATTTTCTTGTTGAGCGCAAGAGTGCAGAACTGGTGGATTTGAAGCTTGGATTCCTGATTAAAATTGCATCAAATAAAGAAAGATTTGCATCCAGGAAAAGTGTGTTTATCAAAGTCACAAGTCCGACAAAGGATGACGAGGCCTTCTGGAATGTTTGGTTCAAATCACATTTCTCAGAGCTTGACCCTCATGTTGCCAAACCGATTAGACGATTGCTTGATGCTCACCCACATATTATCGACATGATAAAAACTTCAGAAATCAGTCTTGTGGAAGCTGCAAGCTCGAATGGTATCGATGTTCTGATAAAAGCAATCATGGCAGATAAAACGTTAATAGAGGAATTAGCCTGCAGCATGAATTCCCCGAAAGAAAAGGCGAATGCTCGCAGGGTGTCAGAATACATAATAGAGAGGGCAATGAATCAATGGGATGATTGGGATGAAGACAAGCAGAGTTTTATCCGTGAGTTGCCCATCCACAGGACGGTTGATGGGAAGTATGTATCTTTGAAAGAAGATGTTGATTATTGGCTACAATCAAGTGATAGCGCTGATCTCGATGCACCAATCACTTTAGAAGAAAGACCTATCTTGAATCCACAGGCCCGGTTGGTTAATGAGTTTTATGCGAACAGAATGAAGATTGAGCCTAATGGTAGATACGCTATCATCATGCAATCTCTTCAGCAGATCGGCTTAGATAATGTAGACAATCAAGCGCTTCTGGCATATATCGTTAAATACTTTCCTTTAGTGATTGATGAACATCCTGACAAAGAGACAGAGCTAAAAAACCTGCTATTGGCTTCCAATATATTGCTTTGCTCCGACGGGGCATGGAGACCCATATCAGAAGCATACAATCCCACCAGAGTGATTGACATTCTATGTGACCAAGGTTGGAAGACTGCTGAAGCTCAACAAGTAGTGAAATCTGTTTGCAGTGAAATACCCATAATCGAACTAAGAATATTCCCTATACTACACCCGTTATTATTGTCTCAATCTCTTGACATCCCGGCTTTGACACCAGAGCAGTTTTCAAAGAATATAGTCACATCAGAGAGTATCGATCTGAGCATTCAACAGATAGTAAAGCTTGTTACAAAGAACCGATACAATCATGAGTTTGATATCTCCGGTTTGATACAGCAGTCAGACCTGCCAACAATAACAGGCTCTTCAAAACTTCATGAAGCTGAGTTGTTGCTCAATAGAACCAACCTGTCTGATAGGTTGTTGCAGCGTTTGATACCCAACCTTGTTGATGTCCCTAAGCTTAGTGATAGTATAGGCATTTCTAAAAGGGACGTTCAGGAAGCCCTAAGATACCTCAGAGTTAACGAGGTAACTTCAGATTCAATTAAGCAGAGATTTATCTCCCAATTCACTAATCTTTGGGAATCAGTTAAAACTAATGAAGAAAAGCTTGAATTGCTGGTTCTCATTGAAGAACAAGATGCATTTGATGACCTTAGAGATGTGATAAGCACAATACCTATCATACAAACCAAAGCCCGGAAAGAAACGTGGACTATCCCAGAAAATGCTCTAACACCGGATATTGCCAAACTCAATCCTCCCTTGATATCTGAAACAGAACTTCCATCCATTGAAGTTCCTGACAAGATTACAACTTTGTACAGCAAGATTTGTGGGATTAACTCATTTCCTTTGGTTTTTTCACAGATACTGTGCCGATTGGCTTCCAACATTAACACTACAAAAATCTCTGAAGTGTATAAGTGGCTTAGCAACCTACTGAATGAAAAAATGATAAGCAGTGATGAGTTGGTCGACTGTCTAAAGACCAATAATTGGGTTCTTGCATACAAGGGTGGCAAAGAAGATTATTTAGAGCCTAAAGAAGTTCTGATCTGCGATGCATCTTCTATCTTGAAACACCACTTTTACGTGCCGGTCCTACCCATTCCAGATAATCTGATAAAGCTGGACATTGGGTTCCAACGTTCGCTGCATGAAACTCCTGATGACCTTCGCGGAGTATGCCAGGCGATATTGGAGTCTGGCACAAGTGATGAGGATTCTTACGTCGCGTTGTATAAAATGATAGCAAAAATACTAACCGATGACGAGTTAAAAGAAATCTGGTTAGAAGCAGCCAGCAATAACCCTCTGATATTGACTTTTCGGGAGAAGAAAGGGTTCGGTAGTCTTTATGGGCTTTTTATCGGCAATGAAGAACACAACGATGATATATCAAGTAACTTACTATGCCTAAAGAAGACAGAACTACCCAAGATAGTTGAAAACCTTTATTTGAAACTGGGCGTTGAGACTCTGCCTAATATTCGCCATCTCTATTACGCCATATCGGAATTTGAGGAAAGTGGAGATCCCAAAGAGTATCGCAAATTGGTCGATCTCATTACAAGATTCGTAGATTCGGACATCTCTGAAGTATCCATAAATCCTGGGAGATTGAAAGTTAAAACTTTAGCAGGAACTTACGATGAGTTATCCAAATGCTATAATGCATCCATGCCGATCAATAGTGGATCAGTTGTCGAGGGACAAGAATCTCTGATTGATACCAATGATGCATCCACCAGGAAGTTGGTCGATTGGATACACAAAATCGAGCCTTATTACCCTAAAGAACTTCAAAGTTATTCTGATTACTCGATACAAAGCCAGGATGATCCAAACCTTTTACAACAATACGAAGCCGTTCTCGATGCATGGGTGCAGCTTCTCTATGACCTAAACAGAGGGGATTCTCTACTTATCGAAAAACTCAATGAGCAAAGTATCGAGTTAGAACCCGTCGAGATCAGGATTAAAACGGCTGGTTACATTGAAATCAAGGCCAGTACTGGAAACACAAAGATATCATTTACATCAAATGATCAGAATTGGTTCTGTAGCTCAGAGAGAGGCAGTGGCGTAATAATGATAAAACCATCGCCTACTATAGATTACCAGTTAATTGACAGTGCTATTACGAAAGAACTGCTTTTCCAGCTTAGAATAGATACAACGAAAGACGAATATAACATTGCTATATCAATTCTGCAAGATTACTTAGAGCGACCATCGTCTACTCTTAGAAAAATCTCAAAAGATAAGAAGGATTCTTTACTTGTTCTCTATAAAAACGAGGTAGCCGATCCAGAATTCAACGAGAAATACAGTACCTATGTAAATTCTTCAAAGCGTATACAACAGACTCTTATTGATCAACTCATTGGCATCGCATCAGAAAACTACATCAACGAAAGAAGAAAAACTATACTAGGGCATGGGTACGATAAGAATTCCATTGTTACAGAGCTCCTTCAGAATGCAGAAGATGCCTATAAGCAGGCTAAACTACTTGGGATGGAAATTCCCGAGGTTCCTTACTTCTCAATCCTTGTATCAGAACACTCTGAAATCAAACAGATATCGGTTGAATACCAAGGCAGACCTTTTAACTACTATAAACACCACGGCAAGGCAGATAAATCTTTTAAGCAAGACATCGAAGGCCTACTAAGATCATCAGGAAGTTTTAAACCTCATGCAAATAAAGGTGCTGATCCATCAAATGCGGCAATAGGTAAGTTTGGACTAGGTTTTAAATGCGTATATCTCATAACTGATAGTCCCATTATTCACTCAGGTCATTGGCATTTCAAGATCAATCATACCTGCATACCTGAAGAGATAGCTCCCCCAGAGAATTGGTCGCCTAAGAAAACGAGAATTGAGCTACCTATAAACGTTTACGATCTCACTAATGATATTGATGTTGACTCCATCTGGAAATTGCTGCCATTTCTGCACCACATATCTAAGATCGAAGTTGTGATCAATGAAGAGACACGCCTGATTACACGAATTGAAAAGGCAGTCCAGACCAGAAACGACATGCTTATCACTTCCAACGAGATCAGCATTGACGATTCTTCAATATGCAGATTCATAAAAATCAGCCGCCAACATGCACAATTAGCCCTACTATTGGATGAGGCAGATAAGCCTCTCAGATGGCTTTCTGAGTTCAGTAATGACTGTTATTCATATCTTCCGCTGGCTAGTAGGTTGGATTTCGGCGTTGCTGTATCGAATCAATTCAGTATTCAATCCGGGCGAACCCATCTACTTAAGGATGAGGAAAACACTTCTCACAGCGCAGAAATCAAGCAATTGATCCTGCCTCTACTGGAGTATCTTGTAAGCCGGTACGCAGACAATGTAGGCTTCTGGAAAGGTTTTTGGGAAGTGTTCAAGTGCGATAGCAGCGGTCCGGAGACGGAACGCATCAAAAGAGATATAGCAGATTCATTAACGAGTTCCATGAAACATCTCCCGATCATTCCAACAATAACCAGTTTAGTAAGCATACCAGACCGTAGATGGTTGTTTTACTTCTCCGATGAGGTTTTGTCATCAGTTAGAGAAGCAATCTTGAAAAGCGGTATTAGTCTTAATGGAGCAATGATAGCCCCCGACAATACTGCCGATATAGAGACCATCACCAGGATTAGGGCAATTTTGAAACTCGCCGGACAAGATGACGATTCGCTTTTCGTTAGGATCGATGTTGATACTCTAGTAGATGAATTCAAGGAGCATCCCATACTAGCGGAGAATCCAGAAATTCTTAACGTAATTACTGAAGAGAGAAATCGCAATCATTGGCATTTCCATACAGGATGGTTATCTGATTGTGAAATCTTGATAGACGGTGATGAAGGGTTTGATTACCCAGCTATTCTGTATATACCATCAATAACAGATTTAGCATACTTACCAATCAATAAGATGCAAATGATATCGTGTTGTTATAGCGAAGAGGCAATTGAACTTCTTTCAGATAACGGGCTAAAGACACAGCCAGATGAATCAGAGTTGATAGATTGGATTTCAACCAAGGACTTATCGCTAAAACAATGCATAGACCTAATCAGATATTTGCATATAGCAAACAGGTATACTGACTATTTTGGTATAAAAGAAGTTATCCAGGGCGAATGGATTCCTTTTGATGGTAGTTTCATCACTCCAAAAACACTTAGCGATCATGAGTCATGTTTTGAGTCTCTGATAGCAGATAGTGTTTTTTGCTCTTGGTTAGGAATATATAGAGAGCCCCAACAAGAGCAGGCGTTTGTATATGAAAGTAAACAGATTGATACAGAAGCAGTATTGACCAAGATATCCAATTGGTGGAAGAAAGAATGCAAAAGAAAGATTGTTGAATACAATAAAATCGCCTATCCTGATGGATTGGGACTGATGTATCTGAATGAAGACGATTATAATATCAATCGCAAATCAGATTGGCTAAAGCTCTTCCTGTTGGGGTCATTACACACTATGGGAAGATCCAAACCCGAGCAACATAGAGGATACCTATCAAAATGCGTCAGAGCAGACATCTTTAACATGGAAGCTAGTGCTTTGGATAGAGAGAATGGGTGGCTGAGTGCAGCTTTTGAGATCATCGATAATCCGAGAGACGATCAAGAACATTATCATTGGATAGGGTTTACAACCGTCCGGTTTCTCCAACTGAATCGATGGCTGGATGAATATATAGAACTTTTTCTGGATATCGAAAAATATAAGCGGGATTTTAATATTGAACATTTCTTGAGACCGAGGTCAAACCCGCTCTACTCTGGAAGTGGAAAAGCTGATATACCCTCGTTAGATAGGGCGTTTGGCAAAGTAGGGGTTCACTATGTGTTTAGAGAGCTAGTAAGACACTGTGCATTAACAAATAGCATTATTCACCGGCATTGCTTTGTTCCAACCAGAAACATTAGGAACCTGTTCTGTGAATTGTCAAATGGTACTGACTTTGAATCATCTGACGAAATCATGGAATTCTTATCAGAAAACATGCCAGGTATGGATACAACATTTGGTAATTGTTTCGACATTCCGTTCCTGATGATTCTAAGAGACAAAGAACTGCAACATAGATTGATACATGAAGATCTAGATCTCCCGTTGGAGGATGAGGATGATATATAATACTGGCAACAAAGTAGAGCATGTCAGGTTTGGACTTGGTACTATTCAAGTTACTACAGATTCGACAGCTATAGTAAGATTTGAACACGGCATTGAAGAAGTCTTGATTTCAGAGCTTGAATTGGTCCGCACCATTACTGATGCTATTTCTGAGCAAGCGTGGGCTTCTCCATTGCATGTTTTATGCTTAGGATTATCCTCTGCCATCGTATCTGTAAATGATACTTGGGGGCTGTTTTCACGGTCCAGGATTACATTATTACCCCATCAATTGTGGGTTTGCCGGAAAGTAATCTCAGATTGGCCAGCAAGGTGGTTGATCGCTGATGATGTAGGATTGGGCAAAACAATCGAAGCAGGGCTCATTCTCTGGCCTCTGTTATCAAGAGAAAGGGTTAAGAGACTCTTAATCATCTGTCCTAGTTCTCTTGTGGAACAGTGGCAGTATCGATTGCGAACAATGTTTGACATTCGTTTGGTAAAATATAATGTCGAGAGTGATACATTAAAAAGTGATTTTTGGAACTCGAACAACGCTGTTGTAGCATCGATGCAAACCCTGCGTGCTGATAACAAGAACCGCCACAAACGTATGTTAGAAAGCGAAGCATGGGATCTGGTAATTGTTGATGAAGCTCATCACCTGAATGCTGATGAAAGCCGTGGACCGACTCTTGGGTATCAGCTACTGCACAAGCTAGAAACAAATGGAAAAATCGTTTCAATGCTGTTCTTCACTGGCACACCACATAGAGGAAAGGATTATGGCTTTCTGGCCTTACTCAGGCTTTTGAGATCAGACCTATTCAACCCCAAAGAACCTATGTATAACCAGCTAAAAAACCTTTCTAGCACAGTTATTAGGAACAACAAGCAGAATGTTACTGATCTATCAGGAAAGAAACTTTTCAAACCTCAGATAGTGATACCCAAAACATTCCGATATACTGAAGAAGAAACTTATTTCTACGAGCTACTAACCGAGTTTATAACCAGTGGAAAAACCTATGCTTCGAGCTTGGATCAATCAAATCAGAGGCTTGTGATGCTAGTTTTGATCTGTATGCAGAAATTAGCATCAAGCTCAATTGCTGCAATCAAGAGAGCTCTGGAGAATCGATTGAAAAACCTTAAGGATATTGATGATAGATTAAACCAGCATCGTAAAAGGAATGAAAATCTTGTAAGTGATCCAAACTCTGAGGGATATGACGAAGATGCGCAAAGTGCCCAAGAAGAAAAACTAGCCAGTGAAGCCATTCTCAACTTACTTAAAGATGAGGAAAAATGGCTCAAACAGCTCATTTCTGCTGCTGACAGAGTTCAAGCTGAAACTAAAATAGAATTGATTGGCAATGTCCTGGAGAATGAGTATAAAGACAGATCTGTGTTGTTGTTTACTGAATACAAGGCTACTCAAAGTAAGGTAATCAACCTGCTGATCAAACGTTATGGAAAGGATTCGGTCGTATTTATCAATGGTGATGAGATGCTGGATGATCTGGATTATGGTGATGGAGTTAAACGAACTGCAAGAATTACACGCGGCGAGGCTGCTGATAGATTCAATGAAGGGACGGCCAGGTTCTTAGTTTCGACTGAAGCTGCTGGAGAAGGTATAGACCTACAAGAAAACTGTCACTCAATGATTCACATAGATCTTCCCTGGAATCCTATGAGACTTCATCAACGGGTTGGCAGATTGAATCGTTACGGACAGAAGAAGCAAGTCGAAGTCATCACTCTTCGTAATCCAGATACCGTAGAGGCTCGTATTTGGGATAAGCTGAACTCGAAGATTCAGTCAATTATGACGGCATTCAGCAGCTTCATGGATGATCCCGAAGATTTATATAGTCTCATTTTGGGAATGACACCTCAAAGTATGTTCACGAACTTGTTTTCTGATACTGCGTCAGCAACCAAAGACAATTTCTCCAGATGGTTTGATAATCAAACCGCTACATTTGGGGGCGAAGATGTCATTGATACTGTTAAACAGCTATTCGGTAACTGTGCCAAATTTGATTACCAAAAGGCTAAATTGGATATACCAAGGTTAGACTTGCCTGATCTAAAGCCATTCTTTGAGGCAATGCTGATCTATAACAGGAAAAGAAGTAAAGAGAATGAAGATGGATCGATCAGTTT
>CAZZCS010000090.1:0-9166 GCA_964652645.1 uncultured Candidatus Cloacimonadota bacterium | reverse complement strand
ATACGGATCAATAAGAGCTCAACCCAACTGAAGTTGGTTGTACCAGCCGAATGAAGAGCTTGTGCGAAAATTGATACAGATGAGTCAAATGAGTCCCATAGGGCTCACAAACAATCGGCACAGCCGATACCTCGAAAGCATCGAAGATGCGATACAGCCGGGCCTCGCAGAGACACAGCGTGGCTCTGTGGGCTGGCATAGCGAGGGTGCGGAGCGCAGCGGAGCCCCTCGTATGCGGGACAAAACACGTAATAGCCCCTTGCGGGCGACACATCTAATATTCGTGGGTGTCCAATATTTGCGAAATGAGGGACAAGCCTCTTGCGGGCGACAGATATCAGCCTCCGTGCAGCGTAGAGGAACAGGGAGAATTCGATAGCATATAGAGAACACATCGGTTGCAACAGAATATCTATGACGAGGTTGTGATTTTGATGGTGTCGCCCCGCTGGGGCTGGACCGTATTCCCTTTCTGTACGGGGGCTCACGCCCCCGCCTATGCCACCCACGACTTCGTCGCGGGGGCTGTCGCCCCGCTGGGGTTCGCTGCGCTCCGTGTTGGATCATACGGATCAATAAGAGCTCAACCCAACTGAAGTTGGTTGTACCAGCCGAATGAATTCGGCGTTCCAGCGCGCAGTCAATTCTCTATTCCTGTCTTATCGCATGAGTCCTATGCGTCATGTAGGGAGCAGGACTATTTGTTCACTCTGATAGGCGCAAATGACTCCTGCTGTCGTGCAGTCAATCGTACACTATATCGTAAATTAAAAATCGACAGAGCGAAGCATTCGTAACGTGTAACGCATAACGTGTTACAATTATACTCAGCTAAATCTAAAACCCACATCCTACATTCTACATCCTACATCCTAAATCCTAAATCCCCCCCCTTATCCTTCCCCTCGTCTTTGCCTCAAGATCGCCTCGAGATCGCCTCGAGTACTCGAGGCGATCTCGAGGGGAAGTCGAAGCGAACACGAGGTAGTGCATACTGGATCCACACAATTGCGCACATCCGCGTGAAAACAAAATTGTAGCATCGGAATGCTACACTACAGCACAGCTCATTCAGCGTTTGCCAGAAAATCCCGGAGCAGCTTGTTGTATTCGTCTTTGCTTTCTATGTGGTGCTCGTGCGAGGCGTTTTGGAAGACGTGCAGCCTGTAGAAACAGTAACAAAAATCATGAACTCCCATCAGGATAAGATTCATTGTTTTCATCCAAACCTGCACCTGTGCAAATCAACTTTTAGGGGTTGATTTTGCCTTTTTCTTTTTTGGTGGAGCTATCTCCGGAGCTGTAATCCGGATGAGCTCGCAGAGCCACGGAGCGTCCTCCCACAAGTCCTCGGAGATAATGAAATAGTCTTTTGCGCCGGGATAGGGTGGGGCATACTCGGGCTCGCCGATATACTGCTTTCCTGCCTCGGTGGGCTTTACATAGAGATTGTCATCACAGATCATGGCAACCACTTTGCCATCCAGGTAGATCCCATATTCACCAAACATCTTCTTACAATCCGTAACGCCAGCCTCTGCGAGCTGGTTCATGACAAATTCTGCGGTTTGCGCGCTACTGGCCATCAGCTACTCCTTTTGAAGTAAAAAAATAACCCGATCAGATTAGTTTCTGCCGGGTCGAAATGTCAAGATCTTCTTTTGTTCTTATGCAGATTTGGGAAGTGCCTGCTGTGAGGCTAAGGCTGGAGCAGCCTTGATCCAGGGTTTGCCCAGGGGAAGGACTGTTCTACCCGCAAGGTCGTTGATGATTGCCGCAAACATCATATACATGGCGCAAGCAGAGCAGAGCATCAGTTCGTATCCGGCCACGATATTCCACACAGAATCAACGAAATGACCCAGCACCAGCAGGAAAAAGCCGATAAGCAGCGTGAGAAAGGTGATGGACATCATCGTGTGAATGCGCATGGAGGAAATCCACATACCCAGGGTATAGATCATCCAGGCAAAGAGATACCAGCCCACATCTGTTGTGCTGGAGGTAAAGATCTGGAAATGGTTGAAGAGGAGGATCATAGCAAGCCCGATCCAGAAGCTGCCATAGGATACAAAAGCGCTGTAACCAAAGTTGTTACCCATCTTTTGTTCCTGGAAACCGGCGATCAATTGAGCCAGTCCACCAAAAATCAAGCCAAGGGCCACCACAGGCCCCAGGCCACACCATCCCACATTGTGGAACTGCAATACCAGGGTCGTGATCGAAAATCCAGCAAGGCCGACCACGGCAGGATTCGCATTTTTCTGAGTATTCATGTAATTATCTCCATTTGTTTGATTGATTAGTGCCGCTAAACCCTTTGTGCTAGACCTTCCAGGATGGAACCACGGCATTTGGACTGCGATTTCTGTCAATAATACTTTTCAGGAGAGGGGTTTACAGCTCTAAATGTCGCGTCCTGTAGGTATATATAGGGGGAGTTTTTTTTGGAGGGAAAAAATGAAGGATGTAGATTGGAGTGGTTTGGTATTAGCAAAGAGTCATGTTTTGCCGGGTATAGGCGGTCGCTGTGCCGTCTATGCCCCCCCAGACTCAAACTACCTTTGCCGGTGGTTCCTTGCCCTGGATCACGGCAATCGCATTACTTGCAGCGAGCATTCCCATCGCTATCCGCGTCTCTGTGCTGGCGCTGCCGATATGGGGCGCCAGGACTACGTTTTGTAGTTTCGCCAGTCCTTCTTGAATCAGTGGTTCATGCTCAAAAACGTCCAGACCTGCTCCGGCTATGATTCCCTTTTGGAGGGCATACACCAGTTCTGCTTCATGAACTACCGCACCTCTTGCTGTATTGATCAGGATAGCGCTATTCTTCATTTTGGCAAATTCTCTTTTACCAATGAGGTGATGGGTTTCAGGGGTGATAGGGACATGTAAGGAGATAAAGTCCGATTTCTGCAGCAAGGTATCTAAATCTACGTTTTCTGCTGTAAAATCGAGGTCTTTGGGCTTGCCAGTGTAGATGATCTTCATATCAAAGCCTGATGCTCTGCGTGCAACAGCCTGGCCGATTCTGCCCATGCCGATGATCCCCATGGTCTTAGCGTGAATATCGGCACCCAGGAGCATCATCGGTTCCCAGCCTGTAAACGTTCCGCTTCGCATCAGAGCATCGGCTTCCACGATGCGCCGGGCAGTTGCCATCAGCAGTGCCCAGGCCAGATCGGCTGTACTCTCTGTGAGCACTCCCGGAGTGTTACAGACGGTTATCTCATGTTCCTGGGCAGCTTTCAGATCTATATTGTTGTAGCCCACGGCGTAGTTTGCCACGACCTTGAGCTTTGGTGCGGCTCGCATCAGTTCAAGATCGATACTGTCGGAGAGCATGCTGATGAGGGCATCACAATCCGTTATGGCAGAAAGCAGTTCACAGCGAGTCATAGGCCTGTCGAAGGGATTGACCGCTACTTCAAAAACTTCTTTCAGCTTTTGGATCGCAGGATCTGGAATTGCTCTGGTAATCAGTATTTTGGGCATGGCAGCTTTCCTTAGCGGCTGATCAGCATCTTGCGGATGGGAGCATTAGGAGCGTCTTTGAGGCGATAGTAATATACACCATTGGCCAGGCTCTCGTCTGCTGCGAATTCAATCTGATTTGTACCGCTGTGCAGGCTCGGAGTGATCTGCTGTACCTTTTGGCCTTTGAGGTTGTAAAGCTCGATAGTGATGCTGGTATTGGTCTTCTCCGAATAAACAGGGATTGTGGTTTTGTTGCGGAAAGGATTGGGGTAGTTTTTGCCCAGTACTATGGAACTGAGCGGTAAAACCTGGTCATCAGTAGAGACGTCATCGGTTCTGTAGCGGAAGGGGATGATATAGGTGCCGATATTGGCGGAGGTAACTTCCCAATGGAAGTAGGCGGTTCCGCTGCTGCCAATCATCAGATTGAGATGGTAGGGCCTGGCCTCACCTGCTGCCAGATTCATAGGAAGCTGGACACTGCCAGGATAGCAGAAGCCTTCTTCGTCGCAATAGTTAAAATACCAGTCTGATGGGGCATCATCCACTACGATCTGCATCAGGTAATCTTCCGCCACGCCCAGATTGAAAAAGTAGAAGGGATCGGACAGGTAGTTTGTGTTTGCAGGACCCACAATCTGTAGATCCCAGTCCATAGCGGCACGAAGGTTTACCTCGGGCAGGGGCTTGCTATGAGCAGTCTGGAGGATTGTGTCGTCATTTTTTTGGACAAAAGCCGCAGCCCAGAGATTGGCCGTATTCCAGAGAGGGTTGATCGTGAAAGATGGATTGAAGGTAGCTGTGGCTCCCAGGCCGCTGATCGTAATCGATTCTGATACAATGGAACGAACCGCGGTCGTGATGTTCGTATCGATATCGTCTTCCATGAGGATAAAGCGGATATTCTGATCTGTGAAGCTTTCATCCGGATCCATCATAGTGACTGTAACGCTCAGGTCGCCCGTGGCAGGATTCCAGGCAGTAACATCGATCTTTAGAGGTGAGCCGTGATAGATAAAGGGATTGATCTTTTCCAGGTAGGTGCTGCCATCGGCGATGTTTGCCCCACCGCCATCCACGCGGGATTTACCATTGAAAAAGACGGCTGGAACTCCAAAGACCTGATAATGCTCGAATCTGGCATCGACTTCATCATTGCTCAAATCACCACTTTGGGCAAAGTAGCGTACACTGATCTGCTCTGACTTGTTATAGTGAGTATCCAGGACATCCAGGCCGGCATAGGCATCAAGGCAGGTACTGCACCAACTGGCCGAGAAATCCTCCACCAGGGTCGTGGTGGGGTAATAGGTAGGAGTCGCACCCAGGAGGGTGATACTCAGGATCAGGATCGTCATCATTAAATTTTTCATCTTTATCTCCTAGATTAAAATCTGGTAGTGAACTCGGCTTTGATGCCATTGAAAGGAGCTACATAACGGCAAATACCATTGCGGCATACTTTACCGCCAGAGTCTTTACCCACAAAGAGGGTAAGCTCGCTGTGCTCCAGCACGGGGTACTTCGCTTCCAGATTGGCAAAATAGCTGCTATCCATCAGCTCTGAAGGATCTTTCCACTCGGTCTTGAGCCCCATAGAGAGGGACATCTTTCCCAGCTTGAGATCGGCCTGAAGGCCTGGTTCCCAGTGACTCTTCAGGGTTTCGAAGTGCTGTTTCTCGACGTGTTTGTACTCTGTCTTGAGAGAGATAGGTTGTCCCCAGACAGAAAGACTGGTAGTGATAGACGGGATTCGCTCTATCTGCCAGTTACTGGTGCTATCATCGATCTTCTCGATCTGGCCATATTCCACAGCGATCAGGTTTTGGCCTGTAAACCAATCCAGCCCGGTATAAAAGTCGTTCATCTTCTTCTCTTTGTTACGGCTCCAGGCTTCGGCATAGTCCAGCTTGTAGCTGATCTGATCTGTAATCTCCCAGTTCAACCAGCCCTGGAGGCCTTCTTCATCGACTCCGGAGCTTTGGTTGTCGGCGAGAGTTTCGCCATGATGGTTTGCCAGGGGAAGGTCATGAAGGCGATAGCTGAAGTTTTCATACCGTTTGTAAGCACTCCCGATCTGGAAGGGGTGAAAGAAGTAATCTGCAGTCGCATAGATGGCAGAGCCTTTGGTGAGACCAGGAGTATTGGGGTAGTAAAGCTCGCTGTGGGCATATTCTACACTCGCATCCAGATCCCACTTGCTGAAGCCCATGCGACCGGAGATCACATCTCTCTGGTCGTAGATATCGCGCTGGGTCAGAGGATTGACATAGCTGAAATTGCGGAAACTGAGAGCAGTACCGCCGAGCCTCAGGAAGCTGAACAGGGGATACTCCGCATAGGCACCATAGGCGAGATCGTATTTGTCTTTATTGTTGGGGTTTGGAATTGCTCCGTAGAGTGCTTTGATCCTGGCGTCCTGGTCATAGCTCACCAGGAAACCATCGATCCGATTGTCCTGGTCAAATTCTATATCTTCCCAGGAACGGAAGGTGAGCCCGGAGGACATTGTTTCGTTGATGGTACCGGCATGGATTTTGAAAGCTTCTTTTTGGTAATAGGCATAGATCTCCTGCCAGCCAAGCTTGAGCTCAGCAGAGCTGATATCTTCCAGGAGCTGGCTTTGCTCTGTGGAGTACTTTGGTAGTTCTGCAACGAAAGACATCCCAAAACCGAAGTTCCGATAGTTCAGATTGAAGTTAAAAGAGTTTCTAAAATATGAGTTTAGAGAGTCTGGCACAGTCCGATAGACGTAGGAGGCTTCGTTGAGTCCTCCGATCCGCAATATCTCCTGAGCCTGCAGGAAGCTGCCCAGCATCACAAGTGTTAGCACCAGTAACAAGAGCTTTCTATTCATCGCTGGTCTCCGGCTTGAGCAGTTCCAGGATGATCTCTTCGTACTTCTTTTCGGTCCCTGGTTCAAAGCCAACGTGGGAATGCACGATATTGCCTTTTGAATCCAGGATAAAGGTGTGGGGGACTGTGCTGACATTTAGTTTTTTGGCCAGTACCTGGTCGCTATCAAAGAGTCCGACGAACTTGAAGTTCTTGCTTTTCAAATAGTTCTTTGCCCTGGAGACAGCTTTGGCAGCATCGATCGAGACCATGACCACGGTAACGGTCTCATACTTTTCTGCCAGATTATTCAGATATGGCATCGAGATCTTGCAGGGGTTGCACCAGGAAGCCCAAAAGTCGATGATCACAGGGCCTTTGCCCAGGAGTGATTCCAGATTGACGTTGTTATTGTCCATATCTGGCAGACGAAAGTCTGGCATTGGCTCTGCCTGAAGCAGGCTAAAGGCTGAGATGATCAGGATAAGTACAAGTATGTATTTCATAAAAACTCCTCTATTTAGTAGCCGCTATCGGTACTTCGATTCCATTGAAGATGGTAGCATTGTTGGCAAATGAAGCTGGAACTTTCTGCACGTAAACCAGCATGAAAGCATCAGCAGGGATGTCGATGGGGCTGGTAAGCCCAAAGCTCACTTCATTACTGAGGTCGTGTGCACTGATATCCACAGAGCCCTTGGCCAGGGCAACGTTGTGATGAGAGTCGGTGCCGGGGTTGGCAAAATTCCAGGTCTTCTTCATCAGGACATACCTGAGGCGCAGCTGGTCCTGAGCGAAGCTTTGCACCAGAGGATTGAGCTTGATACTGGCACTAACTGTGCGGTCGTCCACGCTGTAGCTAAAGTTTTCCAGCTTGATCTGAGCATCGACATCGGCCAGGATGCCGGTGAGGCTGGTGTAGCTATCCAAAATATCGGTGGTGGAGCCAGAGAGCTTGTTCCCTCCCTGGATTATGCTCACGGGGCTGGGATAGGCAGCATAGTAGGCCAGTAGATCGTTGTGCGACATTCCGAAGCTGAGTTCTCCGCTCACATGGTATTCCACATAGCTGAGCTGGGTGGGATAAGCCGCTTGCAATTGTCTGATGCGAGATTCCACGATCGGGCAATTGGGACAACCAACAAAGGTAAAGTATTCGATGATAATACGTTGCTTCACGCTATCAGTATTGCCATCAATGCCATTTCCTCTGAGCTTCCAGGCTCCGTTTTGCTTTTGCATGCGATCGTTCACAAAGGTGCTGTCTGCCAGAAGAGCCCTGGTATCTGCAGTATAAACCTTCAGATTCCAGGAAGCGACACCCTCATTGGAGTTTAGCTCCTGGGCGTCCAGGAAGCTCACCACATAAGCCAAATCAGTGGATACGCTGTAAAGACTCTGGTAAAAAGCCTCTCTACCCGCTTTATCAATACCAAAGTGGAGATAATCATCAGAATAATAGGCCAGCACAGGATCGAGGTCTGTGGCACTAATCCCCTCAAATGCTACTTGCATGGG
Source organism: uncultured Candidatus Cloacimonadota bacterium (assembly GCA_964652645.1). Classification (GTDB taxonomy): domain Bacteria; phylum Cloacimonadota; class Cloacimonadia; order Cloacimonadales; family Cloacimonadaceae; genus CAZZCS01. The sequence continues at coordinate 1,336 of CAZZCS010000090.1, read as the reverse complement.
AGCAAAGAGCACAGCCTCAAAATCTATCACTTCTCTGGGGGCAAAATCGTGATCAAACCTGCTGCAGGAAGTAATCAGTACCACCCCAAGCAACAGGATTAGAAGTCTGTAATTCATTTAGTCTCCTTGGGCGCAGGCACTTTGGCCAGAGCCTCGCGCACCATCCCCTTGGTGATCAGTTCCGGAAAGAGAATCGGCTCTTCATTGGGTATGTAAAGAGCGTTAAAGGGCACTCCCATCCGGTCGTGAGCTTGCATCCACTTGAAGAGGACGTCGTCTTGCCTGGTAAAATCTCCCCGCAGGAGCACAACTTCCTTGGCGGCAAAATCGGCCATGATATCCGGAGTAAAGAGCACTGTCTTCTCGTTTGTATGGCAATTCTTGCACCAGGCAGCTCCGATATCCAGAAAAACGCTTTTTCCTTCAGTCGCGAGCCTGGCATAAAGCTCCGGAGTAAAGACATACCAACCTTCTGGGGCATGAGGGGCAGGTACCATCTCGTCACCCACGGGCTGGCGGTATTCAATTTCAGTATGGCTCTCGTCGATCGGCAGATATGTGTATGCGCTCCATACAATTAAAATCAGAGGGATGAGCGTGAAGATCCATTGCGTAATCCGGCTCTTTTCCATGCGGACAAACTTGCCATAGAGCCACACAGAGAAGCCCAGGATGAGCATGAAATAGATCACATTGAGGAAATATCCCCCACCTGTGAGCTGTAAGGTCGTCCGTAGCATGGTAAACACCAGATAGAGCAAGACGAAGCCCATGAGCTCTTTGAAAAGCACCATCCAATCTCCCGGTTTGGGGATGATCTTTAGGGCTTTGGGGAAGAGTCCGATCAGGATGAAGGGGAAGGCAAAGCCCAGACCAATCATCATAAAGAAGATCATTATCAGCGAAGGTGAGAGCTTCATGGCAAAGGGCAAAGCCGCTCCCAAAAACGGTCCCGTACAGGAAATGGCCATCAGGAAGGCAAAGATCCCGCCAAAGAATGAGCCACTATAGCCGCCCTTGGAGGTTGCTTTGCTAGCAGTATTCATCCCCGGAGCAGTAATCTCAAACACACCCAAAAGGGAGAGGGCAAAGACAAAGACGATGGCCATCAGCGTGATCACAAAATAGGGATTCTGGTTCTGAGTACCCCATCCAGCGGATTGACCAGCAGCTTGCAAGCCTACAAAAATTGCGCCCATCGCCGCAAAGGAGATCAGCACTCCCAAAGTGTAGATCAGGGTGTGCGCCAGTACTTTGGATCTATCTTTCTGAGCATGATTGATGATGCTCATGATGCGGATGGGCAGGATTGGTAGTACGCAGGGAGTGATATTGA
>CAZZCS010000089.1:0-9326 GCA_964652645.1 uncultured Candidatus Cloacimonadota bacterium | reverse complement strand
CTCTACGCAGCATCGGAATGCTACGATACGGCACCACTACCCTGCAGCCTCTTACTCTCTGCGATAATAAACCTATAGAGCTCCTCGCAGAAATCCGGGTCGAGCGGCTCTGTTGCCAGGGCTCGAACGTTTTGGAAGACCTGCTCTTCCCTGGCTTTATCTTCGATGGCGGGTTTCAGATCTTTGATCTTGAGGGAGCACTGCATCCTCATCACAAGCAGCTTTACCAGGGCATCGTCAATGCCATCCATGAGAGCTCTCAGCTCCGCTAAAGTGGGTTTATCCTGCATAATCTGCTCCTTATCTGGCTGTTTTGGGTGTCTGGCTGCCCTGGATCAAGCTCAGATCTGCCAGCACGATCGCCGTGGCAGCTTCCACGATTACCGCCGCTCTGATGGCAGGACAGGTATCGTGCCTGCCTCTGATGATGAGGGGTTCCATCTGGCCTGTGGTAAAGTTCCAGGTCTCCTGAGGCAGGCCTATTGAGGGGGCAGGACGCAGGGCTACCCGAAAAGTGATGGGGTTACCGTTGGTGATCCCGCCATTGATGCCGCCGCTGTTGTTTGAAGCGGTCTTACCATCGGCGTTTACGAGGCAATCGTTCATCTGGCTGCCCTTGAGCGAGGCGGATCGGAATCCTGCACCAAATTCCAGCCCCTTCACTGCCGGAATGGCAAAGATGGCATGACTGATCTGGGATTCCACGCTATCAAAGAACGGCTCTCCCAGCCCAACGGGAACGGAATTCACCGTGCACGAGATGATCCCGCCGATGCTATCCTGCGCCTCCTGGGCAGCCTGGATGGCCTGGGCAAAATCCCGCTCTCCTCCAGCTTCTACCAGCTCTGCACATACCTGGATGGGGTCTATCAGCTTCTTGGCGATCACTCCTGCGGCTGTGAGCCCCAGCGTGAGCCGGGCCGAGAGGTGTCCACCCCCGCGCTGATCGTGGAAACCGCCATACTTGCGCATAGCCGTAAAGTCTGCGTGGCCGGGACGGGGATGAGCCGCAAACCTGGCATAATCCTGGGAGCGGATGTTTGTGTTTTCAAAGAGGATGGTGATCGGAGCACCGGTGCTGTAGCCTGCCTGGATTCCGGAGATGAGCCGGGGAATATCTGCTTCGCTGCGGCCGCTGCTGCCCAAGGCTCCCGTCCTGCGTCTATCCAGATCATCCTCAAAATCCGCTTCAGTAATACTGATCCCTGGGGGGCAACCGTCGATCGTGACGCCGATATGGCTGCCGTGTGATTCCCCGAAGAGACTGATGCGAAAGATTCTGCCAAAGCTATTCAATGGTACCTCCTGCCTGAGCCAGGTCTGAAAAAAAGTTTTTATAAGACTTGTTGACCAAATACGTATTCAGGATGCCTATGCTGATCTTCTGATCTGCGCATATAGCGGCAGCCATGGCTATCCTGTGATCCCCCATGGGATTGATGGTTCCGGAGCGGAGCGTAGCTCCCCGGATGATGAGCTTGTCCTCTGTTTCCCGGAGCGCAACTCCCAATCTGCCAAAGGCTTCGACCAGGCTCTGGGCCCTATTACTCTCCTTGTGGTAGAGTCTGTGAGTACCCTTGATTACGCAAATGCCGTCGATGTGAGCCGCGAGAGCTACCAGCGGGGGAAAGAGATCGGGGCAATTTGTGGCATCGAAGCTGAAGGGAAGCAGCTCTTGCTTTTTTACCAAGAGAGTATCGCCCTGCCATTCGCAGATTGCACCGGCCGAGCGTAGAGCCGTAATGATCGCTGCATCTGCCTGGAGGGAGTCCTGCCTGAGGTTTGCCAGGCTGATCTCGCCCTTGGTGGCGGCAAGCACGGCAAAGAAGGCGGCACTGCTGAAATCGCCTTCCACTTCAAATTCCGCTCCGCTAATACGCTGATCAGCAGGGATATAAAATCTGTCATAGCCCTGGCGCTGAACTTCGATGCCAAAGCTCTGCAGGGTCTCCAGAGTGAGATCTATGTAGGGTTTACTCGTTGGATTTATGAGATTCAGGCAGAAGCCGCCTGGGTTTTGGGCCATGGCGATGAGAAGGCCACTCACGAGTTGAGAGCCATGGGAACCATCGATGGTGCAGGTGTTTTGGGTGATGGGGCCTTTGAGCTCGAGGGGCGGAAAACCGTTACTGGCAGTACATTGAACCCCAAGCGAGGCGAGAGAATCCACCAAAAACTGCTGGGGACGGGATAGCAGGGAAGCTGTGGCCTGGATGCGGATTTTGGAGCTCAGCCGGGCAGCTATCGGAGCGAAAACTCTAAATGCCAAAGCAGATTCTCCAGAGCTCAACTCCGCCTCCTGATCCTGCAGTCCACCGCTGATCTGGTGATGCGTATCGTACTTCTGGATCCTGACCCCCAAGGCAGAGGCCATCTGCAGAGCGGCTTCGATATCTTCGCAGCCACAGAGTCCGGAGATCCTGGTGGGCTCCTGCTTTTGGGCGGCTATGGCTATGGCGCGAATCGCAGCGCTCTTGGAGGGAGGAGCCTCGTAGAGGCCAGAAACTTTAGAGATAGTGACGGATTTCTTCATAGATCATATCGCTGCATTGGGGAACATCCCGGTTGTGTAACATAAAGCTGCAAACCTCTGCATACCTTGGCTTTCGCGTTTCAAACAAGTGCTCAATCTGCTGGGGAGTAGCGCCTTTGAGCAAAGGGCGGGATTCGGATTTGCGACCCTTTAGCAGCTTGATATCCCTATAGAGCCAGATGCTGAGTGAGCTTTTCAAAATCTCTCTATTGCCGGGATCGAGCACAAGCCCTCCACCCGTCGAGATTACCGCCGCTTTATGAGCTGAGAGCTCTTGCAGGAGCAGGGTCTCGAGCTGGCGGAAATGTGCCTCACCATCTTGCTCAAAGCATTGACTGATTGTCTTTTGCATCCGCTGTTCCAGGATGGTATCCATATCTAGGTGTACGTAGCCCAGCCTCTGAGCCAAAAGCCTGCCGACGACGGATTTACCCGAGGCCATAAACCCCACCAAAAAGATGGGGCCACCCTCTGGAATAGTGGCAGCTTCCAGATTGGGAGCAGGGATATTCAAATGTTTGTTACTGAAGAATTTGTAGGCTTGCAGGGCTTGATTGATGAGCCACGTTTCCCCGGGGATATAGATCTGCGCAGGGGTTTTGGCCCGGAGTATTGAATTGGCATAGATGGCGTCCAGAACAATACTTCCGGCTCGGAGATCACTGAAATCCAGCGCATCCAGGCCTTGGGGGATGGTGTTGATCAGGATGTCGCAGCTGCCTAGATATCTTGAGAGCTGGCTGAGGCTGTCGGCTTTCACTCCGTATTCCTGGCTCAGGGCTAAAGCCCGTTCCAGACTGCGGTTCAGCACTGTGATGTCTCTGGTAAAGCTGGCTGAGGCTACGATTGCAGCTCTGGATGCGCCGCCAGCGCCCAGGATGATTAGCCGGGGTTTGGAGAGTTTACCCAGATGGGGAGCCAGCGACTGCCTGATCCCAAAGACGTCTGTATTACAAGCTCTGAGCTGGCCTGATTCCTGCTTCAGACAATTGACGGCTCTTACCGCTGCCGCCGATTCATCCCGATCTTCCACGAGGTCGTGGAGGCCTTCCTTGAGAGGAGAGGTGGCGTTGATACCATTTAGTTTCAGCTCTTGCAATAGCCTGAGGCAATCTCTGGGCTCGGAACTGAGAATGCGGAAGTAGAAGGCAGATCTGCCTTCGGCGGCAAAAATGGAGCTGAAGATTTGGGGGCTCTTGCTGTGGAGAATAGGGCTGCCGCAGACGGCGTAGAGTTCTGGCTTTACCTCCCTGAGAGCCTCTTGCATCTGGGCCACAGTCGTCTGACCCGGGGCTGCCAGATGATCATCATCCAAAGCGACATAGACAAAGGGAGCGCCTTTTTCCAGGGCTATCATCCTGCTCCTGGTCGAATCTGGTCCCAGGCCAAAGGCTATCACCCCGGGGGCGATACTATAGAGGGAAACCAGGTTTTGAAGGTCTTGTTCAGTTCGGAGCATTGTAACGATTTTGCAGATCTCTGCTCCCCTGCTAAAGGCTTCTTTGGCAATGGCTTGCAGGGTACTGGAAGAGGGGGTAAGCTGATAATTGTGGTAGGAATAGAGCACCTTGGTTCCCTGGCTATGGGCTTTGAGGATCAGGTGCTGCTGTTGGCTGGATGCATCCTCTATGCTGCAGTCTATGTAGCTTGCACCCCAGGCGAGGGTCTTTTCCAGAGTTTGCAGACGCTGGAGACGGGTTTCTGACTTGCCCGGAAAGCAGACCAGGGAAGAGCTTGCCCTCTGGAGGATCTGCTGCAGCTCGGATTCAACTAGTTCCAATCTATCCAGACGCAGCTCTACCAGTTCATAGTCCGGCAGGAGGTTCATAATTTCGGTAAAACTGAGATCAACTAAACTGAGGCAAAGCATCGTAATGTCCCAGTAATTCATTCGGAGTAAAGCTCTGGTATATAGCATTGCCCAAGTCTTTGAGCAGGATGTAGTCTATCCGATTGGCTTCCTTCTTTTTGTCTTTGCCCAGGGCCGATAGAAGCTCAGATTCGATCATCCTGGGATAGATGGGATAGGCCAGTTCTGCAAGGAGTCCCTGGATCCGATTGACTGCTTCGAGCTCGATAAAGCCTTCCTTGTAAGAGATCCAGGCCGCGATCCTGATCCCATCTGCTATGGCATAACCATGGGGAATCCTGTGTTGCATCTCGAGGACGTGGCCAAAAGTGTGTCCAAAATTGAGAATCTTTCTGAGGTTTTGCTCCTGGGGATCGGCCTGGACGATCTCTGCTTTGATCTGGATGGATTGGGCCACTAGGGCAGCGAGCACTTCCTCCTCCCGGGCTCTGATCCCGTCCAGATTTGCCTCGAGGGCTTGCAGCATTTGGGGACTGCGGATCAGGGCATGCTTGATCACTTCTGCCAGGCCGGAGTAATAGTCCTCCAGAGCTAGAGTTTGCAGATATTGGGGGTCGATCACGATGAAAGAGGGCTGGTTGATGGTGCCAATGACGTTTTTCCAGGCGGCGTGATTTATCCCGTTTTTTCCTCCAATCCCGGCATCTGCCTGAGATAACAGGGTGGTGCAGACAAAGCCAAACTCCACTCCCCGCATGAAGATAGAGGCCACAAAGCCAGTGAGATCCGAGACGACACCACCCCCAAAGCCCAGAATGATGCTCTTGCGATCACAGCCCAATATGAGGAGTTTCTCCACTATGTAATTTACGTTCATAAAAGATTTGGAAATCTCCCCCGCAGGGATAACGATGAGCCGCTCCGGGGGCATCTCAGCGGCATAGATCCGGTGCACATTCTCATCCGTAATCACAAAGACACGCCTGTCCTTCAGCAGTCCCGGAAGTATCTCCCTGGTCGCTCCGAAATGGATTTCCGTGCTTTGAGATCGCTCAAACACTAGCCTGAGCGTCTGGCTTGATCTTCTGTGCATGCTAATTCCCCTGAGAGGATTCACTTTTTTTTATAATCATTGAATCCCTATCTCTATATAGGAATCATGGATCTCGTGATTGCTTAAACAGTCAAGAAAATTGCATTTTACCGGAGCCGGGGTGCATGAGTCGAGAGATTATTTCATCAATACAATCTTTAGCACACTCTCCAACCCCTTTTGACTAATTCGGGCGAAATATAATCCAGAGGGAAGCATCCTTCCATTATCGTCGAGGCCATTGAAGGTTGACTGGTGTTGGCCATGTTTGAGCTCTGCATCAACAATCTTTCTAACTCTTTGCCCTTTGATGTTGTAGATACTTAGATTGGTATGTCCACCCTCAGGCAGGAAGTAGGAGATAGTAGTTTCGGGATTGAATGGATTTGGATAGCAGCGAATCGACAGATCTGGCATTGTAACATCCTCCGCTGTTTGGAGGCCTTTTATCACAATTGCATCATGGATCACCCTTCCTGCCATCCCGCCATTTACGTAGCAACCTACGCTATAGGTCCCATTCGACTGGTAGATGTGAGTGGGGGCAAGTTCATTGCTATCGATAATGCCATCCAGATCAAAATCCCAATGGATATCGTTGATTTCCTGATTGGATAGAGGGATAAAGCTCACCTGATTATCCATTTGGATAAAGGTAATATCAAAATCAAGTCCCTGCCATTCATAAGGCCCAAGATCCACGCCATCACCGTACACTCTGGGATTCCCAGCAAGGTCAATATCCGGCAGAACTATCCCCGGTGGTAAGTCCAGAGTTCCGGTATCTATTGTGCAAGAGCTTGCCCTGGGCATATACTTATAGGGCCCGATCCCTGCGAACAGAGGAGTCGAACCTGCGGGCAGATTGCTATCTCCATATTCAATATTGCCGTCATTCAGCAGCCAGGATGGATATATATAGGTCTGTGCTCCATTTTCTATCAAAGAATAATGAGCATCCAGATGGGTAGTGGGATGCAGCATCGTAATGTTATTGGGGCGGTTGTTCCAGACAATTGTGTTATAGAGGGACACGCTGCTACTATCCTTAATGCTGATTCCTCCAATAGAAGAGTTTGGGCTATTGTTGTCTATAATCAGACAATTGATCAGGTTTGCGTGCACACCCTCAGCAACCTGGACAGCCATACCCAGGCCCTGGAAGAAATCACTATAGGTATAAATACCATGGAAGATTGTATTTACTATATTTGCCGTAAACTCACCCGGGAAGGTCTGGGTGGATCGTGAAAAGCTCACCCCCCCACTGTTGTTGTATCCGCTGGTATCACTTCGAAAGGCAAAAACTGAGTTCTCAATTGTCACATTCCTGCAGGCGAAATTGAAAGATCGACTGGAATTGAAGCCCGGGCTACATGTACTAATCACCCCTGACAGATAAGCGTTTTCAAAGAAATGCGGTTGGGAATCTAAGAAATTATCCATGAATCGCAGGTTTTTGAAGACGAGAGTACCATTAGTATAATAACCACCCACAGGCATCGTGTGATAATTTGATATTGCATATACACTGGAGTTCTTTAGAGTCAGGTTTTCGACATTGAAGTCCCCTCCTCCGTGCTTTGATATTATGAACATAGTACCCTGTGCGTCAAAAACAGGAGGGTCATCCGGATCTCCTACAATGCCAACATTTGGCCGCAAACCTATATACAAATCGTCGAAATCGTTGAAAGCATACGTACCTGGGGCTACATGGATAGTCTGAGTTTGCCCCTCTGCCGGGAAGGCCTTACGGGCTGCCCGGTGAACAGTTCGCATGGGATTCAGAGGTGATAGACCATCTGAGGAATCGTCTCCCCAGGGGGCTACGTGAATATCGTGAGTAACGGTATGGCCTACGACGCTATCTGCAACCACGTTGTTGATTCCCCGGTAAAAGAGGATATCTGCCATTCCCGAACTTGCTACGGCAAGGTACAGTGTATCCAAGGGCACTGTATTAAAGTCACTTGAATACTGATAATTGATATCCGAGGCATAGCTGCCAAAATTGTTATAGATACTGTTCTTGACGTCTCGATCAAAGATCAGAGTAGCATTGATATTTTTCCAGATCCCAGCTGTTGATATAGAGTAGTTATTGTGTATCTTAGAACCCTTCATAGTAACGACACTTCCATAACCTATTGAGATATTGGAGGAGTTATGCGTTTTACGGTTGTTCGTTATTATACAGTGCTCAACACTCAATAGAGTATAATTCCTCAAACTCAAAACTGGTCTATCATAGTTTCTCGCATCCCTAATTGTAAAACCGACTAAAGATCCCGGGCCATAGCTGCCCTCATATCGGATCTCAAAGATGCCATAATTGCCGGAAAGAACAGTATTATCAATATCTGCTGGATCATTTGTAATCGAAAACAGGCTACTGAGATAGAGTTGTTTGTTCCCGATGAATAAGGAACCTGTATATATGCCTGGATGGACATAGATCGTGTCTCCATGAGCAGCAGTATCTATGGCATCTTGTATCGAATTGAAGGGGTAGTCCTCTCCAATACCGACCTGGTATTGCGTTGCCCCCAAAAATCCGAAAGCAGCAGTAAAGAAAATCAAGGCAAAAAGCTGTCCGATCTTTGTGATTGGATTACTACCCCTGCAATTCATTATCTTTACCTCAGTTGATTAGCATTAGTTTTTGCATTCTGGATTCATTACCCATTCTTACTTTCATAAAATAAATACCGGAGGCAAGCTTGTTGCCGGATGAATCCCTACCATCCCACAATACGCTGTGAGTTCCGGCTGATTTCATTTCGTTCATGAAAGATTTTACTCTCTGACCCTTCAGATTATAGATGCTCATCTGAACGGTACCCTTAGCGCTGGTGTCCACACTAATCCTGCTCCAGGACTGGATAGGGTTTGGGTGCACTGTGATATCTATTATCATTGCAGAATCTATGTTTTCCACATCAGATACCGGATTCTTACTATGAATCTCATATACACCACTTGCTGTGCTCACAAGCTCGAATTCACCACTTTTCACCACCCTTCTCTCGGCGTGTCCTGATTTTGCAAAATAGCAGGCCTCCACATCAATACCTTCCAAATCATCCGTGTAGGCACGAACCAGTACCGGGTATTCGCTTACTACTGAAGCTCCTACTACTACTCCGTCTTTGAGGATGGCAATCTCATCCGGCATAGTTTCCCAGCCTGGATCCTGAACAACTGCCGCGAGGTATGCAGGACTTTCCGTATAAGTATAAAAGGATGTTGCCGGCGGTGTATAGCTGGATAAGGGAGATCCAATCTGCTGATAAGTGAAAGAGGTAGAGGAGCCATAATAGTAAATCTTGTACATCTCTCCATAATTCATCGCTACATTAGCTCCATGTTGGACCATTCCAATCCATTCGCCAAATTTACCGCGATACATATACCAGTTTTGTGCTTCAACCCGGTTTATATTACTCCATACCTGGTTCAATGCAACCTGCGGTGCATAACTATCCTTTAGAAAGTAACCAATCCAGTTCTCACCTGGAGCAATCTGTACAGGATAATCCTCTGGAGTAAGAGTTCCCTTCATCAAAAAATCATCAACCTGATTTTGCATATTTAGTATGTATCCCGCATCGCGGCGAATATCTAAGTTTGTTAAATAGTTGTAGACATAATATTGGTCTCCATACCGTATACTACCAAAATCATCCTCAACAATAGCTCCAAGATAAGACTGGGCGTTTACGACATCATCATTCATAACGGGAAACGATCTCCAGTCCACTCCTGCGGATAAGTTTGTCAATTCTCCCATGGCACTGGCAAAGTTGTTGATGACAGTGGGGGCATTATCTCCTTGATGGTAGATAAGCAATTGGTCGTTTAGAAGTTCAGTGTGATCAATTGGAGGG
>CAZZCS010000088.1:0-9431 GCA_964652645.1 uncultured Candidatus Cloacimonadota bacterium | reverse complement strand
CGACCTGGCCCGGCCGGTGGCCATGACGGCCAACAACGTGCTCGCTGCCCTGCTGTTCTTTTGGACTTGATCAAAAAGAACGAAGGCCGGTTCAAGATTGCCTATTCCATTACTGGTGTGGCTATTGAGCAATTCAAGCTTTATGCCCCTGAAGTGCTGGATTCCTTTCACAAGCTGGTCGAAACAGGCTGCGTCGAGTTGATCGGAGAGACCTACTACCATTCCCTGAGTTTTTTATATGATACAAATGAGTTCTTAGATCAGGTGTGGATGCATCGCAACCTGATGCAGAAAGAGTTTGGCTACCATACTGAAACATTCCGTAATACAGAGCTGATCTACCAGGATCAGTTATCGGATCTCATTTTTGAGATTGAAGGATTCAAGACCTTGATTACTGAAGGAGTTGATAGGATCCTCCAGTGGCGCAGCCCTCTTTATGCCTACAAGAATTACTCGAAGGACATCAATCTTCTTTTGAAGTATTACAAGCTGTCGGACGATATAGCCTTCCGTTTTTCAAATCGCGATTGGCCAGATTTCCCTCTAACAGTAGAAAAGTTTGTGAACTGGATTGATCATCTCACTCTATCCGAAAACAAGGGCAGAAACCAGTTTCTAAATCTGTTTATGGATTATGAGACCTTTGGTGAGCACCAATGGGCTGAATCAGGGATCTTCGATTTCATGCAACACTTCCCTGCTGAAGTCCTGAAAAGAGACCATCTTGGCTTTGCGACTCCAAGCCAGACCAGTGAGATGTCAAACTATCAACAGGAGGCTCTCTCCTTCCCTGATCCTGTGTCCTGGGCTGATGAAGAGCGGGACCTTTCTGCCTGGCTGGAAAACGATATGCAAAAAAACGCCATCGAAACCTTGTATGAACTGTATGAAAAGGTAAAAGCCAAGGGTGATGAGAAGCTGCTGGAAATCACCAGAAAGCTCAGTACCTCCGACCATTTCTACTACATGTGCACAAAGTATTTTCAGGATGGCGATGTCCATAAATACTTCTCTCCCTACGACTCCCCCGATCAGGCATACATATACTATATAAACGCCCTGGCAGATCTGGAAGAAAGATTAAGGTAGATGACATTGGATAAAGCAAAAGTCCTAATCCTGGAAGACGATCTGGTACTGGCAAATCAGATTACTTCCCTACTCACGCTCAAAAATATTGCAGTAAAGCATACGACCAATAGCGATGGTTTCTTTTCGACTCTGAAAGAATTCTGCCCCGATGTGATTCTCTTGGATGTTTTCCTGGTGGGTAGCAGGCTCAATGGTATCCAAGTCCTAAAGTACATTGCCAATAACATGGACCTGAATTACAAAGTGATCGTCATATCCGGTAATGCCAACACCAAACAGGTTCAGGAGATTCGTAGCCTCGGTGCTTATCACTTCATTGAGAAGGGCTCAAGTTTCAATATGAACCAGCTTCTGCTGAATATCGAGAATGCAGTTCAATTGAAACGCCAGGAAGAAGAAAACATCGACTTGAAGATTGAATATCTGAATCTCAAAAAGCAGTTTACCCGCTCCTTTCCCTTCATTGGAAAGAGTGAGGCAATTGAAAAAGCAAGGCAACAGATTCTCAGCCTGGCTCAAGCCGAGGAAGACCTCTTTTTAGTAGGAGAGACTGGCACTGGTAAAGAAATTGCGGCAAACTACTATTATGTAAATTCGAAACGATTTGGAAAGAATTTTCATACTGTGAACTGCAGTGCTCTTACCGAAACACTTATCGAATCCGAATTGTTCGGCCACGTCAAGGGTTCCTTTACCAATGCAGACAGAAATCGCACCGGCTTCTTTGAGCTCTGTTCAGACGGCGTGCTATTTTTGGATGAGGTGACAAATCTATCCTTGCCCGCCCAATCAAAGATCTTACGCGCAATCGAGAACAAAGAAATACAGGTGGTGGGCGGTAGTCTTGCCAAGGTCGATACACGCCTGATCTTTGCCAGCAACGCCAGCCTATCCCATCTCTCCGACCCCAAGGCTTTTCGCAAGGATCTCTTCTACAGGATTGAAGGCAATATAGTCGAACTCCCTCCCTTGAGAGAGCGGGGGGAAGACATTCTTCTCCTGATCAGCTATTTTCTCTCAAGCTATTCTACTCAGTATGGACACGAAGATCAGAGTGATGTGAGTGAGCTATTGAGCGCCCTACTCTCCTATTCCTGGCCTGGTAATGTGCGAGAGCTGAGAAACTTTTGCAAGTTCATCATGATCAACGAGAGAGAAATTACAAATAAGACCATAATCCGCCACCTCAAGCAGAAAAGAAATAACAGCTATGGAAACAGCGCAACTGATTCGAGCCAGTACATGGAGATTCCAATTCTGAAAGACAGCATCGCTTCCTTCGAGAAAGACTATTTGTTGAACTATCTCATTGATAATCATTGGAATGTGAGCACAACAGCCAATCAGATAGGCATTGAAAGGACCACCCTCTACAAAAAAATGAAGAACTATGGGATTGAATTGCCCACAAAGAGCTAAATAGTATGTTCAAAGAAAATATCAGCCTCAAACTAATCTCATTACTCCTGGCTATGTTTATCTGGCTGCAGTCAACTTTGGTCTCGGAACACAAAGCTGTGATGTATCTTCCAGTTGCACTGGTAAACATACCTGAAAACTTGAGCTTTGATAATCTCCCCCAGAAAGTACCATTTGTCCTCAAAGGATCCGGGCTCGATCTGATTCGCTTGAAACTGCATAAAACAAGAATCGAGCTGGACGCCAAGAAGTTCAAGCCCGGCACTTCGACCCTTGATCTCACGGATTACAATATCAATATCCCGCAAAACCTTTCCATTGAACTGATTGGGCCTGCAGAGGATCAGGAACTTATGGTCCAAAGCGATGTCTTCCATCGTAAATCTGTCCCTGTGGAGCTTGTCTTTAATGATCCGGCAACAAAAACCCAGTTCGAGTCCTTCGAGCATAGATACTTCCCTGATAAAGTTCAGCTCTTCGGCCCGAAATCAAAGCTCCAAAAGATCAATAGCATCTCCACCACCAAGATTACCAGAGCGATGTTGTCCCAGAAAGAGTTCAGGGTAGATCTAGACCCCCTGGATGAGGACATTTCAGTTTCTGATATGTCCATTAAGGTAAACATTATTGATGAGGCTAGTATCACTAAAATCCTGTATAATACACCGATAACGGCTTCAAAGAGTATCATTCCTTCCAGTGTTACTGTCATCGTGAAAGGCACTGTGAGCTCCATCCAGGCTCTCAGACCAGAACAGGTAAAGGCCAGCATCGAAGAAAAGGCTTCTCCAGATGGCTCCTACAAAGTGCTGGTAACAGTTCCAGAAAGCTTGATCTTGATGGATATCACTCCTGCTACGGTCTATTCCAATGAGTAAGAACTATATCCTGGCCTTCGAATCGTCCTGCGATGACACCTCTGTGGCTGTCCTGGATACAGATTATCATGTGTATGCCAATCTAATCTCCTCACAACCCCAACATATCGAATTTGGAGGTGTTCTGCCAGAGCTTGCCTCGCGACTTCACATGAAAAACATTCTGCATCTCACCAAGGCTGCTCTCTCTATGTCTGGGATTGGGATGGACCAGCTCAGCGCAGTGGCAGTATCGATCAATCCAGGCTTGATTGGTTCTCTGATTGTCGGCCTGGGCTTCGCAAAAAGTCTGGCCTGGAGCTTGAGCATTCCTCTGATCACGGTCAATCACATGCTTTCACACATTTTCTCAAACTACATCGAGAATCCACAGATTGAGCCTCCATTTTTGGCTCTCGTTGTTTCTGGGGGACATACAGAATTGGTTCATTTCGAGACCGAAACCAAATTTTCAATTGTAGGGAAAACCCTCGATGATGCTGCAGGCGAGACCTTTGACAAGACTGCAAAGCTATTGGGGTTAGGCTTTCCTGGCGGTCCAATTATCGATAGACTGGCAGTAAACGGCAATCCTGGCTTTGTCTTGTTTCCCAGGGCTCTAAAACAAAAGACAGATTTCAATTTTAGCTATAGTGGATTGAAGACTTCTGTGCTTACATACCTTTCGGATAAATCTACAGACTTTATCGAGACTCATAAATCGGATTTGGCAGCTTCGATCCAGCAGGCAATAATTGACCCTCTAATCGATAAATCCATCCGCTATGCCCGCCAGAATGGGATAGACAAGATACTACTGGCAGGTGGTGTTGCTGCCAATAGCGCGCTCAGGAGACAAGCCAGTGAGAAAGCAGGGCGGGTATCGATCTCTGTCTTCTATCCCTCCTTGAAGCTCTGCATGGATAATGCTGCTATGGTGGCTTCTGCTGCCATCCCCAAATTTAAAGAGGGTCTTTACTCACCCCTATCCGTAAATGCTTTTTCGACAAAAGGTACAAAACTACTCTAATCAGCTGTATTTTGAATAATCGCCAGGGGTACCCAGTCAAGCCTTACACCCGCTGGGAGGTTTGCCTCAGGTTGGCCTCAAGTTCGCCTCGAGATCCCCTCGAGTACTCGAGACCATCTCGAGGCGAACTCGAGGTGAACGCGGGGCAATCCATAAAGGAACAATATAAGGAAATAGATGGAGTAAAGCATGTTTAAAAGATTCTCTTTTTATCTTGTAGCAGTTATCATACTGGGGGCAGTTTCTTGCTCGAAGGACAGCAGAGTCGATCCCTGCATGGTATTGGTGGTGGGTGGAACCTTCCATAATGGTACAGCATTTATCACCTTGAGTAACTTTTACATCTCCAAAACAGAAGTGACTCAGGCCCAGTACTCTTCTCTTATGAGCAATATGCCCAATCAGGGTAATGGAATGGGAGATGACTATCCCGTCTATTATGTGTCCTGGTTTGATGCCGTCGAGTACTGCAATAGGCGCAGCATTCAGGAAGGATACACTCCTGTCTATAGCCTGGATACTCTGGGGACAAACCCCGAGAATTGGCCTGTGGACTGGTCTCAGCTAGACTCAAATCACGTCTTGGTGGCTTGCGACTGGTCTCAGGACGGATATCGCTTGCCAACTGAAATGGAATGGATGTACGCTTCCCTGGGCGGTGATAAAAGCAAATCGTTCATCTACAGCGGAAGTAATGATGTGGATGAAGTAGCATGGTATCAAGGCAATAACGACCCTGTGGGAGCGAAAGAGGTTGCCACCAAGCATGCCAACGAACTTGGGCTATACGATATGAGTGGCAACGTCTGGGAATGGGTATGGGATATTATGGATTTGTACTCTCAAGAAGCTCAAACAAACCCCCAAGGAGCAGCAGATGGTCATTATCGTGGCCGTAGAGGTGGTAGTTGGTACGGCTTGGGAACTTATTGCAGAATCGAACAGAGGGACCATCGGGCCGCGACTTTCACTAGTTTTGATCTCGGGTTCCGGGTTGCAAGAAGCTATGGATATGGCGACTAGGATTATTCTTTAGAGATCAGCTTCCAGCCTTTTAATGTATTCTGATATTTCCTGATCGAGCTCTTCGAAGCTCGCTCTGTCCTTCACTTGATAAGGCCGACCATAGATTACCTTGATTTTGGCAAAGGGTTTGGGAACTCTAAATCTATCCCAGGAGTTAAATACCCATTCCCGATTTGTATCTGCTACCACTGGGATAATGGGAATATCGCCGAGTAAGGCTATCTGAAAAATCCCGTGCTTAATCTTCTGTGGGGGGCCCTTGGGGCCATCTGGAGTGATTGCCAACTGACGATCTGCACTTTTCTCAATCATTTCCTTCAGGGCCTGGCTGCCTTTTCTGGAGCTGGAGCCTCGGATTGCTATGTAACCCAACTCACTGGCTGGACCAGCAATCAGCTCTCCATCTTTGGAAGGGGATACCATGATCGCAATTGGATCTCCCATTCTGTGAATGG
Source organism: uncultured Candidatus Cloacimonadota bacterium (assembly GCA_964652645.1). Classification (GTDB taxonomy): domain Bacteria; phylum Cloacimonadota; class Cloacimonadia; order Cloacimonadales; family Cloacimonadaceae; genus CAZZCS01. The sequence goes on along the minus strand of CAZZCS010000088.1, from coordinate 3,549 downwards.
CGAGGAGCAAGAGGTTACGATGCCAAAAGAGATAGATACATCTCTGATCATCGGGATTGCGGTTTATGATTTCAAATCTCTGAGTAAGCCGCAAACACCTCAAAAAGAGAGCTGCAATCTTCTTTTCCAGATAGAATACGAGCTTAGACATCGATCCTCAGCAAATCTTGAATGATAAGCGACATCTGAGACGAGGCTTTCTTTTCTCCCAGGAGTGTTTTAATGCTATTGAGTTTCTCTTTGATCCCGGTATAGCGTTCGGTATCGTTCATGATGGCATTGGCGGTTTTGAAGATATTATCAGGCCTTACATCCCCTTGAACGAGCTCTGGCAAGACATCTTCGTCCAATACAATGTTTGGCAGACCAATCCGCTTTATCCTTACGAGATGTTTTCCTATCTGGTACGATATGCTTGATGTTTTGTATACAATCAGCAAGGGAGTACCGATGTAAGCGGCTTCCAGGGTTGCAGTACCAGAAGTGACAATCAAAAAGTCGCAATACTTCATCATCTCATAGGTGTAGCCATCGATGATTGTTGCCTTTTTGTCGTTGGATTTTTCCAGCATGTCCAGGTAGGACTGATGGGAAACGGATTTGGCCTTGGAAAAGAGGAATTCATATTCACTACTATCCCAGCTTTGAATCGTCTCCAAAAAGACAGGGAGCATTCTGGCCAATTCGCTATTTCTGCTGCCGGGGAAAAAGCCAATCCACTTCTTGTCGGGATTGAGGCCGTAAAACCTGGCAAATTCATTTCTCTCGAGCTGGAAGTGTACCTCTTCGGCAATTGGATGACCTACATAAGAACATGGTACATTGTGAATATCCAGCAGTTCCTTTTCAAAAGGCAGAATACAGGCTACATGCCTTACCGTCGCCTTCAAATCGTATACCCGGCCATGTTTCCAGGCCCAAAACTGGGGGCAAATGAAGTACAACACGGGTATTTTTGCGTCGTCTGCCATGCGGGCTATCCGCAGATTCAGGCCAGGGTAGTCCACCAGGATCACCAAATCTGGCTTTTCTGTGGCAAAGGTTTGCTTGACCGTACGCTCTACTTGGAGGAAGAAGAACAGGTGTCTTAGAACTTCGACAAAGCCCATTACGGCAAAACGATCGAACTGATACAAGGGCTTCAAGCCTTCCCTTTGCATCCGACTGCCACCAATGCCAATGTGATCCAGACCCATTATGTCCTTATTTATCCTGTTCATTACCAGAGCTGCGTGTAGATCACCTGAGCTTTCGCCGACGAGCCAAAATATCCTTTTCACAATTTAACCTCAAGAGATGGCAAAGCGGCCAGCAAGACTGAGTGCTGTGACGGCAATAGCCGCCATCAAAATCCCAATTGTAATGTATAGCATGGATTTCCAGAAGGAGATACCAAAGATCTTGGCTGCAAAAGCCCCCGTCCAACCCCCGGTACCAGGTAGAGGTATGCCGACAAATATCGTGAGCCCCAGGGCTTCGTAGCGTTCCACCACCTTTCCCTTGCGCCGGGTTCTGGCAAAGAGCCATTCGGTGAACTGCCTGCCCACTTTGACTCTGCTAATGGTCTGAAAAAACCATTCTATAAAGAGAAGAATAAGGGGAATGGGAATCAGATTGCCCAGCAGAGACAAAGCAACTGCTTGTTCCCAGGACATATTGAAGAGCAAGATTGCCACTGGTATACTGCCTCGCAGCTCGATCAGGGGAAGCATTGAGATGATAATCACGATCAAAGATGGGCTGATGTTGTTACCCACAAGCCACTCGACGGTTCTATCTGCCACAGGATTGGCAAAGACTGCAGTTGCTGCCATGAAAAGCATCATTAGCAAAGACACTTTTTTGCTGTCTATCATATATCTTTATACTCCATTTATAAACAAGATAAGTCTCTGAATCTATATTTTGTGCTGTGGTTTTCTGTCAACCATTTGAGTATTGTTCACAAAAAATACTGTCCTTGCCCTTGTTACTGATTATACTATATTTAAAAAGTACTGAGAGGTAAACATGACCTTGAAAGAATCACTGGTTAGCTCCATAAAGAAAGCCATGCAAGGCGAAATGGATAGCATGTCGCTATATGGTAATGCAGTAAAGGCTTATGACAATTCCGATATTGACGACTCAGCCGTTAAGGAGTTTTTCGCGCAGATGTATGATGAAGAAAGACGTCATTACAACTACTTACTCCAATATTATCAAGAAATTTCAAACGATCTGAATCCCAGCGATTTATCTGAAGAGCTGAGCGCCCAGAAGGGATTTAGCCCCATCATTTCAGATAGTTTCCTGCAGAGGATTGGTCAAAATCAAATCTTGTTTTCTGCAATCTCTACGGCTTTACTCCTGGAAAAGGATGCCATAGATCATTACCGTAAAATGGCAGAGCAGGCGGATACCATGACTTTGAAGTCTTTCTTTGAATTGCTTGTCAAATGGGAAAGCACGCACTACGATCAGCTATTAACCATCCAAAAGGATTCTGAAGTTTACTATTGGCAAGTGAACAACTTTGAGCCATTCTAGATAACAGGACGATTAGACAAACACGCGCGCTGATACATTAAGGGGCCTCAAGCGAGGCCCCTTACTTAGACTATTTCAATAAAGTCTTTATATTTGGCTCTCAGCTCTTTTACGTATCTGGCCAGGAAATATTCTTTTTCGATATGAATCAATCTTGCCTTGAGGCCGTCTTTGATCTGTTGAAAGGGGATATAGCCCTCTTCCCTACGTTCTGTGACCATCAGGATATGGTAGCCATATTGAGTTTTGAAGGGTTGGCTGATGTCGTTGATCTGGAGACTAAAGGCTACATCATCAATTTCTTTGAGTAATTGCCCTTTTTTGAAGAAGCCCAAATCTCCACACTTTGCATTTGAGGGACAATCACTACAGGAATGGGATCTCTGTATGAACTGCTCCGGAGTGTTTATCTGCGAACGCATTTGTAAGATCTTGTCCCTGGACTCCGGCCCAACTCCTTTTACCAGAATGTGGGAAGCCCGCACTTCGGGTTCTCGAAAGAAAAAGTCTTTATTGCCCTCATAAAACTGCTTGAGCTCGTCTTCGGTGATGGAGAAGTCCTCTGAACACAGAGATTGGATATACTTCTTGATGATGATTTTATCTCTTATCAAGCGTTCGATCTGATTGGCAGGCATTCCCTTGATAGTAAGAGAATCCTCCAAGTCATCAAAACTATCTACCATGTCGATGATATCCATGAGGGCAGATTCGTACTCTTCGTCACAGATACCAATGCATTTCTTTTCTGCTTCGTGCAATAAAAGATATCTATCTACAACTCTGGATAACGCAGCTATACGGATCTCTGCCTGCTCCTGGAGGCTATTCTCTTTGACAATTTTTTCCACTTCTCTTTCGAGCTCCATGGAGCTAATCTCATAATCGAAAACTTTTGCTATGATATCCATAAGTCCTTCTGAAAGATAGCATTTAGATACTACACCAATGCTTATCTTGTTCTATGATGTTTAGTTAGAAGTATCAGGCCAGGTCAAATGCGCCATGAATTCTGACTAG
>CAZZCS010000087.1:5166-9951 GCA_964652645.1 uncultured Candidatus Cloacimonadota bacterium | reverse complement strand
TGTTCCTGTCACGGAGGATTTAGTCTCGCCGTGTCCCAGAGGCAGGATCCCAATTGCTGATACTATCACGCACCCTGCTTCAGTGGAACGCCATCCTCTATGGGTCAGTTTAATTGTTGACAAATATTGTAAGGTAGAAGTGCATGCTCTCAACAAATTCAAATACACAGACAGAAGAGAGGAAGCAAATGGCAGAATCGAAAGAATTCCTGTGTTACTGTGGCTTATATTGTAAGATGTGTAGCCTGATAAATGGTTTGCCCCAGGCAGCCCAGAGCCTGCATCAGATCATGTCTGAAGATGGATGGGAACATTTTGGAGAGCAAGTGTATCCAGAGTTTCCAGAGTTTTGGAAAACCTTATCGACCCTGAAAGATCTGGATAAGGCCAGTCCCAATTGCAAGGCTGGTTGTGGTGATCCAGGCTGTCAAATCCGGCAATGTGCCGAGGCGAAAGGGCTGGAAGTTTGCGCTTTTTGCGAGGAGTTTCCCTGCACCCTAATCCAGAATTTTTCCAGGAGATACCCGTTCCTGATCCGGAACAATGAGAGAATCCGCGAGCTGGGGCTGGAAGCTTGGATTCAGGAAATGGATACTCTGGTCGCTGCTGGCCACACCCACAAAAGCATGATCAAGAGTAGCGAATAATGGATTTCCTCTTTTCTATCAAGTTTGGCAAGGAACAACGCCCAGAGTATCATACTGCCCTGTCTTTGGCCTCCAAATTCAGGATGTACATCCCCGCCAAAGAGGGGGATGCATACCATGTGATCAAGACCGACAATGTCGAAGCTCTCTCAAAGTATGAGTATTTTGCTGAGCTGATGAAGATAATCTATGATTGGGATACTGCCCATCTGCTCTATGACGGGCTGGAATACAAACCCGATGAATTCTCTCTGGATACCAAGGCTGCGATCGCTTCCTGTTACCAAAAATATCTCAAATCCGAGAGCAAGGATACCTTTTGCGACCTGAAGAGGGCAACCTGTTGGGGCTGTCGTATGCTCGACGGGATTGTTTTACACCACGAGAAAGCACCATTTTCCAAAAACGAAAAGTACTGGTATCAATTTGGATCGTTTATGGATGGCAACCTCTGGCGGATCAACCGGGAGGAGCTTACAAAAGCCCTGGAAGAAATCGTACGCCAAAAAAACATCGACTTCTGCCCCATCTTCGAGCATAAATTCTTCCGCCGATACATAGCCGTTCTGCCCTTGATGCTGCACCTTCCAGACCCTCACCACTGGGAGATAGTGTATAGAACTGATTCTCATAACAGTATGAAGAACTGGGAACCGCTCAGCATCATGCACATCACTCCCGGTTCTGAACCCAGCGAAAAGACGGGTACCGAGCTGGAAGAAGACTATAGTGCAAAACTGAAGGACGAAAGTGCCTCCGATAGCAGATACCTGAGGAGCATCCCGGTCACGACCTTTGCCGATATTGGAGGGGTGGACGACATCATCCAGAACATCAGGGTAATGATTGAGCTTCCCCTCAAAAGACCAAAACTCTTTGAGCAATTGGGAGTAAAGCCCTACCGCGGGATCCTGTTGTGGGGCGATCCTGGCAATGGCAAGACATTGATCGCCAAGGCTATAGCCCATGAGGTACACGCACATTTCATCCCTGTTTCCGGGCCCGACATCCTCAATAAGGAATTTGGTAAATCGGAGCAAAACCTGCGCGACATCTTTGAAGAAGCCAAAGCGTTTCAGCCTGCGGTGATCTTCATTGATGAAATCGATTCCATTGCCCAGACCAGGCTTTCCGGTGAATCAGCAAAGTGGTATGCCACTCTGGTAAATCAGCTTCTGGCACTAATGGACGGGATTGATGACTTTGGCAATGTAACCGTTCTGGCCTCCACAAACAGGCCGGATTTGCTCGATGCTGCCCTTCTAAGACCTGGACGCTTCGACTATAAGCTAGAAATCAAAAGACCTAATCTACCAGGTTGTAAAAAGGTACTTGAGATCGCTACCCGGGGAATGCCTCTGGCAGACGACGTCGATCTCTTTGCCTATGCAGAATCTGTGGCAGGATACTCTGCCGCCGAGATCACCTTCCTGGCCAAAGAAGCAGCTATGGTACGCCTCCGTAAATCTCTGGAACTAAATGAGATTACTCTGGACGGAGAGGATGAGCATGATTACACCTCCATCAAAGTGAGCATGTCCGACTTCCGATCTGCCCTGCACATGCTGAAGTGGCATCGCCGTTACGTCAGCCTGAGCTATTCTCTCAAAGATAAAAAGCTGACCTAGGATTCAGAGAGTTTCCGGCAGGATTGGTTGGCTGAAGTCTTTGCCCTACTTCAGCTTGAGCACCTTGTATGTCTGGCTGCTCCCTGTATCCTGCACCCGGATCAGGTAGATCCCCGGAGCACAGTTCCGCCCTGCCTCATCACGTCCAGGCCAGACGATCTCACGCTTTCCTTTGGGCATGCTACTATATCTGCTCGAGTAAACCAATTGTCCTTTCAGATTATAGATCTTGAGCTGCAAGGGCGAATCGCTGTGTTTTTCGAAGCGCAGAGTCACAGAGGTAGTGAAGGGATTGGGATAGAGCAAAGCCTGTCTCACTGCCGGAACCTGTATGTCGTCCACGGATACGGGAAGTCCCTGCTCGTTGTACAAAGTAAGGTACCTGGAGCCAATCCACTTGGTGTTGTTTTCATCCACATGGATCACAGAGATGCTAAGCCCCTGCAGAGGAGAGTTATCGGGAGAAAAGATGCTCCAGTTCTCCCCGTCATATCTGTAGACTTTACAATCTGGATAGTTCGTTCCCAACCACAGCACCTGGTTATGATCCAGGGCAAGGGTTCTGATCAGATTGGCCTCAATCCCGGAGTTATCAGCGTTGTAGTGCGTCCAGCTACCATTTTGGAGCACCGAGAGCTCACCTCTTGCCACCCAGACCTCTCCATTTTGCCCAAAGGCAAAGTCTTTGGCATTGGGGACTTCGGAATAGGAGATAAACTGCCCTTCATCATAGCAGATTACTCCAGCAGTGCATCCAATCCAGATCCTGCCTGCGGCATCGGTCTTGATCTTGTTTGTGCCCGCAAGGCTGAGGCCCACCTCGGCAATCGTTAGCGGGTTCCAGATACCGTTCTCATACCTGGACACACCGTTCGATGTACCCAGCCAAACGCCATCACCTACGGGACAGATCGTAGTTGCATTGCTGCTTCCCACTCCAGTATCGCTCGAGCTAAAGGTTTCTGAAGCTGTGGGGCCAATCCTTACCAGACCCAGACAGGTGCTCACCCACATATTAAGCAGTCTGTCCTGGGCCAGAGCCCACACATGATCACAAGGCATATCTGTATTGTACATACCATAGCACTCATATTCACCTTCCGAAATGGAAAGATATCCTCCGATCCCATTAGAGTCTGAGGTACCAATCCACAGTTTTTCATCGAAGCCTCTAAAGATGCTGGTTACATACATGCTGGCCAGGGGTAGTTCGCAGATGGGATAACGAGTGACCTCTATTCCATCATAGTGAACCAGCGACTGGGGTGAATAAGTATCGAACAAACCCAACCAGAGATTCTGTTCATCGTCCACAGCCAACGTTTTGAAATACATGGAGTAAGATCCGAAAAGACTGATGTGATAGCTCTGCCAGTTGTCACCAACACGACAAAACAGCCTGCTATTGCTCCAGATCCAGAGCCTTTGCCATTGATCCTTATAGCATTTCCTGGCTGCTCCGATGGTGACTCCGTCCAGATTTATGAGGGTTACCCAGGATTCACCATTGTATCTTGCTACCCCGCTACCGAAGGCAAACCAGCCTGTACTCTGCGTATCAAAGGCTATGCTACTGATGTCATTGGATGGTAAAGTGGAGTTACTGCTGGTGAACGTAAGCCAGGTGCTGCCGTCAAACCGAAAAACTCCGTTCGATGTGGCAATCCACAAGTTTCCCTGGTGATCAAAGCTGAGATCTTGAAATTGACCGGAGGGAGTATATCCGGAATTGCTCGCATTATACAGAACCCAATCGCCAGCCGAGTAGTGGCAGAGGCCCTGATCTGTGGCAAGCCACACACCTGCTTGGGGATCTGGAACTACTTTACGGACAAAACTCGTGGGCAACAGGCTATTGCCTGGGGTGAAGTGCTCCCAGGATTCTCCATCAAAATGCAGGGCTCCATCCCATCCACCAGCCCAAAGATCTCCGGCACTATCGAAGCATATACTACTGATCGAGTTTCCTGGATAGGGAATATTGTTTGAATTGTACTGAGTCCTTTCTCCAGTGAGGGGATCGAACCTCATAATGCCAGCACCAGATGCTACCCAGACTGCGGATTCATGCCAGACGACCTCTTGGGGATAGCCTCCAGGATAATATACATGCCAGTTCTCCGCCTGGGCTACGAGGATTGAAAAGAGGGATAAACACAAAACCAAACAAAGCACGCGTTTCATCACAGCTCCTTATCTTTCAGTTTTTTAGACACCTCAAATCAGCATGCAATTTCCTTTCCTTATTTTAGTCTATTTGGCAATATTGAGCTTCTTTCATAGGCACTAGGCGATACCTGTCTAATAGTCGTATCTCACACCAGCGGAGAAGGATCGCTTTGTATCCTTCCACCACTTGATCCCAGCTTCCTTGTCCTTGTAGCGTTCAGAGTATCTGGCTGTGATAAACCAGCGTCGACCTCGTCATAATCAAATCCTAACACAATCTTTACAGATAACATATCAAATCTTAACCTTAGTGATGTATAACAGAGTGTCAAGCAGTTGAA
>CAZZCS010000087.1:0-5066 GCA_964652645.1 uncultured Candidatus Cloacimonadota bacterium | reverse complement strand
ATAGAAAACGTATTGAAGAGTTTAGGAGCCTTATCAATGAAAAAAGCAGATCTTCATTGCCATTCCATATTTTCTGAGCACCCCTCAGAATGGTTTTTGCAAAGACTGGGAGCCAAAGAGAGCTATACTGATCCACTGTTTGTATATGAAGAAGCAAAGAAACAGGGGATGGACTATGTGTGTATCACAGACCACAACAAGATCGACGGTGCCTTGCAGCTAAAAGAGCTACACCCCAAGGAGGTAATCGTCGGGGTGGAGTCCACCACCTATTTCCCCGAAGATATGTGCAAAATACATGTCCTAATCTATGGCATTTCGTCCAGGCAGTTTGAAGATATAAACTATCACCGCAAGGATATTTTTGACCTGAGAAACTATCTCAAAGAACAAGATATAGTGCACAGCGTTGCCCATGCCTCGTATTCGGTAAATGGAAAGCTGACCGTGAGTCACCTGGAAAAACTGCTGCTCCTCTTTGACCACTTTGAAACTGTAAATGGCGGCAGAAACAGAAAGAGCAATCTGGGGTGGAAGTACATTTTGGACAATTTGAATGAAACTGTGATCCAGGATATCTATCACAAACACAGAATAGAGCCCTTCAGTCAAAAGCCGTGGCACAAGGGGTACACAGGTGGGTCAGACGATCATGGCGGCCTGTTTCTGGGACAGAGCTATACCATGGCCAAGGCCAAAGATATTGATGAATTTCTACATGCCATTCGCCACAAAGAGAGTAATGGAGTCGGGCGCTATAACGATTACCACTCTTTGGCGTTCACAGTTTACAAAATTGCTTATGACTTTTCCAAGCAACAGCAAAGTAACAAAAAGCAAAGCGGAGTATTTGGGATTATGACCGAGTATCTCTTTGATAATAGAAGTATGGACTTCAAAAACAAAATCAAGATGAAGACCATGAAAAACATCGCAAATCTTCAGGGGGATGAGCTAAAACTGTGCCTATCCGAACTGATAGAGACGCTACAAAACAGTTCCGATATTCAACAAGATCTCAAGCTGGATCGGGTTTACACTCATCTATCGGATATAGCGGACGCTTTTTTCAGGACGCTCCTGAACTCCCTCGAGGAAGATCTGAAGGATCTGAATTTCCTAAAGCTTATTCGAAATGTAAGTGTATCTTTACCTGGAATTTTCCTCCTGATCCCATTCTTCAGTTCTCTAAAGCATATGCACCAAAGTCACTCAGTTACAGCAAATTTCCGGCAGATGCACCAGCTCAATCATGAGGATAGAAAACGCCGCACTCTTTGGTTCTCGGATACAATCAATGATTTGAACGGGGTTTCTGTTACCCTGAAGCAGATGGGTGCCATCGCTCATGAAAAGGGTCGTGAACTCAAACTGGTAGTATCTCTGCATAAATCAGAGCTTGGCGACGATCTTCCGGAAAACCTGCTCAACCTGCCCTATATGCATGCCTTCAAGCTTCCATATTACGAGTATTACAAGCTGAAAACACCATCCATACTAAAATCTTTAAAACTAATAAACGACTTCGAGCCAGACCAGATCATAATCTCCACTCCGGGACCTGTAGGGCTACTGGGACTATTGGCTGCAAAGCTGATTGGAATCCCCACAATCGGCATCTATCACACCGATTTCTCCGGCGAAGCGCTGCATATTATCAAAGACGAATCTGCCTCAAAAATAGTCCTCGAGTATGAAAGATGGTTCTTCAATCAGATGAATGAGATCCGTACGCCTACCCGGGAATATATGCATATCTTGCAGGATAGAGATATTCACGTCGGCGACATGAAGCTCCTCAGGCGCGGAATGGACTTGGATGCCTTTTCTCCGATGCAAAATCGAAAAGCCTTTCTGGATAAGTATCCCAAACTTCAAGATGGGATAACCCTTCTGTATGCTGGCAGAGTATCAAGAGATAAATCTCTGGATCTCCTGGCTGAAATATACAAAACACTCGTGGGTGTAGTTCCCAAACTAAACTTGATTATTGCCGGAGAAGGGCCTTACCTTCCTGAGCTCCAAAACGAATTACATGATTTTGAGAGAGTGCTATTTACGGGAGTAATCCCCAGAACCCAGTTACCCCCCCTCTACAATGCAGCGGATTTCTTTATCTTTCCCAGCGTCACCGATACTTTTGGTATGGTTATCCTCGAATCCCAAGCCTGCGGATTACCTGTCTTGGTCTCTGGAACCGGAGGCCCCAAGGAACTCGTGAGCCACGGCGAAAACGGCTATGTAGTGGAGAACCAGGAACTGGGGTCCTGGGTAAACCAGATTCTGGCAGCCATTGAGACGCTATTGCATAATCCTAAAACGTACTCAGAGTTGAGAACAAATGCTAGAAATGCCACCGTTCACTGCGCAGATTGGCACTCCATTCTGGATGATCTTCTTGGCAGCGATTTGACTACATAAGAGTGAAGCCCCCTTTGTGTTCGAACAAGGGGGGCTTCATATAGCTTTATAAGTATGACTGTGATCTTAGTCCTTATACTTCACCCATTTGATAATCTCCCCGATATTTGCAGTCTTGCCATACATCAACATTCCGACTCTGAAGATCTTGGAGGCCAGTCTGGACATCAGATATATCGATATCAACAGGATTAGCCCGCTTAGAATCACTTCCCAAAGTGGTACTTTGGCAAAGGCAGATCTCAATATCATGGCCGTGGGACTGGTGAGCGGAAAGAGACTGGCAAAGCGAGCAACTGCTCCCTCGGGATTACGCACCACAGGACTTATAAAGAGGAAAGACAGCATCGGCACCATCATAAGCATGCTTTGGGTATTACCAGCACTTTGCAGGTCGTCCATTGTAGCGCCCATACTTACATATATTGAGCTAAAAAGCAAGTATCCCGTCAATCCAAAGAACACGATCAGCGGCATATTGGCTTCAGATATGGCTGTTAGCACTGGGAACTCGAGTAGATAGATAACAGCTGGAAGACTCAATCCCAACCAGAAGATTAGCTGGATCAGCCCCAGGATGAAGTGTCCGACGATCTTTCCCTGCATCAGATTGGTAGCACTGACAGAGGAAAGGACAATCTCTGCCATTCTGTCCCGTCGCTCTTGCAGGGCACTCTGCATCAGCATAGTGCCGCTGGTGAAAATCAAAAAGAAGATCAGCACCATAAAGGCGATGGAAACGATGATTGCATTCTTTTGGGGGGCTTCAGCCTTTTCCATGGCAATCTTTTCCAGCTCTGCATTGGCTGTGAGGTAATTGATTTGCTCTGGGTTGATCTTGCTTTCCTCCATACGATGCATCCTCAAGAACTGGGTCAGGACTCCCTGAATGATTGCTACTTCCTCCATCTTGAGCTTGTTGTAGTGATACTCAATCTTACCGCTTTCCCAAAAATCTGAGCTCAGTAGCATGTATCCTGCTGCCTTTTCCTGATACACCAGATCCGGCAATGCTTCACTCTCCTCAGCGGCCTTCAGATGTATGTTTGGCAGGGGAATAGCGCTCTGCAATTGCTCCAGGATTCCCAGCTCGTCCACGACATACAGCGTCATCTGCGTCGGCTTATCCATCTTTTCCAGCAATCGGGGCAGCCCCATGAAGATTACCATGATCAGGGGTGTCACCAGCAAACTGATGATATACTGCTTGTTACGCAGATTGCGCATCACTTCCCAGACTGTAATTTTCAAGGTCTTATTCTTCATTTTTGCCTCCCAGAGCGATTTTGACAAAGATATCATGCAGGCTCGAGCTGGCTACGCTGAGCTCGGTAATCCGGGTATTGGCAGGTATGGAAGCCAAGAATTCCGCCGCGGACACTCCGTCTTTGAGCAGCAGTTCATGCTTGAGCGAGCCGAGAGCTTTATAGGAAGCGATCATCGGAAGATGTGATATACTGCTAATGGAGCTCTCATCGGCTGTGTGGATTCGGATCACAAAGCTGCCAAATCTTTCCTTGAGATTTACCAGGCTGCCATGGAACACCTCTTTACCCTGATGAATCAGGAAAATGCGATCGCAGAGTTCCTCCAAAATGTTCATCTGATGGCTGGAAAGCAGGATAGTAGCTCCCCGATTAGCCAAATCCCTCAATTCTCGTTTAAAGATATCCTGGCTCACCGGATCAAGACCGGAAAAGGGTTCATCCAAAATAATGTACTGTGGCTCATGCAGAACTGACCCGATAAATTGAACCTTCTGAGCCATCCCCTTGGAAAGCTCTTCGACCTTGGAATTGGCATGATTGGCAAGATCAAATTTGGTGAGCCACTGTTGAGCCCGTTGCTTTGCCACCGAAGCATCAATATTCTTGAGCCCAGCCAAAAAGAGGAGAATCCGCATCACTTTGGCTTCTTTGTAGAGCCCTCTCTCTTCTGGCAGATAGCCAATCTGAGACTGCGGAACTTGTGAATAAACCCTCTCCCCATCTCGGAATCTGATCTCACCACTATCGGGAAGAGTGATCCCCATGATCATTCTGATGGTTGTGGTTTTACCTGCTCCATTGGGTCCTAAAAAACCCAAGATTTCACCCTTGTTGGCATCGAATGATACACCGTCCACTACTCGCTTTGAGCCATAAGTCTTACACACGTTCTCTACTTGTAAACCGACCATGCGATCTCCTTTATTGATAATTGATTCAACCCATTATTCCCAGACGTCCTGGCTGTCAATCTGTAAAACTGATATTGTTGCAAAAGACATTCCATATTATTGAGTAGAATCCAGTTTTTGTGGTACTTTTATTTAGGGGGTCATTCGCTACGCGTAATAATTGAGTCTTGCTTGTGATCGCACGAGTCATATGTGTAGCAGGAGTCATTTGCGCCGTTCCTATGTGAGCATGATTCTCCCTGCTATATGGCGCATAGGACTCATGCGGAGTGACGGGCGATTCGTTATCCGTTACCCGTTATCCGTTATGTGGGCTGCGCAGCTTGGAACGCCGAATTCATTTGGGTAGAGCCCAGATTGAGCCGTATGATCCAAAAATGAGCGCCTCAGTTGCAACAGAACATCTATGATGAGGTTGTGATTTTGATGGTGTCGCCCCGCTGGGGCTAATTCATAACGCATTCTT
>CAZZCS010000086.1:0-10017 GCA_964652645.1 uncultured Candidatus Cloacimonadota bacterium | reverse complement strand
AAAGGAGTGAGCTTTTGAGAAAGATCAAAAGTTATTCCCGTATATCCGGAAGACTCGCAGAATTGGGGATTTTCGAAGTAGAAATACCCAATCTTCTGGCCATGCAAGTAGATGCATTCAATAGTTTTCTGCAAAAAGATGTACATCCACTGCGCAGAGAGAGAAAAGGTCTTCAGGCTGTATTTGAATCCATTTTCCCGATAGAAGATACCAAAGGTAATTTTCTGCTCGAATTTATCGAGTACAACGTGCTACAAGAAAAGTACTCCATCGAAGAGTGTGCCGAGAGAAACCTCTCTTACCAGGCCCCTTTAAAGGCTAAACTTCGGCTCAGTATTTTTGAGTATGTGGATGAAGAACGCGTCCATAAAGATACTATCGAACAAGACGTATTCATAGGTGAAATTCCTTTGATTACAGAACAGGGCACATTCTTGATAAATGGAGCTGAACGCGTGATCATATCACAGCTTCAACGTTCCCCTGGAGTATTTTTCTCCGAAGAAAAGCATCCAAGCGGAAAGACTTTGTATTCCGCAAAAGTGATCCCATACAATGGCTCCTGGCTCGAATTTGACATCGACATTCATGATGTAATGTATGTTCACATCGATAAGCGTAGAAAGCTCCCTGTTACCACCTTACTCCGTGCCATTGGCATATCCACGAACGAAGACTTGCGTACTACTTTTTACGAAAGTGAGACTTTGAACCTCAAAGAGGCCAAAGGACGCCATCTGTTCAAAGACATTATCATCAAAGGGATCGAAGAACCAGTAGCATTTGCCAACGACCAATTGGACGATGCACTGATCAAATTACTCGATTCACACAAGCTCAAACAGGTTGAAGTGATTGCCTATGATTGCGAGATAGCACGTAAAGTATTGGAAAATACGGTCGCAAAGGATCCTACCTTCAATCATGAAGATGCCCTCAAAAAGATATATAGCCTTATCAGACCAGGAGAAGATGCCAGCGTAGAAACTGCTAAACAGCTGGTAGATCGTATGTTCTTCAATGAAAGAAGATACAATCTTGGCGATGTAGGCAGATACAAAATAAATAAAAGACTGAATATAGATGTCCCCTTGGATCACCTGACTCTTACTCTGGCAGATTTCGTTCATATCTTCAAAACTTTGATCGATATCTATCGCGATGAGGATGAGATCGATGATATAGATAATCTGGCAAATCGTAGAGTCCGTACAGTGGGTGAATTGCTCCAGGAGCAATATCAATCCGGATTGTCCATGGTTGCCAGGATTGTTCAGGAGAGAATGGCCATTTCCAATATCGACGAGATCACAGTTCACGATCTGGTAAACAGTAATGCCCTGATCAACGTCGTCCAGGCTTTTTTCCTCACTGGGCAGCTCTCGCAGTTCATGGAGCAGACCAATCCTTTGGCCGGAATTCGTCACAAGAGAGCACTTTCTGCTCTGGGGCCTGGAGGCCTGACTCGTGACCGGGCTGGTTTTGAAGTTCGCGACGTTCACTCTTCTCACTATGGTAGAGTGTGTCCGATCGAAACTCCTGAAGGTCCAAATATCGGTTTGATAGTTTCTCCTGCCCTGTATTCCCGCATCAACGAGTTTGGTTTTATCGAGACTCCTTATCGCAGAGTCGAAAATGGATGTATCACCGATAAGTTCGATTATCTGGATGCAGCTGAAGAGGAGAAGTACATTATTGCTCAGGCGAATGTGAAGCTCAGCGACGATCGCAGAATTCTCGATGAGACTGTTTTTGCTCTTGAAAAAGGCGAATATGTAGAAGTAAAACCCACTCAGCTCCATTATATAGACGTATCCCCTCAGCAAATGGTGTCCGTTTCTGCCGCTCTTATTCCCTTCCTCGAGCATGATGATGCAAACCGGGCCTTGATGGGATCAAACATGCAGCGTCAAGCTGTTCCGTTGATCAATCCAAAGGCTCCGATGGTGGGTACCGGAATGGAAAAAGTAATGGCTATGGATACTGCAAGTGTTGCAGTAGCGCCTTACGATGGTGTGGTTACAAACGCAACTTCTGCCTACATAGAGATCAAGCCCACGAGCGAGAAAGACGAAGCCTTCTACCTCAATACCGGCAATAAGATTTACCTCAAGAAATTTGTGAGGACAAATCAAGATACCTGCATCAACCAGCGCCCAGTCGTCAGACCTGGTGAAGTGGTTCGCAAGGGTCAGCTGATATCTGATGGGGCCTGCGTGGAAGATAACCGCCTGGCTTTGGGAACAAACATGCTGGTGGCCTTCATGCCATGGTATGGATACAATTATGAAGATGCCATTATCATCAGCGAAAAGATTGCCAGGGAAGACACTCTTACCTCTATATATATAGAGGAACTTGAAGTTCTGGTACGGAACGTTAAAAATGGTAAGGAAGAACTTGCCTATGACATCCCTAATGTTCCCTCACAGGCTTTGAGAAACCTGGATAAGACTGGTATCATCAGAGTCGGATCTGTCATCCACGCTGGGGATATCATCGTAGGTAAAGTGACACCCAAGAGCATCGAGATTGATCCTTCTCCAGAGGAAAATCTGATGCGTGCCCTCTTTGGCGACAGAGCTGGTGATTTTACCAACAGCTCGCTCAAAGCCAAACCCGGCATGGAAGGCGTAGTCATAGACGTCAAAGTATTTTCTCGTCTGGAAGAGGGCAGTGACCTCGATGACGACAATAATGACAAGATCCAGAAGCTCAAACATGAACTGGCAGATCGCCGCAAGAAGGTAGAGGAATTCAAGGCTGAAAAGCTTACGGAAGCACTACTGGGAGAAGTGGCAAAGACGATTTGGGACGAAAAAACCAATGGCTACTTCATTGCTCCAGGCAAGAAAATCACAAGTGAAGATATCAAGCGGATTAACTTTAAGAAACTTGATATCGATGTCGAGCTGGTTGAAGATGCCCATAAAAACGAACAAATCTATCAAAACGTTATCTTGAAGATCAAGCATTCGCTCGATCTGGCAGATAATCTATACAAGAAAAATAGAGAACGCCTCAAACATGGTGACGAGCTTCAATATGGAGTTCGCAAGATGGTCAAAGTGTTCGTCGCCAAGAAACGTAAGATCGAAGTTGGTGACAAAATGGCCGGACGCCATGGTAACAAGGGCGTAATATCGATAATAGCACCGATTGAGGACATGCCATTTATGGAAGACGGTACTCCTGTAGATATCTTGCTCAACCCACTTGGTGTGCCTTCCCGTATGAATATCGGTCAGATCATGGAAACCCATCTGGGTATGGCTGCCAAAGTATTGGGCTTCGATACCGAAACTCCAATATTTGATGGTGCTACCAATGAAGATATCCGGAAAGAGCTGGAAACAGCGAATCTTCCTGCTGATGGCAAACAGGTTCTCTATGATGGCAAATCCGGAGAACCTTTCAAAGAGCGCGTAACGGTTGGCGTTATCTATATGATGAAACTGAACCACCTTGTAGCGGACAAGATGCATGCTCGTTCGACAGGGCCATACTCACTCATTACCCAGCAGCCCCTTGGTGGTAAAGCCCAACACGGTGGACAGCGTCTGGGTGAAATGGAAGTATGGGCTTTGGAAGCATACGGAGCTGCTAATCTCCTGGAAGAGATGCTCACAATCAAGAGCGACGACGTAGACGGCAGAAACAATGCCTTCAAAGCCATCACTCGTGGTGAGAATCCACCTCCTCCTGGAGTTCCGGAATCATTTAATGTGCTGATTAGCGAGCTCAAATCACTCGGTTTTGATATCGAGTTTCTCAGAGAAGAGGACATCCGTTAAGGGAGGATAATGTGGTAAGAGACAAAAAAGAATATCGTATTAGTGACTATGATTGCGTAAGAATCAAGATCGCCGCGCCAGAAACCGTGATAAACGATTGGTCTCAGGGAGAGGTAACAAAGCCAGATACCTTGAACTACAGAACCCTCAAACCAGAAAAAGACGGACTCTTTTGTGAGCGTATATTCGGCCCCGAACGGGACTATGAATGCGCTTGCGGTAAATACAAAAAGAAGAGATTTCAAAATACAGTCTGCGACAGATGTAACGTATTGGTAACGACCTCCAGGGTACGTAGAACCAGAATGGGGCATATAGAACTCGCTGTGCCGATCGCTCATATCTGGTTTGTAAAGAGTGCTCCGAGTAAGATCGGAACCCTACTCGATATCACTGTCAAGGATCTCGAACGCATCCTGTATTACGAGTCTTTTGTAGTAATCGATCCAGGCGACAGCCCCTACGAGAAGATGGAGCTGATCGAAGTAGATGAATACTACGAAATCAAAGACAAAGTAGGATCAAACTTCATCGCCCTGATGGGTGGCGAAGCGATAAAAGAGCTTCTGAAAAGGATAGACCTGAAAAATGAAGCTCTCGACCTCAGAACACGTCTCAAAATGGAAGAGTCTGCCCTCAGAAAGCAGAAGCTAATAAATAAGCTTAAAATCGTTGATGCCTTTATCAAATCTGATAATAAACCGGAAAACATGATCATGGAAGTCCTGCCTGTGCTGCCTCCAACCCTCAGACCGCTTGTGCCACTTGAGGGTGGAAGATTTGCGACTGCAGACTTCAACGATTTGTACCGCAGGGTTATTACCAGAAACAACAGGCTGAAACAACTGATAGATATCCGAGCACCCGAGGTGATTCTCAGAAACGAAAAGAGAATGCTGCAGGAAGCAGTGGATGCCCTGATTGATAACTCCAGGAAGGCAAGACCGGTGAGAGGCAGAGGAAATCGTCCTCTCAAATCCCTTACCGACCAGCTCAAAGGCAAGCAGGGCCGTTTCCGTCAGAACCTTTTGGGTAAACGCGTGGACTATTCTGGTCGTTCTGTTATCACAGTAGGACCAGAGCTAAAACTCTACCAATGTGGATTGCCCAAAGAAATGGCAGTAGAGCTCTTTAAGCCCTACCTGATCGAGCGTCTCCAAAAAATGGGAGAAGTCGATAAAGTAAAGAATGCCAAGAAACTAATCGAGAAGAAACAGCCTGAAATATGGTCTATCCTCGAAGACGTGGTAAAGGACTATCCTGTACTCTTGAACCGCGCACCCACTCTACACAGACTTGGTATCCAGGCCTTTATGCCTGTTCTTACAGATAATAAAGCCATCCAGCTGCACCCCATGGTTTGCGTACCTTTCAATGCGGACTTCGACGGTGACCAGATGGGTGTGTATGTGCCTCTATCTCAGGAAGCACAAATGGAAGCTCGTGTGCTGATGCTTTCCACGCGGAACCTGTTGCTTCCAGCTAACGGCAGATTGGCAATGGCTGCGAACCAGGACATCGTTTTGGGCTGTTACTACCTGACCATGGAAGAAGACAAAGCTCCTGAAACTTTTGAAGGACTTCGTCACTTCTACGGCACCATGGAAGTAATAACTGCGTATGAAGCAGAAGAGCAAATGTATGCCGTCAAAGGAGATGTCCCAGAGGGTCGTACCCTGGATCTGCACACATGGATCAGAGTCCGAACAGAAAAAGGATACATCGTTACAACCGTGGGAAGAGTCCTTTTCAACCAGATCCTGCCCTCTACTATCGGTTTCCAGAATATAGCTTTTGATAAAGGAAAACTGAACGATCTGGCCATGCTCTGCTTTGATGCAGTAGGACAGTGGGAAACAGCCATTATTCTCGATAATCTCAAAGAAATCGGTTTTAAATATGCTACTCGTGCTGGGATCACATTCAGCTTTGCCGACATCGTGGTTCCTGCCCGGAAAGATGAAATCATCGCCCAAACCGAAGTTGAAATCCAAAAAGTGTCCGATCTTCACCAAAAAGGTGGCATCACTGAAAACGAGCGCTTCGGTCGTGTAGTCGACCAGTGGAAGAAAACCACGGTAAGAGTCACGGACGAGATGATGGAAGAGCTGACCCACAACAGACGTGGATTGAACTCCATCTACCTCATGTACAAATCTGGTGCTCGTGGTAGTAAAGACCAGATCAAACAGCTCGGTGGTATGCGCGGACTGATGGATAAACCCTCAAAGATCGGCTCAACAGGTGGCGCTGATGTTATCGAAACACCGATTAAATCTAACTTTAAAGAAGGCCTGACCGTTCTGGAGTACTTCATCTCCACCCACGGTGCCCGTAAGGGTCTTGCCGATACAGCTCTGAAAACTGCCGATGCCGGTTACCTTACCAGGAGATTGGTAGACGTAGCTCAAAATGCCATCATTACCATGGAAGATTGTGGTACCCCACGTGGTGTAAACATGACTGTGCTCAAGGAAGGTAATGAAGTGGTTCAAACTCTGGCCGAAAGAATCCAGGGTAGAACCGCTGCAGAAGACATTATCGATCCTGTTACAGGTAAAGTACTTGTTCACATGGGTGAGGAAATCAGCAACAAGATGGCCAAACAAATTCAGAATCACGGCTTGATTAGTGTGTTTGTACGTTCTACTCTCACATGTGAAGCAGAGAGAGGTATCTGTGCAAAGTGTTATGGCCGAAGCCTTGCCACTCAGAAACCTGTGATAATTGGTGACCCAGTCGGGATCATCGCTGCTCAGAGCATCGGTGAACCTGGTACTCAGCTTACCTTGCGTACCTTCCATATAGGTGGAGCATCCAGTACTGCTACGGAAATGGCAGAAGTGGTTTCAACCTATGAAGGAAAGGTTTTGTACGATCGTGTAAATGCAGTTACCACTCCTCAGGGTCAACTGATCTCTGTAAGCCATCTGGGCAAGTTACTCATTGTTGACGAGAATGACGAAAGCAAAGTCTACGAAGAGTACAAGGTGGAGTATGCTGCCACAATCCACGTCCGCGAAGGACAGAAGATTGCAGATAACACCAAGCTTCTCAGCTGGGATCAGTTTAACAATCCGATGATTTCCACAGCAAAAGGTATCTTGCATTTTGACAACTTCATCAAAGACATCACCTTCAAAGAAGAATACAACGACATCACGTTCACGCGTGACATCACCATCATTGAATCCAAAGATCGCAAAAAGCAACCTCAGTTCAGAATCGTCGGAGATGATGGAGAGGTGACTCAGGTTCCTCTTCCTACCGGTATTGTTATCAAAGTGGAAGAAGGTAGCTACGTTTATCCCGGTACTGTTTTGGGTCAGACATCACGTATGACAATCAAACAGAGAGACATCACCGGTGGTTTGCCACGAGTCCAGGATCTCTTTGAAGCCCGCGTCCCCAAAGATAAGGCTAAAATTTCCGACATCAGCGGCGTAGTTACAATTGGTGGCCTGAAGAAAACAGGTCGCGACATCTTTGTAACACCTCCAAACGGGATCTATGCTCCTTGCGATGGTAAGGTGATGCTAATCGAAGACGATATGGGACAAAAAGTTGCAATCGTTACAGATAAGAGCATAATTACCGAAAAAGATGGCAAGGTCAGCATTACCGAAGAAAAAGGGAAATTTGTCATCTCCATTGCAAAGCGCAATGTGAAACCTGTCGATTATGTAATCCCCAAAAATCAGAAACTCCTGGTAGAAGCTGGTGCAAGTATCAAAGCTGGCGCTCCGATTTCGGGACTCTTGTTCAGCATCCCGGCTGATCAGGAAGCGATTGTCGATTCCGAGGAATTTGTCAAAGAAGGACAGCCCATCATCGGCCGCAAATACTCGATTCCTTCTGGTAAGAGGATTATCGTTCACCAGGGTGACTTTGTAGAGAGCGGAGACGCTCTATCCGATGGACCTCTGGATCCGCACGATATGCTGGTCAAAGGTATTATTGAAGCCCAGATGTTGATCCTCAATGAAATCCAGGAAATCTACAGAAAACAGGGTGTGAAGATAGACGACAAACACGTGAGTGTGATTATCCGCCAGATGTTTAAAAAGGTCAGAATCATGGATCCAGGCTCTACTTCATTCCTCGAAGGTGACATCGTGGACAAGATAATTGTCGAGCGTGAAAACCGCGAAACCATCAAGTATGGAAAGACTCCAGCCCAGTTTGAGCAGCTGCTTTTGGGTATCACCAAAACTTCTCTCTTGACGGAAAGCTGGCTTTCAGCAGCGTCGTTCCAAGAAACCACAAAGATCCTCACTAAGGCTGCCATTGAAGGCAGTGTCGATCGTCTGGAAGGTCTCAAGGAAAGCATTATCCTCGGTCATCGTATACCTGTTGGAACTGGAACCAAGGTTTATACAAACAGCTTGAAAGATGCTGTAAACGAAGGTAAGACAGTTGCCCAGGTGATCCAGGAGTTTGCACATCCAGCCATTTCTGATGAAGTGGAAGACATTCTGGATTTCTAAAAAAGTATTATCTGAGGGCTTGGCAACAAGCCCTCCCAATAAAAATGGATACGACCGATCCTAAGATTGGAAGCGGTCACTAAATAAACTGGAGGTATCAGTGCCAACCATCAATCAACTGATCCGTAAAGGCAGAACTGAGATTGAAAAGAAGAAAAAGAACAGGGCGCTTCAAGGATGTCCGCAAAGGCGCGGAGTATGTACTCGTGTTTACACGACAACGCCCAAAAAACCAAACTCAGCATTGCGTAAAGTCGCACGTGTTCGCCTTGTGAACGGATTTGAAATCACTGCTTATATTCCCGGTGAAGGTCATAACTTGCAAGAACACTCCATCGTCCTCGTTCGCGGTGGTCGTGTAAAAGACTTACCCGGTGTTCGTTATCACGTCGTACGCGGCGCTCTGGATTCAGCCGGCGTCGATAAACGCGTCAACTCACGTTCCAAATACGGAACCAAACGTCCTAAAGCAAAGAAATAGGGGAGGATAGCATGCCAAGAAAGAGAAAAGCTGTCGTCCGGGAAGTTTTGCCGGATCCCAAATACAACGATATCATCGTAACCAAGTTTATGAACTGCCTAATGAAAGCAGGCAAGAAAAGCATCGCCGAAAAGATCGTTTACGGAGCTTTTGAAATCATCCAGGAAAAGACCAAACATGAACCCCTGGAAGTCTTTAAGACCGCTTTGGACAACGTGAGACCACAGGTCAAAGTCGTTTCCCGTCGCGTTGGTGGATCAAACTACCAGATTCCGATGGAAGTGAACGAGAAAAATGGTCGCGCTCTTGCTTTTCGTTGGATCATCAGCTATGCCCGTAATCGCAGCGAAAAATCCATGATGGAAAAATTGGCTGCCGAGCTGATAGCTGCCTACAAAAAAGAAGGTTCCAGTATCAAAAAACGCGAAGATACTCACAAGATGGCAGATGCCAATAAGGCCTTTGCCCACCTTAGATGGTAGTCTGAGCATCGCATTATAAAGAAAAGCCCGTCTTGTATTAGATGGGCTTTTTTGATAGTAACAAAGAATATTGCATAGACGGTGCCAAAGCCGAGCCCCATACCATCAGCGGTTCGGTATCTCCAAGCCATAACGTGTGAGTGCTCGAGATTATAGGTGGCTGGGCATAGTCCATTGTCTCTTGCATGGAGCTGCAGGACAAGCCGACTAAATGATGACCAAAGGATGATGATACTACTATATGGTCATTGTCTTATAAACACCAAACGCACAAGTCCGTCTGCAGCATGGGACCTCTCAAACCGCTCCACTCTCAATGCCTTCTCTGCGCCTCAACCTTCTCAACTTTCATGACCTTACCTCCCTTGTTTAACATAATCGTAGATTTAGCTTGACTCTCAGGCGAAGGGTCAGAGACTTGCGACAATGAAGAAATTCTGTTTAGGAAAGTATAATGGTTAGGCTAGGTTCAGTTGATCTATTTCGTGCTGTTGTGTTTACAATCTTTCTGTTTACTGGTTTGCAGCCTGCAGGGTTGCAGGCAGATATTGCTCCATCCCCATCACCTTGGGATGATATCCAGATATCGCTCTAAGTGCCTGATTTTCTGTCTCATCAAGGTCAGCTCTTGTCCTGTTTTTTGTTGCAAACCTGCTCTAATTTACATGTGGGTACGTGGTAATGGGTAATATCAGTAGTGAGACTAACTTTGATATTCGGTGTATCAAACATCAAATCAAATTAATGAGGTAAAATAATATGACGATAAAGAA
>CAZZCS010000085.1:0-10345 GCA_964652645.1 uncultured Candidatus Cloacimonadota bacterium | reverse complement strand
GAGCGCATGACTGGCAGTCATGAGGTCAGCGGTTCGATCCCGCTATGCTCCACCATAAATTCCCCCTTCACACGGCTCAGGCTTGTGAGGGGGATAATTTTTTGAAGCGCATATTGTTTTGCCCGTCACCATATATTTATCTATCTGAAGAACAAATCAGTATGCCAAAAACAAAACAGGAAGACTAAGGAAAATACAATGAAACACATCGACGACGCTAAGAGAACCGACATTCAAACCAAGGCAGGGGTTGCCAGAGGCGCAATTTTATCAATGACAACTTTGGCCGGAAGTGGACATCCAGGCGGTTCAATGTCCGCAATTGATCTTTTACTTACCCTTTATAGCTACATAAATCATGATCCCAAAAACCCAGATCTGGAGACCAGGGACAGAGTAATCGTGAGTAACGGCCACATCTCTCCTGGAGTTTACAGTACTTTAGGATTGATGGGATACTTCAAACTGGAAGACGCCATCTCCCAGTTCCGCAAGCTGGGAAGCATCTTTGAGGGGCATATAGAACGCGACGTTCCCGGAGTGGAATGGACCACAGGAAATCTGGGGCAGGGTCTCTCCGCTGCTGCTGGAATGGCTCTGGCTTCCAAACTCAAAGGCGTTCCATATCGTTGCTATGTACTCATGGGTGATGGAGAGCAGCAGAAGGGTCAGCTCAGTGAAGCCAGACGTTTTGCAGTGAAATACAAGCTGGGAAATCTCGTCGCCATTGTGGATTACAACAGATTACAAATCAGCGGAAACATCTCTGATGTGATGCCTCAGAATATCAGGCACAACTATGAATCTGATGGCTGGAAGGTTCTGGAAGTAAACGGACATGATATCGCCCAGGTTTACGAGTCCTTCGCTTCCACAGGAAGCGGCGATACACCCACGATGATCCTGGCTCATACTGTGATGGGCAAAGGCGTCAGCTTCATGGAAAACAAAGAGAAGTTCCACGGTTCGACCCTCAATGAGGAACAGCTCGAAGCAGCCCTGAAGGAGCTGAAACAGCCCAATCGTCTCGGTGAATATAAGGCACTCAGAAAGGCTTTCAATCCCAAAGATGTAAATCACGCAGACGATAGATTTGTTCTCAAGACTGATCTGAGCGGAGGCATCCCAAAGCTGTATGAATCCGATACTGATAACCGTTCGGCCTGGGGTACTGCAATTGCCTCTCTGGCGGAAGCCAATAAGAAGAACAACACTCCGATCGTAGTGCTGGATTGTGACCTGCAAGGCAGTGTAAAAACCGCTGATTTTGAGCAGGTAAGCCCCGATCGTTTTATCCAGGCAGGGATCATGGAGCAAAATGCTGCCGTAGTAAGTGGCGCTCTTTCAGCCTGTGGCATCCAGACCTTTTGGGCGGATTTTGGTGTCTTTGGCATCTCGGAAGTATATAATTCCCAGAGATTAAACGATATAAACAAGACCAATGTAAAAGTAGTAGTCACCCATGTGGGAACAGATGTGGGAGCAGACGGCAAGACGCATCAATGTATAGATTACATCTCGCTGTGCCGCACTCTTTTTGGCTTCAGGCTGATCTGTCCTGCAGACCCCAATCAAACAGATAGAGTCATCCGCTGGCTGGCAAACAAGCCTGGAAACTACCTCGTTACCATGGGCAGATCCAAAGTCCCAATCATACGCAACGAAGATCTCAAACCCTATTATGGAGTCGAATACAATTATGATTATGGCCAGGAGGATGTCCTGCGTGAAGGAAAAGACGGCACGATCTTTGTAACGGGTACCCCGGTAGCAAACGCGGTAAAAGCCGTGGAAGCGCTGCGCCAGGAAGGCATCTATCCCAGATTGGTCTACGTCTCCAGCCCTCTTGAGATCAGCGACGACGCCATCGAAACTGCTGTCAAGAACGGCTTTGTGGTCAGCATTGAAGATCATAGCATAAATGGCGGCCTGGGTACTACGATAGCCGAGAGGATGGTGGATTTGGGAGCTGTATGCAAACTGGTCAAACTGGGAGCCTCCGAATATCCAATCTCAGGAGAATCTGCAGAGCTTTACAAAATGCTCGGCATTGATTCTGCCTCCATAATAAAAGTGATCAAAGCAAATCTCAGAAACGGCAAGTGAAAAATAGTACAAAGCCAGGCAGGGCAAAAAAGCCTGCAAATCTTCCGGAGCTCCTGTTACCAGCAGGAAATCCGGATTCTTTTATGGCTGCCATATCTGGCGGTGCAGACGCAATCTACTTTGGTCTAAACCAGTTTAATGCCCGATCCCGAGCCAGGAACTTCCAGCTCGAGGATATTCCCAGCCTCGCCAAAGAAGCCAAAAAGAGAAATGTAAAGCTCTACCTCACCCTCAATACCTTGATCAAGAACGGCGAATTACGCCATCTGCTAAAGCTGCTCTCCGCCCTGGAACACCTGCCAGTCTCAGCATTGATCATTCAGGATTGGGGCTTGTATTATCTGGTAAAAAAATACTTCCCAAAGCTAGTCTTGCACAGCAGCACACAAATGGGAATCCACAACTCACTGGATGCAAATTTTCATTATAAACTTGGCTTTAGCCGTTCCATCCTGGCCAGAGAACTGAGCCTCTCCGATCTAAAATTGATCTCAAATCGAAGCCAGGCAGAGCTGGAAATCTTTGTACATGGTGCCCTCTGCTACAGCTTTTCGGGCTACTGCCTGATGAGTAGCTTCATCGGCGGAAACAGCGCCAATCGTGGCTTGTGCCGCCAACCCTGCCGTCAGATATATCAAACTGCCAAAGAGAGTAATATGGGCAGATTCTTTTGTATGAAAGACTATCAGCTCATCGATTTCTTGCCTCAGATCTGCGAACTTGGGATCAGATCCCTCAAGATCGAAGGCAGGATGCGCTCCCCCGAGTACGTATATCAAGTGGCAAGAGCTTATCGCATGGCTCTGGACGACTTTGAAAAAATCCCCCAGGCAAAGCAGATCCTGGCTGAAGATGGGGGCAGAGACAAAACCACCTGGCGCTTCTCAGGTTCGGAAGAATCTCCCATCACAGAGAGAGCACAGACGGCTATCAAGATCGGATCTGTAACAGATCGTAAGGATGGTTTTATCCAGATCAAGCTGTGTTCAGATTGGAAACAGAGTGCCACTCTCTTCTATAGCACCGGCGATTACTCCAGCTTGCTAGAATTCACTCACACAAGCGTTTACAGATATCAAGCTAAAGAACTGGTTGAGATCTCCAGTGCCAGAGCTGGAGACACGATTTTGGTCAAAGATCGCAATCGTGACTGCCAGATAGCTTCAGAAGTTTATCGCCTGCCTCACGCCCTGAATAGCAGATTTAAATGGAACCCCAGACCGATCCCAACCATCAGAACAGACTTGAAAAGAATCGAAGGGATCTATAGGCAACTCACCACAAGCTCGGTCAACACAACTCCCAAGTCCCATATCTATGTCCGGATTAGCGATCCCGCCTGGCTACCACTCCTGAGTAAATTCCCCCATCTGAGGGTCATCTACCCCCTGCACCTGGCCAAAGATTTAAAGGATGTATCAGCTCTGATTATTGAAACGCCTTTGTACACAAAAGAAAGCAGATTGAAAAATCTGAGATCAGAGCTAGGCGAGCTGCAGAAGCGAGGCGCAACTCAATTCAGCATTTCCCGGCTATCCCATCTAGAGTATCTGGATCGCAGGAATGCCTGCAAAATCTTCACCAACGAATTTGTCTATAGCCTGAACGACGCCAGTATTGCCCATATATCAGGCTTTGGAATCAGCTCGTGGGTGCTTCCTCTGGAAAACGATTTTCCCAATGTCATGGCTTCCTCCAATAGAAATGGCATTGTCCCGATTTATTACAGCCCACCTCTCTTTCTATCCATGCAGAAGACTGAAACAGATGATGAACTGGTATTTCCAGACCAACACCTCGTCCCTCAAAGAGAAAATCAGCTCCTGGCTTACAAATCCACCAAGGCTGTCTGCCTCTTTGGTTTCCTGCCCAGGCTCGCTAAATTGCACTATCACAAGTTCTTGATAGATCTCAGCAACAAATTGCCCTCCGCGATATTGCTGGATTTATTGATGGACTATTACGCCAAAGGAAAAGCATTACCAGATACGACAACCTTCAATTTTAAGAAGGGATTGCACTAAGAGAGAGCTTCTTTTAAAGCGTATTGATCATAGACATGAAAGCATTATGGCTCGCTTAGTAAGTACATCCTTGACAAATAATCTGTCTCATAAGATCTGAAGTTCATTATGACTAATATCAGAAATATAGAAAATAACCGTGCTATCGTACTCCTCAGTGGAGGCATGGATAGCCTGGTAACAGCCGCCATTGCCTGTCTGGAAAATGAGGAAGTTCATTTCTTACACGCCAATTACGGCCAGCGTACCGAAGCAAAGGAACTCTGGTGTTTCCACAAATTATGTGAGCATTACAACCCAGCATCCGCAAAAGTAGTGGATCTATCCTGGCTCTCTGAGATTGGAGGTTCGGCACTTACGGACAGCAATCTGCAGATCAAGGACCATAGCGGTAAGCCTGAAATACCAAACACTTATGTCCCCTTCCGCAATGCCAACCTGCTCTGTACAGCTATCTCCTGGGCAGAAGTGCTAAGGGCAAGCCGAATCTATATTGGAGCCGTAGAAGAAGACAGTAGCGGTTATCCGGATTGTCGTGAAACCTTCTTCCAAGCCATGCAACTCCTGATCGAAACCGGCACAAGAAACTTATTCCCTATCCTGATCAGGACGCCTGTCATCCACATGAGCAAGGCCGAAATCGTGCAGAGAGGAACTGAACTGGGAGCTCCATTTCAGTTCTCCTGGAGTTGTTACAAGAGTGAAGATATTGCCTGCGGAGTCTGCGACAGTTGCCATCTCCGCCTGAAAGCATTTAGTAAGGCAGGATATACAGACCCCGTAAAATATGTTAGTAGGGAAGAATGACTATGAACAGCCAAACTGAAAAGAAAAACATCCTGGTCGTAATGACTGGCGGCACTATCGCCATGAAAGATTCTGCCAATCTTGGCATCGTCCCCACCTCGGAGTTCGTAGAGTTCTTGCGATCCTTTCCACAGCTCAATAGCGTTGCCCACGTCGATATAGTAGAATACTCCAATATCCCCAGTCCATATATGACGCCCCAAAAGATGTTCGAGCTGGCCAAGTTTGTAGATTCCAAAATTGTGGATTATGATGGCGTGGTTCTCACCCACGGAACCGATACCCTGGAAGAAACGGCCTATCTCTGCGATCTGGTTCTCACCACCAGAAAGCCTGTCGTCTTTACGGCAGCGATGCGCAGTGGTAGCGATTTGGGTCTTGATGGGCCCAGAAACATCATTGGAGCGGTTCGGGTGGCATCACATGTCGAATCCTCGGATAAGGGTGTGCTCATCGTAATGAATGACGAAATCCATACAGCCAGAGATGTTGTCAAATCCGATACTGGCAAGGTAGATTCATTTATTTCAATGGGTTATGGCCCTCTTGGCACTGTCGATCCGGATCGAATTGTATATCACAGGCAGACGCTCTATAGAGAGTGCGTCTGGACGGATGAGCTGGAAACCAATATTGATCTGATCCATGCCACTGCCGGTTTTGATGGCAGATACATCCATTGCTCGCTCGAGCACAAGGCCAAAGCTATTGTGATCGAAGCATTTGGAAGAGGCAACCTACCCAAGGATATAATCCCGGATTTGCAATTTGCCATGGATAAAGGTGTGCTGATTGTAATCACATCCAGGACATACACTGGCAGGGTCTTACCCGAGTATGGCTATCTGGGAGGAGGGAAAAATCTTCAGGATATGGGAGCAATCCTTGCGGGAGACCTCAAGGGCAATAAGGCCAGGCTGAAATTGATGGCTCTATTTGGACGCCACAAAGACCCGCAGGTCGTCAGACGTTTTCTGCTTCAGAGTCTGGATTAGCATTGCAATAGAAACAAACCACCTGATTCTTTCCGTTGCGCTTGCCCTGGTATAGGGCCTTATCTGCTTCGGCGACCAGTTCATCAATCTTGTAATGCCCCTTGCGATAGGAGAAACCGATCGTGATCGTGATATGCAAGTCCTGCCCATGAAAGCGGAGCGGGACTTTGGAAATCTCCTCTCTTACCCTTTCCAACACTATTCTGGCACCATTAAAGTCTGTTTCAGTAATCACAAACAGGAACTCTTCACCACCCCACCTGCCGACAAAGTCCGTGGAACGAATCCCCTTTTCCAGGAATACTTTCGCTGCGATCTTGAGGACATCATCCCCACACTCATGACCATAGGTATCGTTGAAAGATTTGAAATTGTCTATATCGGCAATTGCTACAAAGAACGGCCTCTTAGTACGGCGAGACCTATCCATTTCCCTCTTCAGGATCTCATCCATGCTTCTTCTATTGTACAGTTCAGTCAAGGGATCCTTACGAGCCAATCTATCCAGCTCTTCGTAGGCCTCTGCCAGTTCTTTATTCGTCTTGGTGATTTCAATGTTTGCTTTGATGAGCTCTTCATTGAGGCCTTCCAGAGTATCGTTCAAGTCTTGTAATGTTTTGTCTGCCTTTACCTTATCATCTATATTTATGAAAATGCCCAATACACCGACGGAATCCAACTTGTCATTTTTGATCACCGATACATTGAGATCTGCCCAAAATAAAGTTCCATCCTTGCGCTGATACTGCTTGATCTTGCAAAAGCATTCAATCTCCTGGGAGAGTAACCTTTCGTAATTGTTGTCACTTTCTTCAATGTCGCTAGAGGGAGTTATGTCTCTGATATTCAGTTGTTTTGCTTCCTGCTCAGTATAGCCCATAAACCTACACCAGGCTTTGTTCACGACCACGAAGTTTCCCTCTCGGTCTGTCACCCCAATAGCCACTACAGCGCTTTCTACTATACGATAATACAAATCTTCCAATATCATTAGTTCCATACTAACCTCTTGTTCCACATAATATGTGAGTAATAGTCTTTTGTCAATCAATTTGTACGTCATTCAGCTCAATTACTGAGTCCATCCACGTATAGTTGCTATCTTGAGGCAACTTCTTCCTCAGAATTTGATCCTGACTTGGAAGCCAAACCCTTATAGGTAAACCTCTATCTCAAGTGTATCATACCTCTATCAGGTGTGATTGAGAACACACTTGATACACGCTTGATACACGTCTGATACACGTCTGACTCTATGCATGGAAAAATCAGTTGACTCCAAACTCCCAGCATCTAATCTTTGTCAAAAGGTGAAAAGGCCCATTGTTTAGGAGTTTTTATGTTTTTGACAGACGCTCAGTTACAGTATGAGATATCTCGTTGCCAGTATTGTGAAGAAAAGCCATGCAAGACAGCATGTCCATGCGATTGCTCCCCAGCAGATTTTATAATGGCTGCAGCACAGGGGAAAGCATCAGATTTCAAAAGAGCAGCAGGAATCATCCTGAGCAGCAATCCCCTGGGTGGTATTTGTGGAGATGTGTGCCCGGATTACCATTGCATGCAAGCTTGCTCCAGACAAGGCTTTGACACTCCGATAAACATCCCTGCCGTGCAGAGCACCATTATCCTCAAAGCTCATGAGCTCGGCCAGATCCCGGAGTACCAAACTGCTGTTCCAAATGGAAAAAAGGTAGCGGTAATTGGGGCTGGACCTTCAGGAATTGGGGCAGCGGTTACGCTTGTCCAACAGGGCTATACAGTGGAGATCTTTGAGCGGGGAGACAAGGCTGGAGGTCAGATCAATCTGATTGCAGCTTCCCGATTGAACAGGAACTCTCTGATGCACGATTTGGACTTTATCTCGCGCACTTTTAAGATCAAGATAAACTACAAGCAAAAAATAACTCATCCCGATGAAGTCTCAGCTGGTTTCGATGGCGTGATAGTAGCATCCGGGTTGACAGAGCCCATCCGCCTGAACATCAAAGGCGATGAGCAGGCAATTTATGGCATGAACGTACTGGAAGAGCCTGATAAATATGATTTTGCGGGTAAGAGGGTAGCCATTGTAGGTGGCGCCATCGCCGCAGACCAGGCCTTAGTGGCCTCCGAACGAGGAGCAGCACACGTCGAGATGATCGTGCTGGAATCTTACAACGAGATGCCTCTCACCATTCGGGAGAAGGAAGGGCTCGCTGCTGCAGGAGTTTACATTACAAACAGGTCTAGGATTACAGAGGTTGTGAGCACTCAAGGTAAAGTGACAGGGATCAGGACCAAGCCAGTAACTCTTCCCAAATCGGAGAGCTTTCATCCCTCAGCCCTGGTGGATGAGATGGGAAGCTCGGAGCTTTTCAGACCTTTTGACATGGTCATCATCTCCGTAGGGAACAAGCCAGGAATCAGGATTGAGAAAGGTGCCTACTATTGTGGAGACATGTCCAATGGCCCTACCTCTGTGGTGGAAGCAGTTGCTGCGGGCAAGAATGCAGCTCTGGCACTGCATTCAGTTTTTGTAAAAGCTCAGATCGAGCCTCTGGAAAAACCCACCAAGAGCCACGTCACGATCCAGGGCTGGAACAAATACCCAGTCCCACTCACTACCGATTTCTTTGGCCGCAAGATAGATAGTCCCTTTTTGCTCTCTGCTGCTCCTCCCACCGATGGCTACGAGCAGATGAAGAAAGCCTATGAGGCTGGATGGGCTGGAGGGATCATGAAGACTGCCTTCAACGATCTCGATATCCATATCCCAGGGGAATACATGTTTGTCTTTGAGGATAATACCTGGGCAAATTGTGACAACGTCTCGGATCATCCTCTGAAGAGGGTTTGTGAAGAAATATCCAGATTGATCGTAGAATATCCAGATCGATTGACCATGGCCTCCACGGGAGGTCCCGTAACCGGAAATGACGCCTCAGACAAAGCTGTATGGCAGGATAACACCCGGCTTCTCGAAGAAGCAGGGGCAATGGGTATTGAATACAGCCTCTCCTGTCCTCAGGGTGGAGACGGTACGCATGGCGATATTGTAGCTCAAAACGCAGAGCTATCGGCAAAGATTATAGACTGGGTGATGCAGATGAGCAACCCAGAAATCCCCAAACTCTTCAAGCTTACCGGTGCCGTGACGGCCATCTACCCCATTATCGATGAGATCCGTAAGGTTTTTGCCAGGTATCCCCACAAAAAGGCAGGCGTGACCCTTGCTAATACCTTCCCCACTCTGGCCTTTAGAGAGGGAGACAAAGCCTGGGCAGATGGAATCATCGTCGGGATGTCTGGACAGGGCGTGCTTCCAATCAGCTATCTGAGCCTGGCCAGAGCTGGAAAGATGGGTGTGTATATCTCTGGTAACGGAGGAGCTATGGACTATCTGGGAGCGGCCAATATGATGGCTTTGGGTGCAGGATCTGTGCAATTTTGCACGATTGCAGAAAAGTATGGCCTGGGCATTATCGATGAACTGCGCAGCGGCCTGAGCCACTACCTTGAGGCTAAGGGGCTGACCTCCGTACAAGAGCTCATTGGCATCGCTCAACCTGATGCCATAAAGGATTTTATGGATTTGCCGCCACAGACCAGGGTCTCTGCAGTGAAGCCAGAACTCTGTGTCCACTGTGGCAATTGCACCCGGTGCCCCTATCTTGCAATTCGCCTCGATGCAGAAAAGATTCCCCAGATCGATGAAGAGCTTTGTGTAGGATGTTCCTTGTGTGTGCAGAAGTGCTTCACTGGAGCTCTTTATATGAAACCAAAAACGTGATTATTGCACAATCGCTATGATAATAGGGACTTAGGTAGATGATAAAAGTATTTTCCAAGAGAAAAAAAGCGACTCAGTCCAAGCTGGATGTTCTGCTGCAATCCGTGGTGTCCGTGTATCTATATATGGCCCAAACAGCCAAGCTGAGCGGTTCTGAGATCAATGTAATCGATCGTATCCTGCATTCCATGTTTGGCAATGAAATCCCCCTATATCAGATCGAGCAAGCCCGTAGAAACATATTATCCATTAGAGATGCAGCCAATCAGCTCAATGCCTGCCTGTCCCCTGCCGACAAGATCAAGCTCATCCTCAATCTCATCTCTCTGGCGTATCACGATCGCAGCAAAATCCACGTCCTGGGGAATGTGGAAATTGTAGAATTAGTAGATCTCCTCCGAGTGGATGTGAATATATTGGATCTGGTTTATGACCTCTTTGAAACAGATGCCTGTCGCTTGGATATACCGCTCGAGCTCTTTACATCCAGGCAAACCCATTACCTTCTGAATTCCATGGTCTGGGGCAAGTCCGGCTCAGATTTTACCCTAAAAAATACAGACGACAGCTATAGGTTTATCATCATCGAAAACCTGGTACTGGTTGCTGACTCCGGCTACGGCGCTGGAAGTTATAGGGAA
>CAZZCS010000084.1:0-10535 GCA_964652645.1 uncultured Candidatus Cloacimonadota bacterium | reverse complement strand
CTGCGCCGATGGTTTGTGAGCCCGATGGGACTCATTTGAATCATCTGTATCAATTATCGCACAAGCTCTG
Source organism: uncultured Candidatus Cloacimonadota bacterium (assembly GCA_964652645.1). GTDB lineage: Bacteria > Cloacimonadota > Cloacimonadia > Cloacimonadales > Cloacimonadaceae > CAZZCS01. The sequence continues at coordinate 10,465 of CAZZCS010000084.1, read as the reverse complement.
AAGCCAGTGTTACAATCACCAAATCCCCAAACCCTCAAACCTCAAAACGACAAATCGTTAAAACCCTAAAACATCAAGGCGGTACAGCGACCGCCTGTACTCAACCCTAAAACCATAAAACCCCTCAAACCCTCAAACCCCCAAATCCCCAAAACCTTAAAACGACAAATCGTTAAAACCCTAAAACATCAAGGCGGTACGGCGACCGCTTGTACTCCACCTTCTCAACTTTCTCAACTTTCTCTACACACCCCAAACCCTCAAAACCCCAAAATATCGAAAATATCCAAATATCACGGGTCTCATAGCTGCACCTTCACACTGGCTTGAACCTCAACCTTCTCAACACTCTCAACTCTCTCAACCCTCTCAACTCTCTCAACCTTCTCAACCCTCTCGACTCTCTCAACCCTAAAACCCCAAAACGACAAATCATCAAAACCCTACAACCCCAAAAAGCAGCAGCAAAATTGCGAACTTTGCTATTGACTGAAAAGCAGCATCAAAGAACATGGCCGAAAATAAAATTAACAGTGGAGGAATCATGAGAAGAGCCGTTGTAGTAAGTGCAAAAAGAACTGCAATTGGTAATTTCGGTGGAGTGTTCAAAGACGTCTCTGCCGTCGAACTCGGGGTTACAGTCCTAAAAGCTATTATGGCTGAAACCAGGCTGCAACCCGATCTGATTGATGAAGTCATCATTGGCAATGTCTGCGGAGCAGGACTCGGCCAAAATGTAGCCAGACAAATCTCTGTGAAATCAGGATTGCCAGTCACAACTCCAGCCTATACCGTGAATAAGGTTTGCGGTTCCGGCATGAAAACTGTGAGCCTTGCCGCCAGCATGATCATAAGTGGTGAAGCTGATATCATCGTAGCGGGCGGTACAGAGAACATGAGCCAGATCCCCTACACCTCTCCAGACAGTCGCTGGGGTGCCAGAATGGGCGACAAGACCATCGTAGACCTCATGATCCGCGATGGACTGAGCGACATCTTCAACGATTATCACATGGGAATTACCGCAGAAAACCTGGCCGAGCAGCACCAGATCTCTCGCGAGGAACAGGATGCGTTTGCCGCCGCTTCCCAGAACAAGACAGAATCTGCCATGGCAGCCGGACTCTTCAAAGAAGAGATTGTTCCCGTCGTGATTCCTCAAAGAAAAGGTGACCCCATCGTCATCGATTCCGATGAAATGCCACGCAAGGGTGTGACAGTGGAAAGCCTGGCCAAGCTGAGACCTGCTTTCAAAAAAGATGGATCTGTTACCGCTGCAAATTCTTCCGGCATCAATGATGGAGCTGCCATGCTCCTGCTGATGAGCGAAGAAAAAGCAATTTCTCTGGGTATTGTCCCCATGGCCTATCTGGTGGATAGCGCTTCTGCCGGGGTAGATCCCTCGATCATGGGTTTTGGCCCTGTTCCCGCAATCAAGAAAGTAATGCAAAAAAGCGGTTGGAATGGTAGCGATATCCAATTGGCAGAGCTCAATGAAGCATTTGCCTCCCAATCTCTGGCGGTGCTGAAAGGTTTGGCAGCCGAGGGGATAACTATCCCAATTGAGAAAATCAACGTCAATGGCGGAGCCATAGCATTGGGACATCCGATCGGTGCTAGTGGTACCAGAATTATAGTAACGCTTCTGCACGAAATGAAGCGCAGAAATCTAAATAAAGGCCTGGCCTCCCTCTGTATCGGAGGAGGAATGGGCATTGCAACACTCTGGGAAAGATAGGAGATTGAAATGGCAGAGAAATTGAAACTTGATAAAAGCTTCGCAATGTTCGAAGAAGCAAAAAGACTAGTTCCTGGCGGTGTTGCCGGGATCAGACGCCCTTACAATTTTGTCCAGGGTGAATATCCAATATTCTTTGAATCCGGACAGGGTGGAAGAATTATCGATGTGGACGGAAACGAATATATCGATTATCTGTGTGCTTATGGGCCTATCATTATTGGTTACAAAGAGCCCGAGATTGATGATGCCGTTTACGAGCAAGTACGATCAAAAGGATTTTGCTTCTCCCTGACCCAACCCATTCAAAACGAATTGATTCAAAAGCTTACGGAGATCATTCCCTCCTGCGAGATGGCAGCGATCGTGAAAACCGGAAGTGATGCCACGACAATCGCGATCAGGGTTGCCCGTGGTTATACAGGAAGAACCAAGATCGCCCGTTGCGGCTATCATGGCTGGCATGATTGGTGTGTGGAAGTCAAAGGCGGGATCCCCGAGAAATTCTTTGAAGATGTGTATGAATTCCACTATAATGATCTGGATCATTTGGAAGATCTGCTCAAGAAACACGGCGACGATATGGCAGCCATCATCGTGACCCCGATGGGACACCCTCTGGCAAATGATGTAGAGTATCCCAAAGAGGGGTTCCTGGAAGGCGTGCGCGAGCTTGCAGATAGATATGGCAGCGTCTTGATATTCGACGAAATCCGTAGTGGTTTCAGATGCTCCATAGGCGGTGCTCAGAAGTTCTTTGGAGTCACACCTGATCTTTCTACCTTTGGAAAAGCCATGGCCAATGGGTATTCCATCAGTGCTCTGGTAGGAAAAAGAGAATTTATGAGTGTCCTGGCAGACAAGGTCTTCCTCTCTTCCACTTATTTCCCAAACAGCGATGCCCAGATTGCCGCTCTCAAGACCATCGAGATTTTGGAGAGAGATAAGATTCTCGATGTCATCTATGCCAAGGGCATGGAGTTTGGCAAGCAGGTCCAAAAGGTAGTGGCAGATTCAGGATTGAATGTCGCTTTTTCGGGAGCACCCTGGATGCCTTATATCACATTCCCCAAGGATGAGACTGGCTTGTACAAAAAAATCAGAAACGAATTCTACACTCAATTGATCCGTCGCAAAGTATTCCTCCAGCCCTATCATCATGGCTATATCTGCTATCGCCATACTGAAGAGGATCTGGCTTATACAGTCAATGCGATCAAAGAATCACTGGCCGAGCTAAAACCCTTGGTATAAGGAAAATAGCTGATGGCCAAATATATATTTGTCATGGGTGGCGTCCTTTCCTCTTTGGGGAAAGGAATCGCCACCGCCTCTATAGGATTCCTTCTAAAGAGAATGGGCTACAAAGTCGTACTGCAAAAATTTGACCCCTATCTCAATGTCGATCCTGGTACTATGAGTCCATATCAGCACGGCGAAGTGTTTGTGACCGACGATGGAGCAGAGACCGACCTGGATCTGGGACATTACGAACGCTTTGTGGATGTCGCCCTCAGTAAGTTTTCCAGCTGTTCTGCAGGTCAAGTCTATGAGAGCGTCTTACAAAACGAACGTAAAGGTGTGTACCTTGGCAAAACCGTTCAGGTAATCCCTCACGTCACAAACGAAATCAAATCCCGGATCATGAAGCTGAGCAATGATTATGACATAGTAATTACAGAGATTGGCGGCACCGTAGGCGACATCGAAAGCCTGCCTTTTCTGGAAGCTGTGCGTCAGATGCGGCTGGAACTGGGAGCCGAAAATACCCTGAATATCCTACTTACCTACGTCCCATACATCCGTGCTGCGGGTGAGCTCAAGACCAAGCCGACGCAGCACAGTGCCTACAAGCTGAGAGAGATTGGTATCCAGCCAGATATGCTGTTTTGCAGAAGTGAAAAACCTTTTGATGAAGATATTTTTTCCAAGCTTGCGCTATTTACAAACGTGCAGAAAGATAGGGTGGTAAACGCAATCGACGTCAAGTGTGTCTATGAGGTTCCTCTTACTTTCCAAAAGGCGGGAGTCCCCGATATCATCTGCAAACACTTCAATCTCGAAAACAAGGCTATCGAGCTGAGTGATTGGACAGAATTTTTGATCAACAGCACCAGGAACGCCAGCTCGGTATGCATAGCTGTTTGTGGCAAATACGTCAAACATCAGGACGCTTACAAGAGCGTGGAAGAAGCCCTTCACCATGCCGCTGCTGCCAATAAAGTGGCACTAAAGATCAAATGGGTCGATTCCGAGCAAAGCTTTTTTCAGGCAGATCTTGATAGCGAACTCCAAGATGTCCATGGCATCCTGATCCCCGGTGGTTTTGGGTTGCGTGGGATCGAGGGGAAGATATCCATCGCACGTTATGCCCGTGAGCATAAAATACCCTTCTTTGGTATCTGCCTCGGGATGCAAGTAGCCGTGATCGAGTATGCCAGAAACGTCTGCGATATGAAGAACGCCAATAGCAGCGAGTTCGACGAAACCACACAATACCCTGTGATCGATCTGATGCAGGATCAGCACTATCTGGAAAAGCTGGGTGGAACCATGAGACTGGGATCATACCCCTGTGTGCTTGCCAGCGGGAGTCTTGCTCATAAGATTTATGGCAGCTCTTCCATAAATGAGAGACACAGACACAGGTATGAATTTAACAACAAATTCAGAGCTGAGATATCCGAAAAAGGTATTATCTTCTCTGGTCTTTCACCTGATGAGAGCCTGGTTGAAATCGTAGAGCTTGCCTCTCACCCATTTATGATTGGGGTTCAGTTCCATCCCGAATTCAAATCTCGCCCAAACCGTCCCCACCCAATCTTCTTCAGCTTTGTCCAGGCAGCAGTGACCAAACGTGACCAACAAAACTAAGTAAGGAGACATCTTGAAAAAGACGATAAGAAAGACTTACACATTTGATGATGTTCTATTAGTCCCCCAACACTCAAAGGTGCTTCCCTCCACGGTCGATATCAAAGCTCGTATTAGCCCCAAAATCGAGCTCAATATTCCTATCATCAGTGCAGCAATGGACACAGTGACAGAATCGGATCTCGCCATTGCCATAGCCAGAGAAGGTGGCATTGGTATAGTACACAAAAATCTCTCCATCCAAGATCAGGCCAATGAGGTTCGGCTTGTCAAGAGAGCCGAGAGTGGACTCATCTCAAACCCCTATACTCTGAATCCAGAAGACACTCTGGATAAAGTGCTGGAACTCAAGAAACAACATAAGATTGGCGGCTTCCCGGTGGTCGATAAAGGACAGTTGGTGGGGATTCTCACAAACAGGGACATCCGCTTTGAGACCAATAAAAAGATCAAAGTGTCCGAGCTGATGACTCATAAAGAGAACCTGATCACGACGGGGATCGGCACGTCCATGGATGAGGCCAAGGTTCTTCTCCAGAAAAACAGAATTGAGAAGTTACTCATCGTTGGTGATAATTTTGAGCTACTGGGCATGTTGACAGTGAGAGACATTCTGAAAAGAATAGACTATCCAAATGCCGCGCAAGACAGCAAGAATCGTCTGCTGGTAGGAGCTGGAGTAGGCGTCACAGGTGACTTCCTGGAGCGAGCTCAGGAGCTGGTGCAAAAAGGATGCGATCTGATTGTGATCGACACTGCACATGGTCACCAAAAGAATATCCTGAGCGCTATCAAGTCCATAAAGAGCCATTTGAACTGTGAAGTCCTGGCGGGTAATATCGCTACGGCCAAAGCGGCAAAGTATCTGATTGATGCTGGTGCTGATGCCATAAAAGTAGGGATCGGCCCTGGATCTATCTGTACGACCAGAGTAGTAGCCGGGATCGGGGTACCTCAATTGACCGCTGTGATGGATTGTGCCGAGGTAGCCGCTAAGGCTGGAATACCTGTAATCGCAGACGGAGGAATCAAGTATTCTGGCGATATCGTGAAAGCCCTGGCTGGAGGATCAAACGCTGTCATGATCGGTTCACTCTTTGCGGGTACTGATGAAAGCCCGGGTGAGTTTATCATCTATAATGGACGTAGATTCAAGTCTTACCGCGGTATGGGCTCTTTGGGAGCTATGAAGCGCGGTTCAAAAGACAGATATTTCCAGGAAACAGATGAGGATAAAAAACTCGTGGCTGAAGGTATTGAGGGCATGGTTCCCTACAAGGGGCCATTCAAAGACTTTCTCTATCAGTTGATCGGTGGTATCCGGGCTGGAATGGGATATTGCGGGGCAGCAAATCTGGAAGAACTCAGAAACAACTCTGAATTCATAGAGATTACCTCTGCAGGATTGAAAGAATCGCATCCGCACGATATCAGAATTACCAAGGAAACACCAAACTACTATAGCAGTGAGTGATAAGTCCTTACGCCCTGGATTGCTGAGCTTATTAAACAGCTTCAAGTATTACCTTAGAGTCGAAAAAGGTATGGCGGAGAATTCTGTCGTGAGCTATTATACCGATGTGCACGATTTTCTTTTGTACGAGCCCAAGGAGATAGGTCTTTATGATGCAAGTGATCTGGTGAACTATTTTCTGTGCCTGCAAGATATCGGGCTTGTCAATACCAGTCTGGCCCGTAAAAGGGTAGCCTTGAAGCAGTTCTTTAGCTATTTGACAGAGCAGGATATCCCCATTGCCATAGATTTCGACAAAGTCCCAACTATCAAACTCAGCCAGCACTTACCGGATGTTCTATCTGTGGAAGAGATGCTAAACCTGCTCAATAGTGTCGCGGTTGATAGCCCCCTGGGCTTGCGAAACAAAACCATGATGGAGCTCATGTATGCCACTGGCATGAGAATCTCAGAGCTCATAGGCCTCAGCCTGCACGATTTGGATCTGAAGGAACTTGTCGTGCTGGTGCGTGGTAAAGGCCGCAAACAGAGATATGTCCCCTTTGTGGATAGTGTTTCCGAATTGCTGCAATCCTATATTGAGAAATCCAGGCCAGTCCTCCTGAAGTTCAAGAGTTCCGACGTCCTGTTTCTGAATAACAGAGGCGGCAAACTCAGCAGGATGGGATTCTGGAAGATTCTGCGCAAGGCAGTATTGGAAGCGGGACTCAAAAAGGATGTTACCCCTCACACTTTCAGACATTCCTTTGCCACACATCTACTGGAGGCAGGCGTAAACCTGAGAATCGTTCAGGTACTGCTGGGGCACTCCAGCCTCAATACCACCCAGATGTACACTCATATCGATGCTAAATATCTGGTTGAAACACACAGAATGTACCATCCCAGAGCCTGAAAAAGTACAGGTTCGCAAGACGAACGGTAGCTTCGCTTGCACTGGAAGCACTCTAATAAACTGGAGATTACATGAATATCAAAAATATCATAATATTCACTATCGCATGCCTGGTAATACTCTTTACCTTGAGCTGCAAATCGAGGACAAAACCGGGAGTGGATAAGATAGTAGTAACCCTGGATTGGTCTCCAAATACCAATCATACAGGCTTGTACGCAGCATTGGAGCTCGGTTACTTTGATGATGAAGGCCTGGAAGTACATATTATGGAGCCAGGGCAAGCCATGACGGATCAGGTAGTGGCTAGTGGCACATCTCACTTTGGGATTAGTTATCAGGAAAATGTGACCCGAGCCCGCAGCGAAGGAATCCCCCTGGTATCACTGGCAGCAGTGATCCAGCACAATACATCAGGTTTTGCATCTCTGAGAGAAGCAGGCATCAATACGCCCAAAGATTTCGAAGGTAAAAGATATGGATCCTGGGATTCACCCTCCGAGGTGGCGATCCTGAAGACTGTCATGAGCAATCATAAGGCTGATGACACCAAAATCGAGATCGTGTCTGGAGTTTACGATTTCTTTTCCACCATCGGTAAAGATGCAGATTTTGAGTGGATCTTTGATGGCTGGACAGGAGTCGAGGCGAGATTACGCGGTATCGAGCTGAGCTATATCCCTCTACGAAATATGGATCCCGCCTTTGATTACTACACCCCGGTGATCATCACAAACGACAAATTGATAGAGCAAAACCCCGAACTGGTCAAGCGTTTTATGAGAGCAGTATTCAACGGATATACCTATTGTATTGCCAATCCTGATCAGGCTGCCGACATCCTCTTGAAGCACGTTCCAGAGCTTGATGCCAGGCTGGTAAAAGCCAGCCAGAATTACCTCAGTAAAGAATATCAAGCCGAGGCAAAAAAGTGGGGTATCCAATCTGAATCTGTCTGGGCCTCATTTTACCAATGGATGAAAGAAAACAAGCTCTTGGAGGGAGATTTTGAGATCCAGAGCGCATATACGAATGAGTTTTTGCCTTGAGCAATTGCCTGCTTCAAACGCATGATCTAAACAAATCATTCATGTTCAAGGGGGTGAATACACCCATTTTACATGACATCAATATCTGCGTCCAGGCTCTGGAGTTCGTTACCATCCTGGGAGCCAGTGGATGTGGCAAATCCACTTTACTTGAAGCTCTGGCTGGTATTACAAAGCCAGATCAAGGCAGCGTCCTCTACGATTCAAGAGATATCACCGGCAAGAGTGGGATCCTGGGCTACATGCCCCAGGATGATCTTCTGCTACCCTGGTTAAGTGTTTTGGACAATGCCCTGCTACCAGTACGGATCGGGAAGAGATCGCTTCCTGAAGCCCGAACCAGGATACACGAGCTTGCAGAGATCTTTGGCCTTACAAAATTCCTGCCCTATCATTCCTGGCAACTATCTGGCGGGTTGAAGCAAAGAGCAGCTTTCCTTAGAACCTGCCTTACAGGTGCGAAGCTAATCCTTTTAGACGAGCCTTTTGCAAATTTGGATGCGCTTACCCGGCTCACATTTCAGGATTGGCTGATAGAGATCAAAGCCAAACTGGGGCTTACGATAATATTGGTTACCCACGATCTCGATGAAGCATTTAGATTGTCTGATCGTATCTATGTAATGGAAAACACACCCGGTGAGATCAACCTCGTCCTGGATCGAAAAATCGATCAGTTTGATTCAGAGTCAAACAGGCAGCGATATCGAGAACAGGTGATCTCAAGATTGGTAAAAAAGCAATGAGGATCCAGTTTCGACATCAAGTCAAGAAAAGATTTGACAAAATCAGCTGCGAATTCTCATTATCCCGATAAGAAAAAATACTCAAGATAAGGAGCGCAACCATGCCCAAAATGACGGTTGACCCGAACTATTGTAAAGGCTGTGGTCTTTGCATTGTTGCCTGTCCAAAGAAGATTATTCGCTTCTCGGAAAACATCAATGCCAAAGGCTATCATTATGCCGAATGTTTCAATCAAGAAGCTTGCATAGCATGCAAGATGTGCTACAATACCTGCCCGGATGTAGCGATTACAATCGAGAAGTGAGGTAAAAGATGGCAAAAGTTTTAATGAAAGGTAATGAAGCCGTAGCTGAAGCTGCTATTCGTGCAGGATGCCGTCTTTATTTTGCGTATCCGATCACACCTCAGAGCGAATTGATCGAGTACATGGCCAGAATGATGCCCAAAGTAGGAGGCACCTTCTTACAAGCCGAGAGTGAAGTTTCCGCTATCAACATGGTCTATGGTGCTGCTGGCTCTGGCCGTAGAGTAATGACCTCCTCCTCATCCCCTGGCGTCTCGCTCAAAATGGAAGGGATTTCCTACATTGCCGGAGCAGAGCTTCCAGCGGTGATAGTAAACGTACAGCGTGGTGGCCCGGGATTGGGCGATATCCAACCTGCTCAAGGAGACTATTTCCAGGCTGTCAAGGGCGGTGGACATGGTGATTACAAGATGATTACCCTCGCTCCATCCTCAGTGCAGGAATTTGCCGATATGGCAAATGAAGCCTTTGATCTGGCAGACAAATACAGAACTCCTGTGATGATTCTTGCCGATGGTATGCTGGGCCAAATGATGGAACCCGTTGAATTCAAAGAGCCAAAAACTGCTGAAGAAATCGAGCTCCTCAATAAGCAGCACGAATCCTGGTGCATCTGCCCCAATGCAGATGGCGACGCTCATCATCACCACGAGATAAACTCTCTGGAGATTGATCCGCTTGTCCTTGAGAAACACGTCAATGCCATGTACGATAAATTCGCAGTCATCGAAAAGAACGAGCTTCGCTATGAGAAGTACAATTTGTCTGATGACAATGAAATTCTCTGTGTAGCCTGGGGAACAGCTTCCCGCGTAGTAAAATCTGCGATCGACGAACTCAAAGCCCAAGGCAAGAGCATTGGCTTGATCCGTCCCATAAACGTATGGCCCTACCCATACGAGGCCATTGCAGAAGCTATTGGCCCAAAAGTGAAAAAAGTATATGTGTTTGAGCTCAATAAAGGTCAGATGCTAGATGATGTAAAAATCGCTGTAAATGGAAAAGTGCCAGTTGATTTCTGGGGTAAAGTCGGTGGGATCATTTTCACACCTGCTGAAGTCCAGGAAAAACTTGAAGCATGTTTTTGAGGGAGGATTGAAATGGAAGTTATAGCAAAAAGACCTGAAACACTTACAAGCACACCATTTACATACTGTCCAGGGTGCTTACACGGCGTTGCTCATCGTCTGGTAGCAGAATCCATTGATGAGCTCGGGATTATCAATACTGCCAGTGGAGTAGCCCCTGTGGGATGCTCCGTATTCGCATATAAATTCTTCAATTTCGATATGGCCCAGGCTGCCCACGGTAGAGCTCCTGCAGTTGCTACCGGAATGAAAAGAGCCAGACCGAATATGCATGTATTCACATATCAGGGCGATGG
>CAZZCS010000083.1:0-10794 GCA_964652645.1 uncultured Candidatus Cloacimonadota bacterium | reverse complement strand
GGTAGACACGACTGCGGTCAGTTTCAATCCTTGGTTTAGTGGAAGAGGGCTTAGAAGGAACTCCTGTCCTTAACTGCCCATATATCATACAATTATCTTAATGTCTCAGAAGCCATCTTTTGGTGCAAACACATCAAAATGCAGCTAAAATGGCTCAAATTGCTGTTCTCAGACACACGTAAACACTCTATAACACTGATAAAGAGCAGTTATTCTTCAATACACACTATAAACTTAGCTCAGGGTACGCAGATATTTCGATACGTGCAATCTGCACACCTATTCTTTGATTTCCGTGCTTTAGGAAACAATGACAGGCTAATGATGTCGAATATCTCGTCAAGCGCCTTTTTTGCCTTTGCTTTGATGGCCTGGCTTATCGCCAACTCTTCGACGTGGTTTTTGCTCCTGATATAGACCAGGAAGGCTTTATCGACCCGCTTATCAAAATGCTCCTCTATCAACAATGCATACAAAGCCTGTTGCATGATGTGAGTCTTGTAGATCTTGTTTTCCCAATGGGCATATTTGTAGTCCAGAGGGGCTGCAGTGCCATCATTCAAAAAGAGGACTTCATCCACTTTGCCTACGAGATGCAATTCTTCTGAGCTCAGATAGACATCGAGCAGCTTGTCCCTTACCCCAATTTTGGATCTGAGATACTCTTTGTTTTGCACCAGTTTCAGCTCGTGCATCTGCCTGCCTTTATTTACCAGGTTGCGACGATGCTCGTGCTGATCTACTTTGAGAACGCTCATGAAATATACAAATCTGGGACAGAACATATACTCCATTACTTCAGATGGTGTGATAAAGGGGAATGTGTGATCCATATTTACAACAGCAATGCCCTGATTTCGTCTGTGATGAGATCTTTATCAAAGGCTTGTCCCATCAAGACACACTCTTCAAAATCTTCTTTGCACATGGGAAAGATATATACTCTATCGATATCGTGGTCGATCAGATCGTTTATCACGCTCTGCAGTTCCTTGCGCTTTGTTTTATTCAAGTCTCCCAAGAATACAGAGTATTGAACCCGGTAGATGCCAGCCTTTTCACAAGCTTTGGCCACTTTTGTACGGGCTCTGTCCTTTTGAATGTCATACATCACCCATGTCAGCATAGATTCTCCTCCTGATTGTGAGAAACAAAGTTGTCGAGCCTGGTTTTGATGGAACTCTCCAGATAGTCCGCTCTCTTACCGATCAGATAATTGGCAAACGCGTGGGCATCGGTCTGGATTTGTTCAATCCGTTTACGGTTCTTATTGTGATAGCGTCCGACTTCATCCAGATGCTCCAGAAGCAGGGGTGCAAAGAACTTTTTCCCAGCGGTAGAGAGCTTGCACCCATTGTGAACTGGCTCAATGTAATCTTCTTGAAACTTGTGTCGCGAGAAGATGTAGAAAACTGGCTCATCAATCATCAATCGATAGGGCTCTATAAAATCGAAGACAAAAGACTTCTTGTTATAATTATCTGTGTGGAGTAGCCCCAGATATGGATCCAGCCCTGCTATGATCAGTGCCCTTTCTACTTTTGAATAAAGGATTCCATATCCGTAGTTCAAGAAAGCGTTGAAGGCATCCCGGGCCGGCCTGGATGATCTGCCTTCAAAACGGAATGAATCCGGGACTATATCTGCCAAAATCCCAAAATATAGCTTTGACGCCCCACCTTCCCATCCCATGAAGGAGGGCGAAAGTGTGTCAAGATCTCCACTTGAGTTCTGAATGGACATGGCATATTCACGAATTCTGTTTAGAGCAATATTGTAATCTTCCTTTATCTTCTCTCTTTTGGAGAGCAAGGTCTTCAGGAAGCGATATTGATTCATGATTTTGATCAGGATTCGTTCTTTTACAAAGGCAAGCCCGACATCATCAAAAAGCATCTCAAGCTGCCTTCTCCTGATTTGAGTAGTGCTGCCAATCTTGGGAAACCAGACTCGTCCATAGGGGTTTCCATATTGATCTAGAAACACTATATCGATATTGTAGTCCATAGCTAGATGGATGGCATCCGAAGTAATGCTTACTGCATTTGAGATGATGATAGAAGATACTTTATCTGGAGATATCTTTACGCGCTTGTCTTCAACAGAAAGCTCGAACATATCGTCTTTCTTTTTGATATATGATCCGTAGGTGTTCAAGTGGATTTCCATAAGTCAAAAAATACCATCTTGGATTTGTGGTTCGCGTTTAAACCCCGTTTCGGCATCATACATATTATGCAGCATTTCTCTATCAATTATGTAAAACGCATCATCACATTTTAACATATTGGCATGGACGTTGATCATATAAGGGCTCAGTTTCTTAAAGGCAGATTTGATCCTTGCTTTTTTGATATAGTCGTCTTCACATACTTCTTTTAGTCTTGCTTTGTAAGCCTCCAGTAACTCACCTGCCTCTTGATCCAATTCCACAAATACGGGCATTGTGTTGCTATCTATGAGTTTTACTTGATGATCTACATCGGTAAAACTCAATCCTGAGATCGCAGCAATAATGTCTTGAGATAATGCTGATGATGCACGTGTAATCAGGTCTTGATAATAGCCTTGGATTAGCGCGTGAAAATCAGATTCTTCTATAGCCTTGCCCATTGGTTTTAGTGCGTTTAGGGTTGCATCTATCAGGGTGGGGTCATAGATATACTGCCAATAGTCTTTTCTAGCGTCCTTTAATCTAATCAGTTTCACTATGCCCCTATCTCGAGATTGATTTCTATTGCATCTTCCACAAGCTTGGATGATACAATCCAGCGGTGCCAGATCTCGATACACGACATCAAAATCTATATCCACCCCTGCTTCTACCACTTGTGTGGATACTACAATAGAACCATCTGCATTACGTTCGCGTATGGCCTTAATCCTTGCTAATCTGTCTTTGGGGATCACGTTTGATGATAGATAGAGTAGTGGACTGTTCAGATTCTCTTCTTGTAGTCTTTTAAACAATGCCAATGATGTTTTGATCGTATTTACAATAATCAAGCGACTTTTTTTACAATCAGAGGCGATATCCTCTCGAAGCAGTTTTACAAATCCCTCGATATCCAAGCTGTCTCGGGCATGCATTGGATGAAGAACAATCCGGTTTAATCTTGCAAACAGAAACTCACTATCTGGTATCAAAGGCATGATTTCATGCTTTTGTTCATCGAATATCAAAGGCATGGTTGCCGTAACCATAATAAGCCGCAGATTTAAACACTCGACAAGCTCCCTGAGATGACTCTTGAATAAAAGCCAGTATTTATGAGGGATACTCTGTACTTCATCAAGTATTAAGATGCTATTGGCTAAGCGATGGAACTTCAGATTGTCTTTGTTTGAGGATGAAAATAATGTGGCAACAATCTGATAAAACGTTGTGATCACGAATTCACTATCCCAAGTCTCAATCAAGAACTCACTCTGGTTGATTTCGTATTTGTTTTCTGACTCGAGATACTGGTACTCGGTCAAATGATGATGGGCAAGTAGGATGCTTGAATCTGCCTGCACGTGATTAAGAGCCAATATATCTTTGAATACTGCATGATTCTGATCTATTATTGAAGTGAACGGAAGGCAATAGACAATCCTTTGAAGGGGCTTGTCTGTTTCAATAAGACTCAGTGCAGATCTTAGAGAGCTAATAGTTTTTCCCGCTCCAGTAGGTAGGCTAATACTTAGAACTCGTTGTGTGGTATGAATCTTGGACAAGGTCTCATAAGCGTGTGTTCGGATTTCTCCCAGCTCTGATGAATCCTGCTTGAGACTTTTGCGATATTTGTTTACAAAGGCTCCTTGCCAAACCATGGATTCTGCTCGGGGCTTGCTCTCATGGAAAATTGCCTCACATTTATCTGCCCAAATAAGCATTGAGTATAAATAGCGTTGCAAGAACCACAGATCTGATGAAAGTGATTTTCTCAAACGGCGCACCCTGGAAGTGTAAGTTTGAGAGTAGTATGTCTCAAGATAGTTTTGGATTTTGTGTGTTGTAAGTGAAAAACCTATCAATAGCTTTCCTATGCAAGCATTTAGATAACGAGCGTCTATCCCATTTGCGATTGTTTTTATCTCCTCCTGCGTGAGGTCTGGCTCTTGCATCTCTCGAAAGTTATCCAAACTGCCATGATGACACCTGATAGCATTATAGACAAGAGTGGATTCAAGCTCGGAATATCCACCTTCTCGTGCAAACTGATATGCAATTATAGCAGAAACCTCACTATGTCTTGTATATTTGGAAGCAGTATGGCTGGTGCCCATCAGGTAAGCTTGGAAAAATGAAGAGGCTTTACCAAGATCATGCAAGAGTAAAATGAGTTTCATGAGTTCCCGATATTCCGGATATAACCCATTTCCATCAAAAGCATGCAAACCCATCCGGAAGACCCCTTCCAGATGGGTCGCAAGAGTAATGTTTGGGTGCGAATAGAGATTAGTACTCATGAATTATGTCGCTGTTTTCATTATCAACCACATAGCACACATCATTTGGCTTTAGACTTATTTGCCTTCCGTCTTGTTCAAAGAGAATATCTGAGTATTTGAGTACTTCTCTATTGTTGGACATCAGCATCGAAACCTTTGCCTTTTGCAGATTCATTGGTTTTGAAAAGTCAATCTCTGCCACAGAATCCATGGGCACTACAGAACTTAGGTTTACAAAACCACTGGCAGCAATACCTTTGAGCTTATACTCTCCAATATATTCATAATTCGCCAAACATCCGCTAATACCAAGAGATACTGTGTAGACAGATTGGTGGTTTGACAGCATATCTTTGAGCTTATCATATACCTCATGGTCATTGCGGGATACGTAGATACGGTATCTTACCTCTTTGAGAAACTCTAGATTGGTGGGCTTGTGGCTTCCGATATTGTAAAATGAAGTCAACGAGCCTGCTGTTTTGATATTATTTAGAGCAATCTTGGTTTTTTTGATGGGTTTCAATATCTGTAGGGCAAACCATGTATTTTCCTCTGAAAAAAACCGGGGATTTGAGTGTTTATCAATGCCCAATATCGCCCCAATAATACCTCCCAATACGGTTCTGGAAGGTATAGAAAAGGATAATGGAGACATATTGGTGAAGTACTTTTTAAACTGAGCATAATCACCAAAGAGGTCAAAGACAAGTACTTTGTCTGGTATCATTATTCACCTTCTTTACTTGAGCTCGATCCCCTCTATTTTCAGGTCTTGATCACGATAATGAACTTGAGGAATCATATCTTTGTTAATGTGTTTATCTATTCCGGAGAAATCGAGCACAAAATCCGAGATCGACCTGATGCTTTCTCCACCAAGATCAGATTTTAGCTTGATTTTTCTATCCAAATCACCTATGAAAAAATTTGGTTTATTGTGGCTTATAGTGAATAGTAGCCTGGGATTGTGTTCGAACTTTGATCTGGTGATGAGATTCTTGGTTCCATACCACAAAGCTTCGAGCAATTCGTTTATATCCTCTTGGCTAAGCCCGGTATGCTTTGCCGCATTTTCGTTTATAATCCCATAAAATGCAATAAAGGAATATGGAAGTATGTATTCTTCTCGAAATGTACTCATAGAACTCCCTGCCTTGGAAGCGAAAGCTCCGGTACCCTTGATGTACTGCATGTTTACCTTATGAAGTGAGTGACCCATTTTGAATTGAACCGGGCCTGTATAGGTGATGGATGAACCCTTGGATAGAGGTACATCAGAGCCTTCTGCATCTTCACCGGATTTCTTTTGCTGCTTGTCTTTCTTTGTCTCAAGGGGGATAACTCCACCAAAGAGGCGTACATCAATGCAGCTTGAAAGGATCAAATCCGGTTTGTTTTTGAAGCTTAAGGCACGGTTCTTTGCATCGTTTATACCTTTTTGAGGGTCATCATCCACAAATGTTTCTCGTATGAATATATCTTTCCCTGCTTTGCCATCATACCCTTTGTAGTTTTTGAGATAGTCTCTTACGGTTCTTTTCAATCTTACGTCTGTTACGATATTGCACCCGGTTTCTTCATCGATTCTGGGTTTGTTTTCATCGGATGGGTCTCCATTGGGATTGGCATTCTGCACATCGTACAGAAATAGAATCTCGGTTCTTTTTAGCTCGCTCATTTTTCCTCCTCGGCTTCGGTTTTATTACTTCTAAAATCCTGAGACATCGTCATACCCAGTGCAAAAAGCAGGCTTATCTCATTGTTTGACAATTCTTTTAGGCTACCGGATGTAAGATAAGATGATATCTCATACTCCAAATCCCCATAAAAGTTTTTGCCATACTCTTCCAGCTTGTTGATGATTTCGGGGTACAATTTCTCTATCTGCTGTTGGTTTAGTTTTAAACCATTTAGCTTTTTCCTAAAAGGCGTAGATCCCTTATCTGCATATTGGATCTTTAGTAGATTCTGACATAGCACCCCCATTAAAAACACTGCTTTTTGAGTGGGTGTATCAAAGAACTTGCCATGTTCCTAAAAGAAGCTGTCATATTTTCCGGACATCTTTACCTCCTGTGGTGACGTCGTATTTGCTTTAACAAGACCTAAGTAATTATAAAAGCATAAGATCAGAAATGCTTTGCGCGTTGCTGGCATAAAGAAGCTCTCTTCAACAAACCGCTTTTGGATCACAGATATTAGCCTCCCAATCAGAAAATCATCATCGATATGCCTTTGCATGAAAGTATTTCTTACGAGTTCCAAAAACTGTTTACTAAAGTCGCCTTCCATCTTACTATTTATTGGAAAGTACTCTTTTAGAATTGAAAAGGTAAATTCAAGATCAACTTTCTCTTTTTTCTTAAAGCCTGATTGCTGCCTAAATATAGCGTGGGATTCAGCCTTTGCCTTTGCCTCAAAGACATTTTGAAAGTGGTAAGGAAAGACATTTTCAATAGATGCGAGTATTTTAAATTCTGAATTGCTGGTCTTGTAAAAGAGCATCGTATAGTTTGCATAGTTGCCTGTACTCGCAAGAATATCAAACACATCCTGGGTCTGGCTATCCACCAGTTTCTTACGCTTGCCCAGTGTAAGAGTGCCTATCCCTGTCTTACCTTCTTCCGCACGGAGCTTCGCATCAAAGAATATTTCCACGATTTCCTTGAGAGCTTCTGCCTTATTTATTCCCATTATCTCCGGTATTATCAGATAATCAAGCCCACAGAATCTGTAGGAGAAATACTTATCAATAATGGGTTTGAGCTTATTGAGCTTGTTCGCACACTGCGGGCATACGGGGTAAATTTTGTGAGCGTTTTTGGGTTCAAAGCCTCCGGCAATGGTGGCAAGCTCTGTCTTGGCTGTGAAGAAATTGAATATGGAAACATAACCCCACACCTCATCCTTCCTCTGTTCACACATGGAGCAAACTTGATTTCGACCAATAGTACGCTGTTTTTTTAACGTAAAGAAAGATTCTAATAGCTCCTCTCTCACATGCTCCAGCATGGAACGGAAAAATACCGAATCAGCCACAAATTCATCATCAATCCGAAGCGTTAAGACATAGATTGTTTTGGGGCTTGAGATACTGCCAACAATGTCTTCAGCAATACAAATAGCATTGCTTTTGATGACATCGATTAGAGCCTTGAGATCAGGGTTGTATTTTAGGTTGTTTTGAAGGATACGAATTAACTTTCCGAAATCCTTTGCGCTGCAGACCTCATCGGTGGTGCTGCCACTTACCCCATCCATGCTAACATAAATAGTTGGAAATGGAGATACTGCATTACCCGGTACATTGCGCAGGAAGTATTGATCTGTATTCTTGTGCAGATCATAGTCCATTACGCTCAATCCCTCATAACTGATGCGATTTGTGCTCTTGAAGTTTAGAACCAATACTTTAACCTCATTCCCTACACTTTCCAACCGCAAGCCATATTCGCTAAATTGGCTTGCAATTATATCTTGTGGAATGTACTCATAAAGAGCGAGCATTTTATGAATCATTAGTCCTCCTGTTTTTTTACCACCCCAAAGCCTCGGGCACACTGCTTTCCCAATCCAAGAAAATCTGGTATCTGAAAATTCACCGTGAATTCACCTGTGAAGCATTGCATGGGGATATTGTGAAAGTTACGTGCTACAGGATGGAACCAGCTATCCAGCTCCACGCTGTCAAAATTTGGAATTGAATAGCCAAATCCCTTGGAAATTGTGAGTAGATTGCCCTTTAGTATCTGCTTCAGTCTTTGCTTTTGCCTGAGCGCATCCTGCCTCATAAATTCTTGATAGTTTTCTTGATTTAGGGCCATCCAGGGCGAGATGAAGCTGTAGGTATGGAACTGTCTGCATTGTCCAAAATCTGCTTCATAGATGTTCACCGTCTTTTCTGAGCTGATGTGTAGGGTATTCCCGATGCTCAGTTCATCCACCAGCATGAAGACTCTTTTCATCGCATCAATACCATCTCCAATGCCAAGTAAAGCAGGATGTGAATCTATTATCCTATACTGGATCTGGGGGTAGCGGTATGATTGGGAACCATCTGGCAGATGATTGTGGAATAGGTGCTCGTCTGGAAAGCGTCTAGTAAAATAACCTCTCAGCTTTGGGATATCAAAGGGATTAAGCTTGAGATCACTAAAGCTAAGAATTACATACTTCACAGTTACCATAGAACTTACCTCCAGTATTTTTAGTTTTTTTAATTTCTGCACTTTACCGAGTATCATTATGCCTATGAGCAACGATTCCGATCTTTTTTGCGATATAAAATACTGTCAAGAAGAAATGTGGAGAAAAGAATTTTAGATTGAGCCTATGAAGCATGAAGTCAGCATTGAAGGCGCGTAAAGCTTTCTTATCAACAGCATTTCAATCTGGATGAAACGCTCTGAGTTCTAGCCTGAAGCTTCCTTATATCTTGATAGGCGGTACATCGACCGCCTGTACTGTAAAGTCCGATCTATGTGTCCTAGTGGAGAGGGAACCTTTCCTTCAGCCAATCCAGGATGATATCCAGGGCTTTTTGCGAGAAAGTTTCTTCCAGGGTGCTATATTCGTCTATGGAGCCAGTTTCGATCTGCTGAAAGAGGTGATTCAAACCTTCCAGTTCCATGATGGTAACATCGCCATTGCCGCCTCGTTCCAAAGCCGCTTGAATTGCGCTAAGATTCTCCATGGATGGCACTTGAAGATCACTGTCACCATTGAGAGCCAGAACGGGGACAGTCACTTTTTCCAGATAGGGAACTGGATCGAGAGTAAGAAAAGTGGACATCCAGGGGCTGGAAATCTGGTTTACCTGTTGTTCCACAAAGGCCTTGGCCGGGATGCCTTTGGGGATGTCCAGCGCGCCACTTTCTGCATACTTCGTCAATCTCTCGTGGAGCATCTTTTGCAGAGAGGTCTGATCCGGATAGAGTCTCACCAATTCAAAGATTTCGCTATTGATTTGGGCAGCCTTTTGCAGTTCATCTTCGCTAGCGCCCATGGATCTCCCGATGAGAGCCTGCTGCATCATGATGATCTTCTCTCCGCTGAGGCCTGTCCCTGCCAGCAGGATGGTGAAAGCCACGTTGGGGTTGCGAGAGGCAACGATGGGAGCGATAATCCCGCCTTCACTGTGCCCGGCAAGTCCTATAGCCTTGGAGATAATCTCTGGACGGGTGCTCAAGTAGCGGACGGCAGCTTCGGCATCTGAGGCAAAATCGTAGGTGGTAGCGGAGGCATAATCCCCTCCTGATTGGGCTACTCCCCGGTCATCATAGCGCAATACAGCAACGCCATTGCGGCTGAGAAAATCGGCAATCACCCAAAAAGGTTTGTGACCAAAGACTTCTTCGTCCCTATTCTGGGGGCCGCTGCCAGAGATCAGCACGACAGCGGGATAGCTCCCCTTTGCTGAGGGGATGGTAAGGGTTCCTGCCAGTTTTATACCGGCAGCGCTGTTTTCAAAAATGACATCTTCGACCTGGTAGGGATAAGGTGGTTGGGGTTCTTGTGGTCGCTTTGGCCTGGCCAGCGCAGCCTCCTGTCGTCCCAGAACAAGCTCTGTCTTGAAAGTAGCCTGAGTAAAAGTTCCCTTTAACATGCCCTCTACCAAAGAGGCTCTGTATTGCAAATCTAAGGCAATGTAGCGAATCTCCAGTATGCCATTCTCATAGCTGACTTCATCCGCTTCCATGCCAAATGCACCCTGAAGCGGGCTGTCCATGCTGGCTTTGAGCCGACCGTTTTCCTGCTCCACATGAAAAACAACGACGAGATTGTTTCCCATTACGTCCAGATCTCCGGACCAGGAACCCAGAATTGATGCCGGGTTTGCGCTGGGCAGAGGGGTCTTTTCAGCCTTGTTTGCCGAGCATGCCCCCAAGAGCAGAAACAGAATCACTACTACGAGTATTTGAAACTTGCAAATCATTATGCTATCTCCTGTTTAGACGAGTCTGAAGACATAAATGTCCCGCCCTGCAAGCTGTGGACAGGCTCCATTCCCGTCAAGAAAAAAGGTTTGAGAACAAATGTGTGTGCGGAGCGTGCCTGTACCTTCGCCTCGTGTTCGCTTCGTGTTCCCCTCGAGATCGCCTCGAGTACTCGAGGCGATCTCGAGGCGATCTTGAGGCGAAGACGAGGGGAAGTATGGAGGATTGTAGGATTTAGGATGTAGGATTTAGAATTTAGGATGTAGGATGAAAAAAAATAATGAAGGATGGGAGGGTTTGGAGTTGTGAAGTGGCTGTAGCATTGGCTTTAGAGCTCGATTGAAAATAGTGCAGCGGAACTGTACAAAACCATCGGCTGCGCCGATACCAATTGAGTGCGGAGCACGCCAGCTCTTGC
>CAZZCS010000082.1:452-10970 GCA_964652645.1 uncultured Candidatus Cloacimonadota bacterium | reverse complement strand
GGAGCGAATGTCCAAGTGCTGCCTAAAACCGCCAGATTTGAAATTATTAGTGATCAAAATAAGATCGATTAATTGTAATGTCCAAGTCAAACTTCGTGGACTTATATGGCTTAACCTGTTCATAATCTTTCTGTTATCTGCTAATGTCCAAGTGATCCAGATTTGAAGTATTGAGTGACTCTTTACAAAGGATGACTCTATGTGACCCAAGTTGCTCATAGAATTGTACACGTCTTTGAAAGCCTGGTCCAGGCACAAAAAAACCCCTTCAGGTGAAGGGGTTCACAGGTTTGACTTAGGAGGTTGCTATTAGCGGTACTGAGGATGGTACCGCCACAATCTGCGCTTGGTTGGGGAAACCAAGCTCAGAATGCTCAGGCTTACTATATGCAAGTATTGTGCCAATCCGGAGGATGATGCTAACGTGTTGAAAAATAGCAAAATAGCAAAATGATGCTGTCGTATATACGCTCGAAATGTAGAAATATATCCACAATGTTGTAGGATAGTATCCAATCCGGCTGCTATGGAGAGCAAAGCTTATATCTGAGCATAAAAAAACTCCTGAATCAGATCAGGAGTTTGTTTGTATCAAAGGGTTATCAATTATTGATTTGAGTAGGCTTCCAGGATTGGCATCTTCCTCGAGTTGTCATCTCGTTTCCATCTATCGTCAATCTTGGTGCGTATTGGGCTGTTCTGCTTGAAGTAATGTACGATGGCATCTCGTAGATTGATCTGGGAGTAGATGATGTCCGTCTCGGGGACTTGTGTGAGTAAAGTAAGACCAGCGTTTCCCTGCATGAGGAAGTCTGTCGTGGTAACCTTATATATCTTGTTTGGATCCCAGGGTTGACCTCCGATATAGAGTTCTGATACTCTATCGAAGTTCTTTCTTTTTTTGCTATAAACAACTTTCACGCCTGATACTACCAGACCAGCGCGGGAATCTGCTACGCGGGTTTCAATTATGCGTTTGAGGAATTCACCAGTGCAATTGAAACTGATTACCAGATTGTCAAAGGGCATTACATCAAAAACATTGCGATAGGTAACAGGTCCCATCTTGATATCGGAGCGGATCCCACCTAGGTTGATGAAGGCAAAATCGGCACCTGTTTGAAAGCGCATGGCATCGGCTACAGTATTTCCCATGATGGATTGGGCATCCACATTGACGCGAGAGAGGTAAACTGCTGCAGTACCGATTATCTCGTCCATTCCAGCCTCAGCAATCGCGACCTGTTCGGCGATTTTGTCGCCAATCTTCTTGTCTGGGATGAACTGATCTTCAAACAGGGTCACCAGCACACCTTCGCGGACAGCTGCTTTCTCGTAGCCAGAGATTGTCTTGGTGGCTTCATCGATGGTCAGCGTGATCCAGCCGACTCCGCTACCATAGGCATAACCCTGGACTACCATGGTGGCGGTCACAGGATCGATCCAAGGTTCTGCAAAGCCTTTATGCATGTGCCCACCAACAATGATATCTATCCCTTCCACTTCTCGGGCAAGCTCTTGAGTATCATAGCCCCAGGAGCCCTTTCTTTGCTCATAGAGAGGATTGCCTTTGGCGTCGTACCTGTTCAGATAGCCAGTGACAGGGTCATAGGGTAAGCCCGCATGGGCGAGCAGGATGACCAGATCGACCTTTTCCACTTCTCTCAAGTGTTTCACATATCGCTGGGCTACTTCTTTTTCATTTAGAAAACGCACGTATTTGATGTTTTCGGGAAAGCTCATCAGAGCTGTATCGGTGGTAGTGATGCCCAGAACGCCTATCTTGATCCCCAATCTTTCCAGGATTGTGTAGGGCTGAGCGTAGAATGGTATCTCGTTCGTTCGTTTGTCGATCACATTAGCGCCCAGGATGGGAAAGTCTGCCAGTTTTAAGGTGGCTGCAAGAGTCTCCTCGTCAATATCGTACTCGTGGTTGCCAATGGTCATGGCGTCATAGGCTACGGCGTTCATATAATCAATCACTGCTGTGCCGTTTGTGACTGTTCCCACAGGTCTGCCCTGAAAGAAGTCGCCCGCATCCAGAAGCAGATTGTCACGTCTGGTTCCGGTTTTTGAGCGGATATGTTGAATCAAGGTAGCGGCGGAACCTCCACCACCCAGTTGGGGGGGGAAGTTCGGATTTATGAATGTGGCCTGAGACCTGTCTATGCCTCCATGAACATCATTGGTAAACATGATGTCCAGGCGTAGCGGCTCCGCCTGAGCAAGTCCTATACCTATTAAAAGGATCAGGATCGTAAATGTTAATCTTTTCATAATCTTACCAAGTAAAGCTTAGACCTGTAGAAAGAGTTACAAAGCTTTCGCGAACCTTGTCCGGGTTTTCCCATCCTCTGTCCGAAAGGTTTAGATATTGAGGGTTTCTCCAAAGCAACGCTGTGCTGTGGCCAGTGTGGATTCTATCATTGTAAAATGAATCACCAAAGAGATCCAAAGCTTGATACTCACGCCAGGCATAGCCAAAGCCCAGATCGAGCTTGATGTTCTTCATCAGTTCAATGCTGCTCCCAGCAGTGATCATGGGGGTCAGGATTTTATGAGCGATAGTCACGGTGCTGATTTCTCCATCAATCACCTGATCTTCCAGATTAAAAATCCAGTTGTTCACAGCCTGAAAACCGAGGCGCAAGGGATAACGGTTTTCGACATGGTGTTCCACTCCTACATAGAGGTTGATAACGTCGTCGAAGGCAGCATCAATTTCGGACCAGTTTACTTGCTCTACATCAAAATTGAGCCAGGTGCGCATGATGTTTTGAGGTTTGTAATTGAATCCAATCCGCATCTCTGAAGGGATGACATACTTACCGTCGTAAGCGAGCTCCAGGAACAGTGAATCCGCTACAGTGCTGGCTGTGTTGTTTATAGTGATGCTTCCCTTGTCTGTGAAATTTGCTTTGGGAGAATAGGTGAAGCCCACGCCGAAACGTTTGTTGAACTGTATGGCGGCACCGTACTTTATGAGGTTTCCTTCCAGAGTTGATTCCGTAAACTGAGTTTGATCCGGTAATTTGAAGTTTGAATTTACAGCACTTACGATCTCCCTGGCTCTATCAGTCCAAAGAATGGAGCTAGTCTTATCAAGATCGCCTTTGAGCATGGAGTAATCGAGACCCAGGTTTATATCTACATACTCAGCAGGGCTAAAACCCATGCTATAGACCAGTCCCAATTGATCAACCGTGCCCCTGTTTTTGATTTGGTTCAGAGCAATGATCTCTGGGTAGATGTCGTTGTCGGTGCCGTAGTTGTTTCTCACTTCCTCTCTATAATCAGCATCAAAACTGAGGTAGGGCTTGTAGTAAACTCCGAGTCCAATCCTTTTTGATCTGTCTGCCAGGGTGCCAAAGAGCACGCCAGCAAAGTCATCATAGATATTGGTATTGGAGCTGTAAACAGCATCATCGACATAGTTATCGAAGGAGTTGTAAAGCGGTACTGCTCTGTTGTCTTCGTTTCGGGTCATGTTCATGCCAATCTGAGCACCCACATTAGACTTCATGAGACCGAGGTTGGCAGGGTTGATGGTGATTACAAATGGATTCAGGTCACTATAAGCACCTGCACTTCCCATGGCAAAACTGCGAGCATCGAAAGCTCCATATTTGTTTCCGAAATATGAATCCGTGATCGACCAGGCATTCACAGTCACCCAGCTAACTAAAAGAGCTGTTACAAGTACTGCACACTTTAAAGATTTATTTGACAACATGTTACCTCCATGTTAGAAGCGATAATCAAGGGTTAAGCGGATTGTATTCTCGGAATACTCGACTCTGCGGAAATAGTTTTCACCAGCTATTGGCTCATTGTTCTGACGCAGTCGGAGTTCCTTCGTTCTATATGTTTTATTTCTTAGTTTCATAGATAAATACATGTTTTGGGATACACGGCTATGGATGGCGACCCAGGCTTTGCTACCTTTGTCTCCCATAAAATCTATTTCCATATCTTCCCAATCCCAATGTGATACTCCGTGTCCAAACCAGTAGATAAAGGACCCTTGTAGTTTCAAGTTCTGGCTGAAGTTATGGGTATAGTTCACCCCAATGTAGTCACCCTTGAGAAGGGAAGTGGCTCCTGCCATGGAATTGAAGCCAGGTTGGGCTGGATTTGTAAGTGATGTATAGGGTGGCATCAAGACTGTGTTGTACCTGTATTCAAACTCCAGAAAGTCTCTAGCAGAGAGGAATGTCCGCGTAGAGATCGTGTATTCGTTTGTTTTGGATACACCTCTATCTGCGTAATCGTCATATCTATTAACCTGGTTTTTGTAGCGGAGGCGGAGGGCAAGCTGGAAAAGGGGTCTGAACTCAAGCTCACTCTGAAAACGGGCAGTGCGTCGATTGTCGCTCAACCTCTCGAAGAGATCCAGGTAGCTCCTGCCGACTGTGAAAGAATTGTTGAAGCGATATCTGGTTTCGAAGTACACGCCTCGTTCTGGCTGAGCCTGGGAGCTATTCTGGAAGATGTCTGAGATCATGGGGTTTGTCAAAGCATAGAGATACTTTTCCACCACTGTATCATCGAGTTTTTCATGTTCTGAAAAGGCATTGCTATAGGGATTGTCAAAGTCCAAATCGTAGTGGCGGAAGAGAGTAAGGAAGTACAAGTTTTCAAATTGAGTATAGGCGCTTACCAAGTATGCCTTGGGGTCGTCACCCAGCTTGGTATCGACGCCATCAACAGTGAGCTCTGCATACTCGCCCTGGATGGAAGTGTTCCCGATCACGGTGTGCGCATCGAAACCAATTACTCTTCGGTAATCACGGCTATAGTTCTTTGTTTGAGTGCTGTACATGGAGGCAATCTCACTATCCAACATTTTCATTACCTTGTAGTAATAAGAGTCACGAATTAAAAGCTTACCCAGGTCATTCCATTCTGGCACTACAAAGTGGGCATCATCATAAAGAGCAGTATAGGTCGTGAACCCAAGTTTCGTCCCTATTATGGGTGAGAATTGCAGGTGAGTCCCCCAGAGCTTTTCGTTCATGATATCTTTACGGGGTACAAGGTTCAAGTAGTTTGTGGCATAGGGGTTTCCCTGGCTCAGTTCCCAGTTAAACTGCGCTTCAGCCGCCTCCAGATCTTCGTTATCAAATCTGATGGTGGGAGTGATATAGGAAAATACTTTGGTCTTGTTTCCATTAACGGTACTTCCATTACTATATGTATATTGGGGAGTTCCGTTGTCTGGGTTTAGTATATAATGATTTCCATCAGCATCAACAAAGACATCATTGCCAAAGTCATCTCTAAGAGCTAGAGATCCATCCGGGTTGGCATAGACGAGGGCATCTTTTTTGTCCTGGGAGACGAAGAAAGAAAAACCGAAGATGGGATGTGAAAGTTCCACAGCTGCTCCCCGAAGAGCATATTCCTGGGTGCGGCTGAGATCAGGAGAAATGCCCAGAATTCTTTTACTGAAGCCGTATCCAGTCTTACGGGCAGAATAGAAATCTGTATTCTCCATGGTAAGCCCTTCTCCGTAGGTGGCTCGATAATGGCCAAGATAAAGCTTGAGACTACTATTGTTCAGGTAGGGGAGTTTCGAATTTTCATAGCCGACAAAGTATTTGGAGTCCGCGATGATCTCCTCAGTGCTTTTCTGATCCAAAGATGCCTCACCTTTGCTGCTATAATGCATAAAGCCGGCTTTGACGTTATTGCCATATCGCATCCGCATCTTTGTATATACGTCTGGATCAAGCTTGTCCAGCCCGAAGTAACCCCAATAGGAAGTGGTCTTCTCTTGAGGTACTGTGGTATTGAACTGATAGTCGTTTCTGAGGATCGCCTCTCGGAACATGTCCGTACTACCTTCATCAAAATAGCGAGTCTGATATGTGATCTGGCTGTCGAAATACATCCTGTTCTTTACTGGAGGTTCCTTGTAATAGACGTAGTTTCTCAGATTTGAGTACCCGTAATAGGATAGACCGACAGTGTTTCGGAGATCTCGCATATCGGCAATAGTATCGCCTCTGGCTACACGTCTCAAGACTGCCACAGCATCGATGGGAGATACGTTTGGCAGGCTGATCAGATCGTCAAAACTCATTCGGTTGATGTTTTGCGGGGTCATCAAAAAGTCTTCCCACACGTCTGCCATTCCCTCTGATGCACCTTCGTTTGAATCCAATCGCTCCAGAAGATCCCTGATCTCGGCTCTACGAATGGCTGCATCATCAGTTTCTATATGGATGGATACAACCACGAGTGGCCTCAAGCGCAGGAGGGTATTCTGATCGATAGATTGAATAGAACGGAGCTCAAAGATATTATTGAAATAACCAATGTACTCGCGGTATTCATAAATATCCTGAGCTTGCTGTCTGGTAATGGGTAACTGCATAAGCTCTGCCAGCGAGGCCGTATTAATGTCTGTCCTCTGGGCAAACAGCCCCAGGCTAAACAGGGTAAACAATATAAATAGGTATTTTTTCATAGCGTTTCCTTCTCAAGACCTGCAATATGAGATCATAATAACACGTCTATCCACAGCTAAAATAGTTCTCAAATCTTGTAAAGCTATTTTTTTCATCAAGCGATCGATTGTGCTTGGCTTAAGCTTTAGTCGATACCGACGGTTTTACGAAGTTTCGATATTTTCATGGCTGCAAGCTCTCTTGCTCTATCTGAACCAGACTTTAGTACCTCAGTGATATAGTCCTGATTCTGCATTAAATAGTCATACTTGTCTCTCAGAGGTGAAAGAACCGAGTTCATAGCTTCAAAGAGCTCCTGCTTGGCATGGCCCCAGCCCATACCTCCGGCCAGATATCTCTGTCTCAGAGCGTCCTGCATCTCACTGGTGGAGAAGTGTTTGTACAGAGCAAATATGCTACAGGAATCCGGATCCTTGGGTTCTTCGATACTCTGTGAATTGGTGACTATCTTCATCAGTAACTTTCTCAGCTGCTTCTCTGGAGTAAACAGCGGTATGGTATTATTGTAACTTTTGGACATCTTTCTTCCATCCAGTCCCAGAACAGTTTTAGTCTCTTCGCTGGCAAAGGGCTGGGGAATCTTGAAGGCGTCACAGCCGTACACGAAATTGAACGACTGAGCAATATCGACAGCCATTTCGATATGTTGAAACTGATCATTTCCAACGGGTACGAAATCCGTGTCGAACAAGAGAATATCAGCGGCCATGAGTATTGGATAGGTATAGAGCCCCATGTTTACACCATCATCGATATCCTTCTCTTCCTCCCGATTCTTTTGCACCATGGCTTTATAGGCATGGGCTCTATTCATCAAGCCCTTGGGAGTGAAAGCCAGTAAAATGGTTAGAAGTTCAAAAGTTTCAGGAATATAGGATTGCCTGTAGATCATGGCTTTATCCGGGTCTAGACCGCAAGCAAGCCAGGCAGCTGCGACCTCTATGATCATGTTTTTCAGTAATTGGGGATCTCGATTTGAGTTTAGTGCATGGTAATCTGCAATGAAGTACCTGGCCTCGCAGGTCTCTGTGAGCCGCAGAGCAGGCTTGATTGCACCAATATAGTTTCCCAAATGTGGGATACCCGTGGGCTTAATCCCAGTCAAAGCGATTTTATCAGACATGTATCAACCTCAAAAAATTATTACGCAAGATCCTATCTTTTCAGATGCCCAAAAAAGTCAATACCTATTAGATCATCCAGCTCAACGCTGACGATGTCTCCAATCTGGATAGTATCAGAATCTGCTGCAAACTCCACTACACCATCGATATCCGGGGCTTGAAACCAGGTGCGTCCATTGTATCTATGAGCTTGGTCGGGGCCGTAATCTTCCTCTGGATCCAGTTTCTGTTCTACCAGGATATCAAAGCTACTCCCAATCAGCTCTTCCATGAGATCCTGCATCTTCTCCTGATGCAGGTTCAGGAGCTGTCCGCTCCGTTTTTCGGCGGTTGCACTAAAGGGTCTATTGGGTAGATCAAAAGCAGGGGTTCCCGGTTCAGCAGAGTAGGGGAAAGTACCCAGATGCAAAAATGGAACGGTTTCTATCAGCTCCAACAGCTTCTGATGGTCTTTCTTCCTCTCGCCTGGAAAACCTGAGATCAGGGTTGTTCGAAACACCGCGTCCGGGATGCGTGATTTGATTTGTGCAAACAGATCCAGGATTTCCTGAGATCCCTTCTTGCGATTCATTGCCTTCAGGATTGGATCAGAAAAGTGTTGGACTGGGATTTCGAAATAGGGCAACAGCTTGGGATTGTCACAAAACAACTCCAGCCATGCTAGCTCGAAATTGTCAGGATGCATATACATCACCCGGAGCCACTTCAGTCCTTCAAGCTCCAGTATCTTCAGAAGCAGTTCTGGCAAGGCCTTAGTTCCATATATATCCAGGCCATAAGAGCAAGTGTCCTGAGCGATCACGATCAATTCCCTGGCTCCTCTGGAGATGAGATCCCTGGCTTCTTCCAGCACAACTTCCTGGGGCGTGCTATGGAGGCAGCCTCTGATGGATGGTATGGTGCAATAGCTGCACCGATTATTACAGCCGTCGCTAATTCTTAGATAGGCATAGGGTAGGCTCTGAAAGTTCTGTCTCTTGTAGGCCCGCTCAGGTTTGGCTTGGAGGAATGCTTCAAAAGCCTCAAAGTCCTTTAGGGGAATCCAGGCGTCAACTTCCGGATATACTGTTCGAAAATCCTCCAAAGCCCGATTCATAACGCATCCTGTTACCACGACCTGCTTGATAGCTCCCTGGTTTTTTCCTTCCACGATGTTTGCCAGAATCTCGTCAAATTCTGCCAGGGCGCTCTGCAAGAAGGCGCAAGTATTGACCAGGACAATGTCCGAATCCTCGTAATCGGAGTTTTGAACATAACCGGCTCTTTCCAGGATAAAAGCAAAAACCTCGCTGTCAACGAGGTTTTTGGGGCAGCCTAAGCTTTCTATATAATACTTCATAAATACATTTGATTCATAGCCGCTATGATAGGGGGTGGATGAATAGTCCGGAACGTAGTTTCGGCTCGAACCAGGTTGATTTGGGGGGCATGATCTCGCCCGCATCAGCAATCCCGATCAGTTCATCCATGGAGGTTGGATACATGGCAAAGGCCACTACTTCGCGACCGGAATCCACTCTTTTCTGGAGCTCTCCCAACCCGCGGATACCACCCACGAAATCTATTCTTTTATCTGTTCTGGGATCTTTGATTCCCAAAATCGGATCCAGAAGATTGCTCTGCATGATGGATACGTCCAGAGATTCTACTACGTTGCTAGCGTCCCAAGTACCTGGCTTTGCCTGCAGCTTGTACCACATACCATCAATGTACATGCCAAAGGTATGTAATGCTTCTGGTCTGTAGGGCTCTGAAGCATGAACCGGTGTAATCTCGAACTTTTCAGAAACCTTCTGCATAAAGTCCTCTTTGCTATTACCATTGAGATCTTTAACCACTCTATTGTAGTCAAATATCTTGAGCTGGTTATCTGGGAAGATTACTGCCATAAAGAAGTTGAACTCCTCGTCACCGCTGTAATCCGGGAACTGCTCGCGCCGTACCAGGCCGACCTTGGCTGCAGAGGCGGTTCTATGATGTCCATCTGCCACGTAGAGGCAATCCATTTCGGCGAAGGCGTTCTGGATGGTGTCTATATCTTTGGGGTCTGTCATCAGCCAGAGGGTGTGGCCGATGCCATCATCAGAAGTAAAATCGTACTCAGGCCTGTGACTAGACACGATTTTTGACACTGTCTGATCTATATCTTCACGATGGCGATAGGTGAAAAAGACGGGGGAGGAGTGGGCGTCGCAGGTATCGACATGTTTGATTCGATCTGCTTCTTTCTCTGCTCGGGTAAGCTCATGCTTTTTGATCTTACCTTCCATATATTCATCTACAGAAGTAAGTCCCACCAGTCCGAACTGGTCTCTGCCGTCCATCGTTTGACGATAGACGTAAAAGGCAGGGTTTTCATCCTGTTTCATCAAGCCTCTTTCAAGATAGGAATAGAGGTTCTCTTTGGCTTTGGCATAAACGCTAGGATCGTACAAGTCTGTTCCCAGGGGAAGGTCAACCTCAGGTTTCTCCACGTGGATAAAACTGAGAGGATGTTTTTGAACTTCGATCCGCGCTTCGTCGGAATCCATCACATCGTAGGGAAGAGATGCGATTTCTGATGCCTTTTCTGGTATTGGACGCATAGCCTTAAATGGTTTAAATACAGCCATTTCGTTCTCCTGTTATCTATTTTTTTGTTTTATAAAGCAAGCAGTCTTAACTATAGAAAGTAGTCAAGACTTTGATCAGGTTCTGGTGATCTTTCACACCACTGGTTTCCCGGATGGAGTGCATACCCCACATTGGATTACCGATATCAACAGTCGGAATCCCCAGCAGAGCAGAAGCCACAGGGCCAATAGTAGAGCCGCAGGGCAAATCACTGCGAGTCATGAACTTCTGATATGGGATTCCAGCAATCTCACAATAGCGGATGAAAGTGGTCGCACTTTCCGAGGTCGTAGTATATCTGTAATTGG
>CAZZCS010000082.1:0-442 GCA_964652645.1 uncultured Candidatus Cloacimonadota bacterium | reverse complement strand
GCATTCATTTTGATCACAGGCCCACCATTCATAAGGGGAGCATAGGCAGGATCGTATTTTTCGGAGTAGGAGGGATGATAGGCGTGGGCCATATCGGCAGATACTAAGAATGACTTGCTCAGCGCAATCATATGCTCCTCACGGGACATGCCATAAGCAAGCGAAATCCTTTCCAGCACATCGCCAAGATATGCGCTCATAGCTCCCTGCAGGGTCTGGCTGCCTATCTCTTCGTTGTCAAAGAGAACGGCGATGCTCGTATGAGCTGGATTGCCCACCTGACACAGTGATCTCACAATGGCATGAGACATCGCAAGGTTATCAAGCCTTCCGGATGTTATCAAATCTGAAGCAGTACCGACCAAGGAGGCATTGGCATAATCATAGAAGAAGAGATCCATCTCGGATACATGTTCTACCTTGAGGTTCAGCTCCTCTGCGA
>CAZZCS010000081.1:0-11278 GCA_964652645.1 uncultured Candidatus Cloacimonadota bacterium | reverse complement strand
ATGTCGATAACAAAGGTGTTATGAGATATATTGAACCACCTGAATTCAGACCCTACGAAGGAACGGACATCTCCAAACAACAGCATCAGATCGATCTTATGGCTTCCAGGAAACCAGTACTGAGCTCCGGGTTCAGAGTTGTAGAAGGTTTTCTCGGAGTGGTATTGGCACATCCAGTGCTGGATCAAGCTGGAAACATTCAAGGCTCAATCAATCTTGTGATCAGGCCCGAACTCATCATCCAGAGCATTGTAAAGAATACTGTAATCCCCGAAGAAACCGAGATTTGGATCATGCAAACTGACGGCATGATCGTCTATGATAACGACCCGGGCGAAATTGGGAGAATGCTCTTTACCGACCATCTCTATTCTTCATTCAAGGGACTATTGGATCTCGGGAGAAAGATTGTCGCAGCTCCATCGGGAAAAGGTAAGTACATCTTCCAGGCCAGAGGTGGCAGTGATAAGGTACTCAAAAACGCCGTGTGGGAGACTGTGGTGCTACAAGGCAGAGAGTGGCGAGTCATCCTGGCTAGCAGAGCCAATTAAGATATCGAAAAAGCCCGCTAATCCAGCGGGCTTTGATCTTTTTGTAGAAATATCCTAGCTAAGTATCAGATCCTCTAGCTTACGTTTTGGAACGTGATGCACTCCTTCGTCGTCTCTCCAATATTCAATATCTTCGGGGTCGATCACCTCGTCTATCGCGACCTTTTCAGCAGGATAGCCCAGCGCTACAGCTACTAAGATACTATAGTCTTCCGGGATACCAAGCTCTGCGCCCACTGCTCCTTTATCCAATGAGGCGATAATGCAGCCCCCAATTCCGATCTCCGTCGCCCTTAGCAACATGCTTTGCAGGGCAATACCAGCATCCACATGGTGATACTGAGAGGCATTGGAAGGTGCGAGGACAAGAACATACGCCGTGGGTCTTTCGCCTGGCACGGGCCCATCCCAATAACGGAGATAGCCCGCCCATTTCAGCTTTGGGAAAATAATCTCATTGGTTTCCGGATCTGTAGAAAGATGGAAGCGTAGAGTCTGTAGATTGGCTGCACAGGGGCTGAGCCTGGCAGCTTCAATCAGTTCTAATAGCTGATCCCGGGTTATTGGCTTTGCTTCATCAAATCTGCGGTAACTACGATTTTGCTTGATCAAATCTAATAACATTGGTTCCTCTCTGAGCTATAGTTATTGTTTGCTACAAAGTTTACCATGCAGGGTTTTTCTGTCAATACCAAGTATTTGGGCAGCCTTGGTTTTGTTTCCTTCCACAGAGTTTAACACCTCTGTGATGTACTCTTGTTCTACCTCTTTGAGGGTACGGTCAAAACTTTTGGAGGATTTGATGCAAAACCTCATATATTCTGGCAGATCAGTGCTGCTCAGGCGGCTATCTTCGTTCATAATCACCAGACGATAGATCAGATTTTCCAGCTCTCTTACGTTTCCTGGCCAGTGATATGCCTGCAATGCCTTGATCAGATCGTCTCCAATTTCGGGGATGGTAAGAGAATTTTCTGTGGAAAACTTCTGTAAGAAGTAATGAGCCAGAGGAACGATATCTTCTTTGCGTTCGCGCAGGGGTGGGATGTGGATCGTTAGGACGTTTAGCCTATAGAAAAGATCATCCCGGAAGAGGCCCTGCTTCAGCTGCAATTGCAGATCCTTGTTTGTAGCAGCGATAATGCGGACATTGACAGTTCTGGGGCTTTTGGAGCCCACCATATAAATCTGTTTGTCCTGTAGCACTCGAAGTAGTTTGACTTGCATGGATAGAGATGTTTCGCTGATCTCATCGAGAAAGATAGTGCCACCATCGGCAGTTAAGAAGTACCCCGCTCTGGTCTCGTAGGCACCAGTAAAGGATCCCTTTGTAAAGCCGAAGAGCTCCGCTTCGAGCAGTGAATCGGGTATTGCTCCACAATTCACCGGCACAAAGGGGGTCTTGTTTCTCTTAGAATGGTAATGGATCGCTCTGGCGACGAGTTCTTTTCCCGTGCCACTTTCTCCCTGGATCAGTACTGTGGCACTACTGGAGCACGATTTCCTGATATTGAAGAAGACTTTCTGCATGACTTTGGATTGACCAATGATGCCGTAGGGATTGGTCTCTGGAGCTTTTGTCTTGAGAAATTGCTTTTGGTTGCGTATTTTTTCAATCGCATTATCTATGGATGTGAAGAGCTCTTCGTCTGTGAAAGGCTTAGTGAGGTACTCCTCCGCGCCTACTTTTACTGCTTCGACAGCTCCTTCAATCGTGGGGTACCCTGTGAGCATTATCACTTTGATCTTGCTGTAGTTGTTATGAATGTGCTTGATCAGGTCCAGACCGCTGATCTTTGGCATCTTGTAATCAGTCAGGACGAGATCAATGGGAATATTTTCCAAAATCTCAAGTGCTTTGGGTACATCGGGGGCCGTGTACACTTCGTAGGACTTGGACATCAGCTTTCTACGGAGCATTTCCAAAGTATCAGGACTATCGTCCACGACCAGAATTCTTTCACTGAGCTTAGGCATTTGCGACTCCAAGAGTTATTTTGAAGGTGGAGCCTTTTCGGGGCTCGCTCTCCACATGTATGCTACCATTATGGGCAGTTACAATTCCATGTACGACAGACAATCCAAGACCAGTCCCCTGGTCGATGTCTTTCGTAGTAAAAAAGGGAATGAAAATCTTGCGTAGAAGTTCGGCATTCATGCCAATCCCAGTATCCTTTATGAGCAGCACAATCTCTTTACCCTGTTGGGAGGTTGAAATGCTGATCAGGCCCCCATCCGGCATTGCCTGCATGGCATTGACTGTGAGATTTACCAGTACTTGATGCATCTGGCTGGGATCAGCAACGATGTCTGGCAGGGATGGATCGAGATCTTTGATGATCTCGACTCCTTGTTTTGCACATCTGTTCTCCAGGAAGTAAAATCCATCGTCGATGATCTTATTCAGGTTCACTACAGATTTCTTGGGAGGCATCTGCCTAGAGAAGAGCATGAGCTTGCGTACTACCTCCCGGCCATGTAGAGTGGCGTTTACGATTTTTTGGATGTCATCTGCAAGATCGCTATCCAGATCATAAGTGCTCTGTATGAGCTGGGCAAAACCCAGGATCGTACCCAGGGGTTCATTGATCTCGTGAGCAATTCCGGCAGCCAGTTGGCCGATCGTCGCAAGACGATCAGCATGGCGTAGTTGCTCCTGCAAATGAGCGTTCGTTTCTTCCACAGTTTTTCTCTCAATAATCATAGCCAATTGCTGAGCAACGGTCTTTAGAAGCTGTTCTTCTTCTGGGAGGAATGTGGCTTTGCCATCATTGCTACTTTCGTGATAGAAGACTTCCAAAATGCCTCTGGGTTGGTAATTGATCAGGATTTCCGTGGCCATCGTTATGGGGCTCTGGCTGAAGTTTTCACTGCAATAATAGTCTCCATCGACCATGAGCCGGGCACTGGCGATTTCAGGAAACTGCATCGAAGGTGGAATCACACTCACGATCTGGCTCAGAATCTGCCTCAAGCTTTGGCTGGGGGCATTCGAAATTTCTGAGATCCGATAGAGACAACTAAGCTCTTTGATCCGTTCTTTTAGCTGATCGATATAATCTGTCATAACTCTCTTAAAGATTGAGTCCGAAGCTGTTGCACTCCGGACTCAATTTGCTTATGTGTTAAATACTTAGATCAATCCCTGATCCATCATTGCGTTTGCCACTTTTATAAATCCAGCGACATTGGCACCTTTTACATAATTTACGAAGTTTCCTTCTTTGCCATAGCTAACACACTGGTTGTGTATGGCTTGCATAATTCCATGCAGTTTGGCATCGACTTCTTCTCGGCTCCAGTTTATCCGCATGCTGTTTTGCGTCATCTCAAGACCGCTGGTGGCTACGCCTCCAGCATTGGCTGCTTTGCCAGGGCCATAGAGAATCTTGTTTTGCAAGAATACTTCCACACCTTCTGGAGTAGTGGGCATATTGGCACCTTCAGAAACGCAAATGCAGCCATTCTTGACCAGAGTCTTGGCTTCTTCGCCATTGATCTCGTTTTGAGTGGCGCAGGGTAGAGCAATTTGGCCGGGGATAGACCAGGGTCTCTCGCCTGGGTAGTATTTGGCTCCAAATTCATCTGCATACTCTTTGATTCTGCCACGACGAACGTTCTTCAGTTCCATCAAGTATTCCCATTTTTCGCCAACGATACCATCAGGATCGTGGATAAAGCCGTCTGAATCAGATGCTGTTACGACCTTTCCGCCCAGTTGATTTATCTTTTGGATGGCAAACTGGGATACATTTCCAGAGCCTGATACCAGAACGGTTTTCCCTTCTAGAGATTCGTTTACCGTCTTGAGCATTTCTTCGGCAAAATAGACTGTTCCATAGCCTGTTGCTTCGGGTCTGATCAAGCTTCCGCCCCAATCCAGACCTTTACCTGTCAACACACCGGTAAACTCGTTACGAATCTTACGATAGAGGCCAAACAAGTAACCAATCTCGCGTTTGCCTACACCGATATCACCAGCAGGGACGTCGGTATTGGGGCCGATATGTCTGAACAGCTCAAGCATAAAGGAATGACAGAAACGCATCACTTCTTCATCAGAGCGGCCTCTGGGGTTGAAATCTGATCCACCTTTACCACCACCCATGGGGAGAGTAGTAAGACTGTTTTTGAAGACTTGCTCAAATCCTAGAAACTTCAGGATGCCTAGATTGACACTTGGGTGAAAACGCAAGCCACCCTTGTAGGGGCCGATTGCGCTGTTGAATTCCACTCTGAATCCACGGTTTACTACGACTTCTCCAGCATCTGTTTGCCATGGAACTCTGAAAATGATTACTCGTTCAGGCTCCACGATTCGATCTAGAATCCTGGCTTTTTTGAATTGGGGATTTGCTTCATACACATCCCAAATCGATTCGACAACCTCGGTTACAGCCTGGATAAACTCCGGCTGATCAGCATTCTTTGCTGACACCTGATGCATAAACTCGTGCATTGTCATTGACACATACCTCCTGTGATTTATTTCGACACACGGTTATTTATAATTAAAGAAAAAACACACGGTTTCACTTCTTGACTACTGCATTCTTTCCGTCAAACAAAATCTTCAGATTTCGATCTATTTTTTTTACAATGAAGTACTCTCTCTTGATTACAGTAGGCTGATCGTCCAGCCACTCCCAATCCAGATAATCATTTTTAGCTTTGTCCCACACAGTAAGATAGGCCACGTTCATGGAGAACAGATTGTGAAAGAAATGGCTCCCATGAGAGGCTTCTATGGCCATATTTGGCAGTACTACTTCTACGATGATCTGGGCGTTTGAGATCTGGCTCCATACCACAGGAATTCCCAGAAATCTATCCGAAGAGCCCCACCGGCCAGGCCCGATAAGTAGATACTTCTCGTTTTTCTCTCTCATTAGTTGATTCAGCTCTTCCAGCTCTTCCACCATCGCCTCAGTTTTTACTACGTTGAAAGACTCAGGCGGAATATAGATGATCGTGGAGATATCTTCGTTTATGTCACTTCCAAGGGCATAAGAAGAGAAGAGTAACAGCTCCTGCCTCTTATCCAGGTACTTTTCAAGGGGCTCGGAATATAGCATGCAGTTCACTGCAATCGGACGAATCTGAAGCAGGTAGAAATGGCTATGGCCACTGGTGTGATCGTGATCGAAGGCAAATTCTATTTCGACTTCACATCCCATCACTTCTCTACCCAGCTTGATAAAGTCCTTGATAATGTTTGCCAGAGGATATTGATTGTAGTGGAGCATGTTGCGATAGGTTATCACCCGAGGCCCCCTGGCATAGGATCCCGAGAGAAATTCTTTGTTTTCATAGTCCCATACAGAGGTGAGATCCACCAATTCATTTTCACACAGCTTCTGAGTGACTCTTACTCTCTCCAGGGACGCATCTTCCCCATGCTGGAGATCAAACTCCGTCTTATCCAAAGCTATCGCATAGAAATGTCTTTGGGAGTTTGAGACGATATCCAGGGTCGTAAACATATCTTTATTGGGGTGAGCCGGACAAAAAGCAAAGGTGCGCTCTCTTTCCACAGCGGTTTTTCCCAGGCCTGTGGATAGGGTAACCACGCCCTCTTCATGGGTCATATTGGAGCTCGGATAGTAATTGTAGGATTGAGCCACACCAGAAACCAGAGGGTAAAAGTGACTTCCGTGCAAACTGCCTGCCACTTTCTGAATGATGATAGCCATCTTTTCTTCCCGGGAAGGGATCCGCAGCGATTCTCTGTAGACTCTGGCATTCTTCAAGTGCATAGAGGCATAAACGAGCTTTATAGCTGTGATCAGTTGCTGCAATCTGATATCATGATCAGAGTGGCTATTGGGAATCAGATATGTCCTGAAGATTCCAGCAAAGGGGTTGGTAATCGAATCCTCTAAAACAGACGAGGATCTAATAGCCAGAGGGAAACTGGTCTGATCCACAATCTGCTCCAGAATGCTGATAGTCGAGCTGGGAAAGGTACTGCGGATAAAAGCTTTGTCTATCTGTTCATCCGTCATCCCCTCAAAGTTTAGCAGATGCGGATTCAGGGCAATCAGTTTATCATACTCCCCCGTTGCCAGAACTGCTGCCACAGGTACGGATATGCTCACATTGGGATAGGAATCACTGAGATTACTATATCTGTTGAGAACAACGTTCAAAAAGGCCAGCCCGCGTCCCTTACCACCGATTGAATCCTCGCCTATCTTGTAGATCAGGTTTATCTTAAAGTTTGATTCGTCTGTCCAATCCTGGATCTTTTCCCTTCTGCGATAGGAGATGAGAGACTGGAAAGCTTCTACGAGTTTTATGCGCAGCTCCTCTGGATCACGGACTGCATGGAAACGCTTGATGTAAATGGTGAGCGCAACCTCCGCATGAGTATTGAGCCACTTTTCGATATGCCCATGTTCGAAGTGATAGGTAAGCGATTGCAGAGGGATATTGCCGATCATGTTTAGAAAACCGATGAGTGATTTTGCTTCTCCAAGCCTACGTTGATCCGGCATTTTAAACACGAATTTTCCAAAACCTATCTCGGTCTCGAGCCACTTTCTCAGTTGCTTTCTCAGTCCGACAATATCTTTGTAGAGAAACTCCCCCTCATTGCTCGTCACGACATCTCTATACATGGGGTTGAAAGATTGGAGCAGGAACGGCAGGGTAGGATTCCGTTTACGAATGAACTGCAGCAGTTTCAGCCCGGCATCACGGTTCATCGTACCTCGATAGTTGTAATTGATATTGCTGATGATCCCAATCACACATTCCTGATGTTTCATATAGAAATCCACGGCGCTCTCGTAATCATGCAAGAGCAGCACTCGGGGCCTGGCATTCATATACAGAGACTTATTAAAATCCTGATGTTCGTGCCGGATCACTGTCTGGTTGAGCTGCATTATCTGTTCGTAGAATAGGGGCAGAAACTGCGAGTAGTAAGGGATAAAGGTCTCGACCACCATAATAATGGGAATGTTATATACCTGCGTATCATGTTCGATATTGAGCTTTTCTTCTTGTTGTTTTATAATCGCCAGAAAGAGTTTTGAATCTCCACTCCAGTAGTAAAAATCGTCCACCAGCAGCAGTTCTTCGATATGATTCTCGACGAACATCAGATCGAGAGGAGCACTCAGGAGAAAGAAGATCGGAATGTCTGGGTGCGTCTCTTTGATCTTGGCAAGGAGCCCCAGGGCGATCGACCTCATCGAAGCCAGGTGGATCACGACTATATCAATCTGCTCGTACTGAAGCTGTTTCTGAGCGCTATCGATGCTGGAGGCGTGATAAATATCAGGTTGAGTAGTCAGATTCAAGAGATAGAAGTCTTCAGCCACTTGTTCTGCCAGGAATCCATCAACCTCAAAAACGAATGAGTCATATAGCGATGCGATAAGCAGAATGTGTTGGATCCTGCGTGGCATCACGCTTTCAATCAGCTCAGTTTCCCGCGACCAATAGTTTGTAGCGATCATGTTATTTACAGATTACGGCCAATCCTGTCTTCCCATCCATTCTTACGATCAAGGGCTCCTTGAAAGTGAGGTGCACAAAGTATTCGCCCCGCTTATTGATCTCCTGGCTCAGAATCCATTCCCAATCTACAAAATCCGTCTGGGAAATGAATGGAATAGTGAAATACCCCACGTTCATCGCTACCAGGTTGTGAAAGAAATGAGTTCCCTGCGAGGCTTCCACGATAAAATCGCGTAGACCTGTTTCCAGGATGACCTTGGCCCTATTTATCTGGGGCCAGCGCACGGGAATGCCCAAAAACCTATCTCTGGAGCCCCATCTACCCGGCCCGATCAGGATATAACGTTTTCCCATCCTGGCCATTTCCTGATTGAAGAGCTCGATCTCTGTTTGCATTTCAGTAGTCTTGGTAGTATCAAACCTCTCTGGATCCATGTAGATGATATCATACAAATCATCGATCACCCCATTCCCCATACCATGTTCCGTGTACATCAAAAGGTCTTGTTTGACCAGCTTGTCCGGGTCGATCCGATACGCTTCGGTGGTCACCGAGAGCGGTCTGATCTGCAGTATGTAAAAAGTAGGTCGTTGATTGAACCTATTGTCCCGATCGAGATTGATGGCAAATTCGATTTCCACCGGAATTCCCAGAGCTATTTCACCAATTTCAAGGAGCTCTTCCACTATCTTTGCCAGCGGGAAGTAGTTATACTTGAGAATACTGGCAAAGGTGAGCACCTTCATCCCCGCAGATTCCAGATTCTCCGTGAGACGATGGTTTTCATAGTCCCAGATTGAGGTGAGATACCTCAGGACATCATGGCTGCCAGCAGATCTAATATTGAGCTTTTCGAGGGTTATCTCTTCGCCCTTGGTAAGGTCAAAATCGTTTTTGGATAAATCCAAGGCATAAAAGTCCTTCTGAGAAGATCGTACCATCTCTTCCTGAGGGAGCATATCGGTTTCGGGGTATTTGGGACAGAATCGATAATTGAGCTTACCTTCCACAACGGATTTACCCAAACCCAGAGCGACGTTGGCGATCCCATCTGTGTGAGTCATATATGAGGTGGGATAGAAATTATACGATTGCGCAACGCCCGAGATGTGAGGATAATAGTAGTGCTCGCCATGCATGCTACCCACAACTTCCTGGATGATGACAGCCATTTTTTCTTCTTCAGCCTTAAAGTTCAAGGCTTCCAGGAAGTTCCTGGCATCAGACAGAAACACTGAGGAAAAGACAAGCTTAATCGCATCCATCAGCTGGCGTAGCCTAAACAAACTATCTGAATGGTTATTGGGTAGCATAAAAGTCCTATAGACTCCTGCCAGAGGTTGAGCCTGGGAATCTTCGAGCAAGCTGGAAGACCTCACGGCTATCGGGTAATGGATGTGCTTTAGATAGATCTCCAGCCTCTGAACCAGTTGGTCTGATAACTTTCCAGCGCGGAAGATCTCATCGATCTCTTCGTCTGTCTTACCCAGC
This sequence comes from uncultured Candidatus Cloacimonadota bacterium, assembly GCA_964652645.1. Classification (GTDB taxonomy): domain Bacteria; phylum Cloacimonadota; class Cloacimonadia; order Cloacimonadales; family Cloacimonadaceae; genus CAZZCS01. The sequence goes on along the minus strand of CAZZCS010000081.1, from coordinate 1,768 downwards.
ACTTTATCTGTAATCTTGTTATTTTCCACAAACAGGTCAAACTCATTTGTTCCGATGATGGCTGTGCTGGGAAGCGAGATGCCATAACCTTCAAACTTGCTTTCATAGTCCATGGTGCACAGGAGTGCATTCAGAAAAGCCAATCCTCTCCCCTTACCGCCCAGAGATCCCTCTGTCAAACGGATCACCTGGTTTAGCTCAGTTAGTGATACGGCATCGAAGTTTATTATCTTGCCTTTGTTCTTTTCGATTCGGACAGTTCTAAAAGTGTGAAAGAGAAAGCGGCGGAGTTCGTCCCGACTCTCAAAGTCTTCGATCTTCATGGGACGGATACGTTTGGCAATCTGGATTTCGCCGTGGGCTACCAACCAGTTTGAGAAATGATTGAATCTGCTGTGAAAGACAAGTGATTCTTCGGGGATGATGAGGATTTTCTCCTCAAACTCCGCGATATTAGCGGCTTCACCAATGATTTCGCCATCAACACCCCTGAATATAAAGTTCCCAAACCCGAGATTGTAAACCATGTAGTTTCTGAGGTCTGAGAAGAGATGCTTGGAGTTTTTGTTCAGAAAGTGGACATTCCTCTGAACTGCCATCTCTTCATTTTCATCCTCAGAAGATTGAAGGATGATGGGTAGCTCGCTTTGCTCCGAAAGGATATGATCGATGAGCTGAAAACCCGCATCAGCAGTGATAACTCCATCTTTCTTGTAACGGACATCAGAGATCACGCAGAGTAAATACTCCTTGTATTTGGAATAGAGCTCTATGGCCTCCTCATAATCGTGAGCCATCACAACCTTGGGGCGAACCCTCATTCTCAGGCGCTTGTTTATGTCGCTCACTTCTTCTTCTATGAGGCGTTGGGTTTGTTTCATTACCGCCGAGTATAGTGAGGGTAAAAACATGGAGTAGTAGTGGATAGAATCTTCGACTAAAAGGATTACGCGAACCAAGCCATGAACGGTATCATATTCCAGATTCATCTTGTCTTCCACGCTTTTCACCATCGCCAGAAAGAGCTTTGTATCGCCATTCCAGAGGAACACGTCGTCTATGTACTGTTTATCAGCTTCATGATTTTCCCAGATCACATAGTCCGACTGCACATTGAGGAGCAAGAGAATGGGGAGCTGGGGGTTGGTTGCCTTGATCTGCTTAGCCAGTTGGAAGGGGCCAATCTCGCCAATCCGCATCATCGTAATCACCAGATCGTAATCGTTTTCTTTGATCTTCCGGAGGGCATCTTCACCTGTGGGCACGCTCGTAATACGTGGAGCAGTCGTGAGATTCAACTGTCTGTACTCTCCAAAGATTTGCTCGGAAAGCCTGCCGTCCTGCTCAAAAATAAAGGCATCATAGAATGTGGAAACCAATAGAATTTCCCGGACACGCTTCTGCATCAACTGGTGAAAAATATCTTCGCCAAACTTAAACTTGTTGTAATAGTAATTCAGATCTTCCATCTTCATAGCGCAATACACCTATCAAATCGTTGTTTATTTTTTCCAGGGTGCCCGATCCCGAGACAACCAGAGGGCTGTCAGTACTGACCAGACACATACTTTATCTCACACACAAATAGTACCTTAGTACTTTCTCATAAGATGAAACAGGTAATCGATTGTGTCAATGATTATTTTGACCCATACTCCAGATGGAGAGTTTCCAAGCCTGGTCTGATAGCTCCGTAGAGCATTCTTGTGTCTAGTACAAACTCTCACCCAAATCTGCAAATGAGTATCATCTGTCACAGTGGTCTTAA